>NZ_LS999521.1:3328865-3631489 GCF_900520355.1 Acinetobacter calcoaceticus | reverse complement strand
AAACTATTACAGATAACAAACCATTCCATATTGTAGGATCATCGCCTGAAATTCTTTCTCGTCTGGAAAATGGAATTGCGACAGTTCGCCCGCTTGCTGGTACCAGACCACGTGGAAAAACTAAAGAAGAAGATATCGCTTTAGAAAAAGACTTACTTTCTGATGAAAAAGAAATAGCAGAGCATTTAATGTTAATTGACCTTGGTCGAAATGATGTCGGTCGAGTTTCTAAAATTGGTAAGGTTAAAGTGACTGATCAAATGGTCATCGAGCGCTATTCGCATGTCATGCACATTGTGTCAAATGTACAAGGTGAGGTGCGTGATGATATTGATGCACTAGACGTGTTTAAAGCAACTTTCCCGGCAGGTACTTTATCTGGCGCACCGAAAATTCGTGCAATGGAAATTATTGATGAAGTTGAGCCTGTTAAGCGAGGCGTTTTTGGTGGGGCGGTGGGGTATCTAGGTTGGCATGGGGAAATGGATATGTCGATTGCAATCCGTACGTGTGTTATCCGTGATAAGAAGGTATATGTGCAGGCTGGAGCAGGCTTGGTTGCCGATTCAAACCCTGAATCAGAATGGAATGAAACACAAATAAAAGCTCGCGCAGTGATCAAAGCGGTTGAATTATCGTCAAACGGATTGATTTTATGAGTTTTTAGCAGTTTTTTTAAAAAAACTGCTTGCATCGTTTGGAAGTTTTGCTAAACTGCACACCGTTCCGATACGAAACGTACGAAACACTAAGAAACGCCGGCATAGCTCAGTTGGTAGAGCAACTGACTTGTAATCAGTAGGTCCACAGTTCGAATCCGTGTGCCGGCACCATCTTAAAAGTGTAAAGTTGTTGAGTGGAGAATAACACTGAAATAAGTGTGAAGTGGTGAGATTCCCGAGCGGTCAAAGGGGGCGGACTGTAACTCCGCTACGAAAGTTTCGAAGGTTCGAATCCTTCTCTCACCACCATTAACTTCGATTGAAGTGCTAAGTATACCAGCATCGTGCGGGAGTAGCTCAGTTGGTAGAGCGGCAGCCTTCCAAGCTGCATGTCGCGAGTTCGACCCTCGTCTCCCGCTCCATCGAAGGATAATCGCTCTTATAGCTCAGTGGTAGAGCACTCCCTTGGTAAGGGAGAGGTCTCGAGTTCAAATCTCGATAAGAGCTCCAGATACAGTTTAGTAGATTTTCTACAAAGATTTAAAAAGCAGGCTTATTAGTCTGCTTTTCAAGTATTGGGTGTTTGATTTTTTAGGCGATATGTCGATGCTGAGTTCGGCTCAGAGTGGTGTTCGACGTAAACGAGGAATATAAACATGGCTAAGGCTAAGTTTGAACGTAATAAGCCACACGTAAACGTGGGCACAATCGGTCACGTTGACCATGGTAAAACAACTTTAACTGCTGCGATTGCAACTATTTGTGCAAAAACTTACGGCGGTGAAGCGAAAGATTACTCACAAATCGACTCAGCACCTGAAGAAAAAGCACGTGGTATTACAATTAATACTTCACACGTAGAATACGATTCTCCAATCCGTCACTACGCTCATGTAGACTGCCCAGGCCACGCCGATTATGTTAAAAACATGATTACTGGTGCTGCTCAGATGGACGGCGCGATCCTTGTATGTGCTGCGACTGATGGCCCAATGCCACAAACTCGTGAACACATCCTTCTTTCTCGTCAGGTTGGTGTACCTTACATCATCGTATTCTTGAACAAGTGTGACCTTGTTGATGATGAAGAATTACTTGAATTAGTGGAAATGGAAGTTCGTGAACTTCTTTCTACTTATGACTTCCCAGGTGATGACACTCCAGTTATCCGTGGTTCTGCGCTTAAAGCGTTGGAGGGCGATGCTGGTCAATATGGCGAGCCTTCAGTTCTTGCTCTTGTTGAAGCGCTTGACTCTTACATTCCAGAACCAGAACGTGCTATCGACAAAGCATTCTTGATGCCAATCGAAGACGTATTCTCTATTTCTGGTCGTGGTACTGTAGTAACAGGCCGTGTTGAATCTGGTATCGTTAAAGTTGGCGAATCAGTTGAAATCGTTGGTATTCGTGACACAGTAGTAACGACTGTAACTGGCGTAGAAATGTTCCGTAAATTGCTTGACGAAGGTCGTGCAGGCGAGAACTGTGGTGTTCTTCTACGTGGTACTAAGCGTGAAGACGTACAACGTGGTCAAGTACTTGCTAAACCAGGTACAATCAAGCCACACACTAAATTCGATGCAGAAGTATACGTACTTTCTAAAGAAGAAGGTGGTCGTCATACTCCATTCCTTAATGGCTACCGTCCACAGTTCTACTTCCGTACAACTGACGTAACTGGCGCAATCCAATTACAAGACGGCGTTGAAATGGTTATGCCAGGTGACAACGTTGAAATGTCAGTAGAATTAATCCACCCGATCGCAATGGACCCAGGTCTACGTTTTGCGATCCGTGAAGGTGGTCGTACTGTAGGTGCTGGTGTTGTTGCGAAAGTAACTGCATAAGCATAGTATAGTGACGGATTACGTCTCAGATTGAGGGCTTTGGCTCTCAATCTGCATTATAGGTCAGTAGTTCAATTGGTAGAGCGTCGGTCTCCAAAACCGAATGTTGGGGGTTCGAGTCCCTCCTGACCTGCCATATTTTGAAATAAAAAGCTTGATGCTGGCTTAGTTGTTCATATAATAAGTCGCGAGTTCTACGACGAGTACAAAAATGTCGAATGATAAATCGCGTGACGCATTGAGCGACGCGCCAATTCCTCAAAGAAATAATTCTGCTGAAGTTGTTCGTTCTGGTTCGCCTCTAGATATTGTTCTATGGGTGGTTGCGATTGCATTATTGGTTTTAGCTATTATGGCGAATCAGTATTTACCAGCGCATTGGGCACCTGCAAACAATATTTGGGTGCGTGTTGGGGCAATTTTTGCTTGTATCGTTGTGGCTTTGGGTTTATTATACGCCACCCATCAAGGTAAAGGCTTCGTTCGTTTGCTAAAAGATGCGCGAGTCGAATTGCGTCGAGTAACTTGGCCAACAAAACAAGAAACAGTCACTACATCGTGGCAGGTTCTATTGGTTGTAGTTGTTGCATCATTGGTTTTATGGTGTTTTGACTATGGTTTGGGTTGGTTAATTAAGTTGATTATCGGGTAAAAGAGCTATGAAACGTTGGTACATTATTCATGCCTACTCTGGCTATGAAAAACAAGTGTTACGTTCACTTACAGAACGAATCCAGCGTAGCGCTGTTGCTGATAGCTTTGGTGATGTCCTTGTTCCTACCGAAGAAGTGGTAGAAATGAAGGATGGTAAGAAACGTAAATCTGAGCGCAAATTCTTTCCAGGCTATGTGTTAGTCGAAATGGAAATGAATGATGATACTTGGCATATCGTTAAAGAATGTCCAAAGGTTCTAGGTTTTATCGGTGGTACACCTGAAAAGCCAGCACCAATCACTCAGCGTGAAGCAGATGCGATTCTTGCGCGTGTACGTAATACAGGTGAAGCACCACGTCCTAAGACGATGTTTGAGCCAGGCGAAGAATTACTTGTTATTGACGGTCCATTCACAGACTTTAAAGGTGTTGTGGAAGAAGTTCAATACGAGAAGTCACGTTTAACGTTGACGATTAACGTATTTAATCGACCAACTCAGGTTGAACTCGAATTTCGCCAAGTCGAAAAAACGATTTAATCTTAATTGGTTGAAAAACGCCCGATTTTATCGGGCATTGTTGTTGTAATAAAAGTGTAGCGTAAACATTGGGGAGCCTAGCGGCGTTTGTACCCAGAGGTATTTTAAAATGGCTAAGAAGATTGACGGCTATATCAAGCTGCAAGTTCCAGCTGGTAAAGCAAATCCATCTCCACCAATTGGTCCTGCATTAGGTCAACGTGGTGTAAACATCATGGCATTCTGTAAAGAATTCAATGCTGCTACACAAAAAGTTGAACAAGGTCTTCCAATTCCTGTAGTGATTACTGTGTACAACGACAAGTCGTTCACATTCATCATGAAAACTCCTCCAGCTTCTATTCTTCTTAAGAAAGCTGCTGGTATTCAAAAAGGTTCAGCTGTACCAAACAAAACTAAAGTTGGTAAGTTGACTCGTGCTCAGTTAGAAGAAATTGCGACTACTAAAGAACCAGATTTAACTGGTGCTGATTTAGACGCACGTGTACGTACCATCGCTGGTTCTGCACGTTCTATGGGCTTGGAAGTGGAGCTATAAGACATGGCAAAGTTAACTAAACGTCAAAAAGCCATTGCTGCTGCTGTTGAAGCAAACAAAGTTTACACTTTGGAAGAAGCGGTGCAAGTTCTTAACAGCCTACCTGCTGCGAAGTTCAAAGAATCTTTAGATGTAGCTGTAAATCTTGGTGTAGACCCGCGTAAATCTGATCAGGTTGTTCGTGGTGCGACTACATTACCTGCTGGTACTGGTAAAACTGTACGTGTAGCGGTATTTGCTCAAGGTGCGCAAGCAGAAGCTGCTAAAGAAGCTGGTGCAGACATCGTAGGTTTTGAAGACCTTGCTGAAAGCATCCAAGGTGGAAACCTTAACTTTGATGTTGTAATCGCTGCTCCTGACGCTATGCGTGTTGTTGGTAAGCTCGGTACAATTCTTGGTCCACGTGGTTTAATGCCAAACCCTAAAGTTGGTACTGTAACTCCTGATGTAGCGAATGCTGTTAAAAACGCTAAATCTGGTCAGGCTCGTTACCGTGTAGACAAAGCAGGTATTATCCATGCTGCGATCGGTCAATTAGGCTTTGAAGCTGCTGCTATCCGTCAAAACGTTGAAACCTTAGTTGCTGACTTGAAAAAGTTAAAACCTGCAACTTCTAAAGGTGTATACATCAAAAAGATCACTTTGAGCTCAACTATGGGTCCTGGTCTTACTGTTGATGTAAGCAACGTTTCTAACTAAGTTTAAAACTTGGTCAAGAATTTTAAAGTCCTGATTGAGGGCAGGGTGTGAAGAATCATAGATTTTTTACACCCATTCAAAGTAATGCTTTGTTTCCTCACTCATCAGGCGGACTTTGAATTGATAAATGTAAATTTATCAGCGTCAAAGACCACAGGCGAAGAGACTTCTTTTGAATATCTTCTTAATAACCCAGCCTGCGTAGACGCGGTGGTGTGATTTATTCCTCCTCCGCGTGTAAGTCAAATCCTTGTTGACTTGCGAATTGGGAGTGTACTTTTTTGAGTACATAAATCACCGTTAGGAGGTTTTACAATGGCTCTTCTTATTGAAAGCAAAAAACAGATCGTTGCTGAAGTGGCTCAAACTGCTTCTACAGCGTTCGCTGCCGTTGTTGCTGACTATCAAGGTTTAACTGTTGAGCAATTAACTGCTCTTCGTGTTGAAGCTCGTAAACTAGGTGTTGCTACACGCGTTGTGCGTAACACTTTGGCTAAACGTGCTCTTCAAGATACGCAATTTGCAATCTTGAATGACAACCTTGTTGGCCCAACAATCTTAGCATTCTCAACTTCTGAAGACGATATGGGTGCAGCTGCACGCTTGTTTGAAGAATTTGCTAAAACTAACAAAGCATTTGAATTAAAAGCTGCTGCATTTGACGGCAAACTTTATCAAGGTGCTGAAGTTAGCGTTATCGCAAACCTTCCAAATCAAGAAAAAGCGCTTACTATGCTCGCATCTGTTCTTCAAGCTCCTATTTCGAAATTGGGCCGCTTACTTACAGCGCTTCAAGAGAAAAACGAGTCAGAAGCTGCTTAAGCTTAAATCTACTTCCACACCATTCAATACCCATTTGGAGTTAATCTCATGGCTTTAACAAACGAAGAAATCCTAAACGCAGTTGCTGAAAAAACTGTTCTTGAACTTGTTGAACTTATTTCTGCTTTTGAAGAAAAATTCAACGTATCTGCTGCTGCTGTAGCTGTAGCTGCTGCTCCTGCTGCTGCTGCTGCTGAAGAGCAAACTGAATTCAACGTTGAGTTGACTTCTTTTGGTGCTAACAAAGTAGCGGTAATTAAAGCAGTTCGTGAAGCAACAGGCCTTGGTCTTAAAGAAGCTAAAGACCTAGTTGAAGGTGCTCCACAAGTTCTTAAAGAAGGCATTTCTAAAGAAGAAGGCGAAGAACTTAAGAAGAAACTTGAAGAAGCTGGTGCTACAGTTACACTTAAGTAATTGTAAAAGGAGTCGGTTTTTAAATCGGCTCCATAAAATGGCTGATGGCTCTTGGGTCATCAGCCTTTTTGCGTTACAATAATCGGCTCGATTTTTGTTTGTTCTGTACAATAATTGTCGTTTTTTGGAATAATTAGAGTAATTTCAAATGTTTACCAATATTTTTCTTTTTAAAAAATATTGTTAAGCGTTTTAATACCACTAAAAATTGCAGCATTTGTAAACAGTGGTGGCCATATCGGCCTGTGTAATTCCTTCTGAGCCCGTTCTGCAGGCGGGCTTGGTTTACTTTCCGAGGACTCCAGATGGCATACTCATATACCGAAAAGAAACGGATCCGTAAGAATTTTGGTAAATTGCCCCAAGTAATGGAAGCACCGTACTTACTTTCGATCCAGGTCGATTCGTATAGAACGTTCTTGCAAGGTGGCAAAACTCCAAAAAACCGCGAAGATATCGGTCTCCAAGCCGCATTTCGTTCAGTTTTCCCTATAGAAAGTTATTCTGGCAATGCTGCTTTAGAATTTGTTGAGTATAGCCTTGGTAAGCCTGAGTTTGATGTGCGTGAATGTATTTTACGTGGTTCGACTTATGCGGCACCAATGCGCGTAAAAATTCGTTTGATCATTAAAGATCGCGAAACTAAATCTATTAAAGACGTACGTGAACAAGAAGTCTACATGGGTGAAATGCCACTCATGACAGACAATGGTACCTTTGTGATCAATGGTACTGAGCGTGTAATCGTATCTCAATTACACCGTTCACCTGGTGTGTTCTTTGATCACGATAAAGGCAAAACACATTCAAGTGGTAAAGTACTTTATTCTGCACGTATTATTCCTTACCGTGGTTCATGGTTAGATTTCGAATTTGATGCAAAAGATTTAGTTTATGTACGTATTGACCGTCGTCGTAAATTATTAGCAACTGTTGTGTTGCGTGCATTGGGTTATAACAATGAACAAATCTTGAATTTGTTCTATGAAAAAGTACCTGTATATCTTGATATGGGTAGTTATCAAATTGACCTCGTTCCAGATCGTCTGCGTGGCGAAATGGCACAATTTGATATTGCAGACAATGACGGCAAAATCATTGTTGAACAAGGTAAACGTATTAATGCGCGTCACGTACGTCAAATGGAAGCTTCTGGTTTAGCTAAGCTATCAGTTCCTGATGAGTACCTGTATGAGCGTATCACTGCCGAAGATATTACTTTACGTAATGGTGATGTGATTGCTGCAAATACATTGTTAAGCCATGAAGTTATGGTGAAACTTGCAGAAGGCGGTGTTAAACAGTTCAATATCTTGTTTACGAACGATATTGACCGTGGTTCATTCGTTGCTGACTCATTACGTGCTGACACAACATCTGGTCGTGAAGAAGCATTAGTTGAAATCTATAAAGTAATGCGTCCAGGCGAGCCACCAACAAAAGAAGCTGCTGAAAACTTATTTAATAACTTATTCTTCTCTTCTGAACGTTATGACTTATCTCCAGTAGGTCGTATGAAGTTTAACCGTCGTTTGGGTCGCCCATACGAAGTTGGTACTGACCAGAAGTCACGTGAAGTAGAAGGTATTTTATCGCACGAAGATATCATCGATGTATTACGTACATTAGTTGAAATCCGTAACGGTAAAGGTGAAGTCGATGATATCGATCACTTGGGTAACCGTCGTGTACGTTCTGTTGGTGAAATGACTGAAAACCAATTCCGTGTTGGTTTAGTTCGTGTTGAACGTGCTGTTAAAGAACGTTTAAGCCAAGCAGAAACAGATAATTTATCTCCGCAAGATCTCATTAACGCAAAACCAGTTGCAGCTGCAATCAAAGAATTCTTTGGTTCAAGCCAATTGTCTCAGTTTATGGATCAAAACAACCCATTATCTGAGATTACACATAAACGTCGTGTTTCAGCGCTTGGGCCTGGTGGTTTAACGCGTGAACGTGCGGGCTTTGAAGTACGTGACGTACATCAAACTCACTATGGTCGTGTATGTCCAATTGAAACGCCGGAAGGTCCAAACATTGGTTTGATCAACTCGCTTTCTGTATATGCAAAAGCAAATGACTTTGGCTTCTTGGAAACACCTTACCGTAAAGTGGTAGATGGCCGAGTAACTGATGCTGTTGAATACCTTTCTGCTATTGAAGAAGTAGGTACTGTTATTGCACAGGCCGATTCTGCGATAGATAAAGATGGTAACTTAACAGAAGATTTTGTTTCTGTTCGTCACCAAGGTGACTTTGTACGTATGCCACCTGAAAAAGTGACGCATATGGATGTATCTGCACAGCAGGTTGTATCTGTAGCTGCATCGCTTATTCCATTCCTTGAACACGATGATGCGAACCGTGCATTGATGGGTTCAAACATGCAACGTCAGGCGGTTCCTACTCTACGTGCGGATAAACCGCTTGTAGGTACAGGTATGGAAGCGAACGTTGCACGTGACTCGGGTGTATGTGTGATCGCTAACCGTGGTGGTGCAATTGAATATGTAGATGCTTCTCGTATCGTTATTCGTGTAAACGAAGATGAAATGATTGCAGGTGAGGCTGGTGTAGATATTTACAACCTCATTAAATATACACGTTCTAACCAAAACACTTGTATCAACCAAAATATTATCGTGAATCTGGGCGACAAAGTTGCTCGCGGTGACATTTTGGCAGATGGTCCGTCAACGGATATGGGTGAGCTTGCGCTTGGTCAAAACATGCGTGTAGCGTTCATGACGTGGAATGGTTACAACTATGAAGACTCGATCTTGTTATCTGAGCGCGTACTTCAAGAAGACCGTTTAACTTCTATTCATATTCAAGAATTATCATGTGTAGCGCGTGATACTAAGTTAGGTGCGGAAGAAATTACTGCCGATATTCCTAACGTAGGTGAAGCTGCACTTTCTAAACTTGATGAATCGGGTATCGTTTATATCGGTGCGGAAGTTACTGCTGGTGACATCCTTGTTGGTAAAGTAACGCCTAAAGGTGAAACTCAGTTAACCCCAGAAGAAAAATTGCTTCGTGCAATCTTTGGTGAGAAAGCAGCTGACGTTAAAGACTCATCTTTACGTGTTCCATCTGGTACTAAAGGTACAGTTATCGATGTTCAAGTCTTCACTCGTGATGGCTTAGAGAAAGATGACCGTGCGATGGCAATTGAAAAAGCACAGCTTGATGCTTACCGTAAAGACTTGAAAGAAGAATACAAGATCTTTGAAGAAGCAGCTCGTGAGCGTGTAATTCGTTTGCTTAATGGCCAAGAGTCTAACGGCGGTGGTTCGACTAAACGTGGCGATAAGCTCGTTGAAAGTATGCTATCTGGTTTAGAGCTTGTTGACTTACTTGAAATTCAACCTACAGACGAAGCAATTGCTGAACGTTTATCTCAAATTCAAGTGTTCTTGAAAGAGAAGAGCACAGAAATTGATGAGAAGTTTGCAGAGAAGAAACGTAAGCTTTCGACTGGTGATGAGTTAACAACAGGTGTTCTAAAAGTTGTTAAAGTTTACCTAGCAGTTAAACGTCGCATTCAGCCTGGTGATAAAATGGCTGGTCGTCACGGTAACAAAGGTGTTGTATCTAACATTTTACCTGTTGAAGACATGCCACACGATGCTAACGGTGTACCGGTAGATATCGTATTGAACCCATTGGGTGTACCATCTCGTATGAACGTGGGTCAGATTCTTGAGACTCACTTGGGTATGGCGGCTAAAGGGCTTGGTGATAAAATCGAAAAAATGTTGAAAGAACAGCGCACAGTTTTAGAACTTCGCGAATTCTTAGACAAGATTTATAACAAAGTCGGCGGCGAGCAAGAAGATCTTGACAGCTTAACTGATGCTGAAGTCTTAGCTCTTTCTGGCAACTTACGTGCTGGTGTGCCTTTAGCTACTCCTGTATTTGATGGTGCTGAAGAAAGCCAAATTAAAGACTTACTTGAATTAGCTGACATTTCACGTACTGGTCAAACAGTATTGTTTGATGGTCGTACGGGTGAACAGTTTGATCGTCCTGTAACTGTAGGTTACATGTACATGCTCAAATTAAACCACTTGGTTGATGACAAAATGCATGCGCGTTCAACTGGTTCTTACTCACTTGTTACACAGCAACCGCTCGGTGGTAAAGCACAGTTCGGTGGTCAGCGTTTCGGTGAGATGGAGGTCTGGGCACTCGAAGCTTACGGCGCAGCATATACACTTCAAGAGATGTTAACTGTTAAGTCGGATGACGTTGAAGGTCGTACACGCATCTATAAGAATATTGTAGATGGTAACCATTATATGGATCCGGGTATGCCTGAATCGTTCAACGTATTGACCAAAGAGATCCGTTCTTTAGGTATCAACATTGAACTGAAAAATGGTGACTAAGTCGTAAGACTCACGATTTTTTAGGAAAAAACAATATTTGTGACCCAGTCGGGTAAGCGTTGCTTCCCGACACACGGAGAAAAAAATTGAAAGACTTGCTCGATATCATGCGTAAGAAAACGGACTCAGATGGTCATGCACCAATTGAGTTTGACCGTATCCGTATTGGTCTTGCGTCACCAGAAATGATTAAGTCATGGTCTCATGGTGAAGTTAAAAAACCTGAGACAATTAACTACCGTACTTTTAAACCAGAACGTGACGGTTTGTTCTGTGCCAAAATTTTTGGTCCAGTAAAAGATTACGAATGCTTGTGTGGTAAATACAAGCGTATGAAATATAAAGGCGTCATTTGTGAAAAATGTGGCGTTGAAGTAACTACAGCGAAAGTTCGTCGTGAACGTATGGGTCACATTGAACTCGCTTCTCCAGTTGCACATATCTGGTTCTTAAAATCGTTACCATCTCGTATCGGTTTATTACTTGATATGACGCTTCGTGATATCGAACGTGTATTGTATTTCGAATCATACGTTGTAACTGACCCAGGTATGACTCCGTTTGAAAAGTATCAACTTTTAACAGACGAAGAATACTTTAATGCACTTGAAGAGCACGGTGATGAATTCACTGCGAAAATGGGTGCAGAAGCGATTCAGGATTTATTAAAAGATATCGATCTTGAAGCTGAAATCGCACGTTTACGTGAAGAAATTCCTCAAACAACTTCTGAAACGAAGTTGAAAAAAGCGTCTAAACGCTTGAAATTGATGGAAGCATTCAACGATTCAAACAACAAGCCAGAATGGATGGTGATGAATGTACTTCCTGTACTTCCACCAGATTTACGTCCATTAGTTCCACTGGAAGGTGGTCGTTTCGCGACTTCTGACTTGAACGATTTATATCGTCGTGTCATTAACCGTAACAACCGTTTGAAGCGTCTTCTTGATCTTGCTGCACCAGACATCATCGTACGTAACGAAAAACGTATGTTACAAGAGTCTGTAGATGCATTGCTTGATAACGGTCGTCGTGGTCGTGCAATTACTGGTTCTAACAAACGCCCATTAAAATCTTTGGCAGATATGATCAAAGGTAAACAAGGTCGTTTCCGTCAGAACTTACTTGGTAAGCGTGTTGACTATTCTGGTCGTTCGGTAATTACTGTAGGTCCTACTTTACGCCTTCACCAATGTGGTCTTCCGAAGAAAATGGCACTTGAATTATTCAAGCCATTCATTTTCGCTAAACTACAAGCTTCAGGTCAGGCAACAACCATTAAAGCTGCGAAGAAAATGGTTGAGCGTGAGACTCCAGAGGTTTGGGACGTTCTTGCTTCTGTAATTCGTCAACATCCAGTAATGTTGAACCGTGCGCCAACACTTCACCGTTTAGGTCTTCAAGCATTTGAACCTATTCTTATTGAAGGTAAGGCAATCCGTCTTCACCCACTCGTTTGTGCTGCGTTTAACGCCGACTTCGACGGTGACCAAATGGCGGTACACGTTCCATTGACACTTGAAGCACAGTTAGAAGCTCGTGCATTGATGATGTCAACAAACAACATCTTGTCACCTGCAAATGGTGAGCCGATTATCGTTCCTTCTCAGGACGTTGTCTTGGGTCTTTACTACATCACACGTGATGCAGTAAATGCTAAAGGCGAAGGCATGGTGTTTGCTGATACTCACGAAGTAAACCGTGCACTTGCAACTGGTCAAGTTGCGATTCATGCTCGTGTTAAAGTACGTGTACATCAAACTGTTATCAATGAAGATGGTGAACGTGAACACGGAACTATTATTGTTGAAACAACACCAGGTCGCTGTCTGCTTTGGGAAGTTGTTCCACAAGGCTTAAGCTTTGACATGATCAACCTTGAGATGACTAAAAAGAATATCTCGAAGTTAATCAACTCTTGCTACCGTAAACTTGGTTTGAAAGATACAGTTATCTTTGCTGACCAGTTAATGTACTTGGGCTTCCGTCAAGCGACTCGCTCAGGTGTATCTGTAGGTATGGAAGATATGTTAATTCCACCTACTAAATACTCAATTATTGACAAAGCAGAAACAGAAGTTCGTGAAATCGAACAACAGTTCGAACAAGGTTTCGTAACTGCTGGTGAGCGTTATAATAAAGTTGTCGATATCTGGGCGCGTACAAACGACCAAGTTGCTAAAGCAATGATGGATAACTTGTCTTATACCGTTGTGAAAAACAAACAAGGTGAAGACGAGAAGCAAAAATCATTCAACAGCATCTATATGATGTCTGACTCTGGTGCCCGTGGTAGTGCGGCACAGATTCGTCAGCTTGCTGGTATGCGTGGCTTGATGGCAAAACCAGACGGTTCGATTATCGAAACGCCAATTAAAGCGAACTTCCGTGAAGGTTTGACAGTACTTCAGTACTTCATTTCAACACACGGTGCGCGTAAAGGTTTGGCCGATACAGCATTAAAAACTGCGAACTCTGGTTACTTGACACGTCGTCTTGTAGACGTAGCGCAAGATTTGGTAATTACCGAACCTGACTGTGGTACAGCGGGTGGTTTGGTAATGACTCCATTCATTCAAGGTGGCGATGTAATCGAACCATTACGTGACCGTGTATTAGGTCGTGTAACGGCTGAAGATGTTCGTCGTGCGTCTGATGATGAAGTTGTATTACCTCGTGGTACTTTAATTGACGAAAAAATCGCAGCTCATCTTGAAGAAGCTGGTGTGGATGAAGTCAAAGTACGTTCAGTAATTGCTTGTGAATCTGCCTTTGGTGTATGTGCTAGATGTTATGGCCGTGACCTTGCACGTGGTCACTTGGTTAACCCAGGTGAATCAGTAGGTGTAA
Source organism: Acinetobacter calcoaceticus (assembly GCF_900520355.1). Taxonomy (NCBI): domain Bacteria; kingdom Pseudomonadati; phylum Pseudomonadota; class Gammaproteobacteria; order Moraxellales; family Moraxellaceae; genus Acinetobacter; species Acinetobacter calcoaceticus. Next base: position 3,618,067 of record NZ_LS999521.1, on the reverse strand, counting down.
TGGCAGCACAGTCTATTGGTGAACCAGGTACACAGTTAACGATGCGTACGTTCCACGTTGGTGGTGCTGCGAGCCGAACTTCTGCTGCAAACAGTGTTCAAGTACGTAACAAAGGTACTGTACGTTTCCATAACGTGAAAACTGTACAACATGCAAAAGGTCACTTGGTTTCAGTTTCTCGTTCAGGTGAAATTGGTATTGCCGATGATTTAGGTCGTGAACGCGAACGCTATAAACTTCCTTACGGTGCAAGCATCTTGTTGAAAGATGGTGAATCTGTAGAAGCTGGCGGTATTGTGGCGACTTGGGATCCGCATACACATCCACTCGTTACAGAAGTTGCTGGTAAAGCACGTTTCAGTCAAATCGCTGATGGTGTAACTGCAACATCAAAAACTGATGATGCAACTGGTATGACTACCGTTGAAATCTTACCTGTAACGGCTCGTCCTGCTTCTGGTAAAGATTTACGTCCTGCAATCGTGTTGGATACAACAGATGGCGGCGAACAGTTCTACTTCTTGCCACAAAACACAATCGTAACTGTTCGCGATGGCGAAACGATTGGTGTGGGTGACGTTATTGGTCGTGTACCACAAGAAACATCACGTACTCGTGATATTACCGGTGGTCTTCCGCGTGTAGCTGACTTATTCGAAGCACGTAAACCGAAAGAACATGCAATTCTTGCTGAAGTTTCAGGTGTTGTAAGCTTCGGTAAAGAGACTAAGGGTAAAAACCGTCTGGTAATTAGCCCTGATGATGGTTCTGAGATCTACGAAGAATTGATTCCAAAATGGCGTCAAATCAACGTGTTCGAAGGCGAGCATGTGAACCGTGGTGAAACTGTTTCTGATGGTCCACAAAACCCGCATGACATCTTACGTTTGAAAGGTGAAGTTGCATTAACGAACTACATCGTGAACGAAGTTCAAGACGTATACCGTCTCCAAGGTGTAAAAATCAACGACAAACATATTGAAGTTATCGTACGTCAAATGTTGCGTAAAGTTGATATCACTGATGGCGGCGATACTAGCTTCATCAAAGGTGAGCAAGTGGATTACATCCGTGTTGTTCAAGAGAACCAAGCTGTCTTGGCTCAGAACAAGTTCCCTGCGAAGTTCGAACGTCTATTGATGGGTATTACTAAAGCATCGCTTTCTACTGACTCGTTCATCTCTGCTGCATCGTTCCAGGAAACAACTCGTGTGTTAACTGAAGCGGCTGTAACAGGTAAAGAAGATGATTTACGTGGCTTGAAAGAAAACGTTGTAGTGGGTCGCTTGATTCCAGCTGGTACTGGTCTTGCATACCACCTAGAACGTCGTCGTCAAGAAGCAGAAGCTGCTGAACATGAGCTTCACAATGACTTCAGCGAAGTAGACCAAGCATTCAGCCAAGCATTAAACTCAGAACAGTTCTAAGTTTAGATTGGCACTAAAAAAGGCACCTCAGGGTGCCTTTTTTATTTATAACAATTAAAAGTGGTAATTACATAAATATATTAAAGAGCCATTATTTCATTACTTAAGCGGGATAAACCCTTCACAAAAACATATTAGGCTACATGTTTATGAAGACTGGAGTAAATCTAATGAAAAAAATGATGATGATTGTTAGTGTTGGCCTCATGTCAACAACTTTGTTTGTTGGTTGCCAGAATGCAAGCCCAGAAAGTAAACGTATTGGTTCAGCTGCGATCGGTGGCGGTGCAGGTGGTGCAGTAGGGAAACATGTAGGCGGTAATATTGGTGCAGGTTTAGGAGCGGCACTTGGTGCAGGTGTTGCGGCTAATGCAAAAGGATCTAGTAGTAAAACCGTCCGTAATAGTGCAATTGGCGCTGGTGTCGGTGCGGTATTAGGTGGAGCAATCATTGGTGGCGACACTGGTGCTGCTACAGGTGGAGCACTTGGTGGTAGTGCAGGCGCAGCTTATGAAGAGAAGAAAGGGAAGTACTAAAAGTACCCTTAATAATGTTTAAAACTTAGAAGTCTTTATCTTATTAGAGGCTTCTTTTTTTATTTTTTATAATTAAAAATTTTCTTGATCATCATAAATAGAAGAGCTTTACAAAATATCAATCGATTAGGACAGATGAATAACACAATCTGACCAAATTCCTCATAAAAGAGGATTATTCTTTTTATTAGAACAGATAATAGTGAGTATGGTCATGAAAAAAACAATTGGATTAGTTTCTGCTTTAATGTTGTCTACACTTATGTTTACGGGTTGTCAAAATATGAGTCCATCTGACCAGCGTATTGGTGCAGCAGCAGCGGGTGGGGCATTAGGTGGCGGCTTGGGTAACCATGTAGGTGGTGGTGTTGGAGCAGGCTTAGGTGCAGCAGTAGGTGCTGGTGTTGGTTCAAATACCCAAGGCGGTAGTAAGCAAACCACGACTAAGAGCGCGATTGGAGCTGGGATCGGCTCTGTGGTAGGTAAAGCAATATTGGGTGGTGACTCTGGTGCTGCAATTGGCGGTGCGATTGGCGGTGGTGCTGGTGCAGCAATTGAAGAAAAAAGATAACACCGTATCGATTGAATAAAAATAAGCGCTTTTTAGCGCTTATTTTTATTGGGGGAAAGGTTTTGCTTTTTTACGTCTGATATAAAGCGTTTTTTTAACTTCAGCAATTCTTACCCCAGATTCATCAAAAATGTTTAAATGATAAGTTCTTAAAACAGGTTCGTAGTTGTCGGCAAGTTCACGAATTTGCTCAATTTCAGCCAAGTCGACTCGAATATCTGCATGCACAGTGCTTCGACCAGGGGAAAGAAAATTAATTTCAGCAGCTTTATCCCAAACAATATATTTTGATCCGAGATGATGCAGCAGAATCATCATATAAAATGGATCAACCATTGAATAAATACTGCCCCCGAAATGCGTTCCAACCAAATTTTGGTTTTTCCAAGTCAGAGGCATTTTTACTCGTACATGACAAAGTTCTAAATTCATGATTTCAATATAAATCCCTGCTCCTCGATAAGGAGGGTAGTGATTAAATAGAAATTTTGAAATCGTAGGATTGTTCTGAAGTCTTCTTAAAATAGCCATAATAGTCAATTTTTTTTATTGAAACAGTATTCATACTAGATAAGTATCATCTTTTTTATATTGATGGCAATGCTCTATCCGACTAACGACATGATCGATTGAAAAACAAGATAGGAAATGATTATGCAGCCAAAAGTTCATACAGTAACAACAAGTGACCAACAAACGCTTTGTGCCAAAACATGGGGCGACGAAAAAAATACACCGTTGGTTTTAGTACATGGTTATCCTGACAATCAAGAAGTATGGGAATCAATCATTGAGCATTTAATCAATGACTTTTACCTTGTCACCTATGATGTACGTGGGGCGGGCTTGTCATCTATACCAAAACGTATACGTGATTACCGTTTAGAGCGCTTATCTTTAGATTTACAAGAAATCGTTGATGAGTTATTGCCAAATCGTCAATTTCATATGGCTGCGCACGATTGGGGTTCTATCCAGTCTTGGGAGTCGGCAACAGAGCCTAAATTTAAAGGGCGTTTATTGTCATATACAACAATTTCTGGACCATGTCTTGATCATGCAGCCTTGTTCTTGCGTGATAAATTTAAATCTTCACCAGGTCAAATCTTAAAAATATTAACCAAATCTTGGTATATCGGTGCATTCCATCTTCCATTACTAGCACCAACAGTGTGGTCTCTTTTTAGTCCTGAAAAATGGGGGAAAGTTCTGACTAAGCTGGAGAGAAAAAGTAATTTACCTTTAAATAATAATATTAATGCAGATGGTAAATATGGCATTAATTTATATCGTGCCAATTTTATTCCTCGTTTAACTGGCCCACGTCAACGTTATGCGCAGTGTCCAGTTAAAGCGGTTATTTTAAAATATGATACTTTTGTGAGCCCTGAATATATCACTGAGGCTATGCCAAAGTGGGTAGAAAAATTTGAATATGTAGAGCTTGAAGCAAATCACTGGGCAATTCTGAGTGAGCCTGCGAAAATTGCAGATCATATTCGTCAGTTTATTAAGGCTCAAGCTTAATGATTGAGTGACTGCATAAAACAGTTAATTCGGCGATATTTTCGGCTTCATAGATCTGAATCTGATAGAATATCGCCTTTTGTTTTGCTCTGAATTTATTCATGAATGCTGTCGTTATTGCGATTGCAGTGATGTTCCTATTATCACTGGCACGCGTTTCTGTCGTACTGACTTTAGTGGTTTCTGCCATGGTAGGCGGCCTCGTAGCAGGTTTAAGCCTTTCTCAAACCGTTGATGCCTTTAACGCTGGTCTTGGAGATGGTGCTGAAGTCGCACTTGCCTATGCAGTGCTTGGGGCATTCGCTCTAGCACTTTCAAAATCCGGTTTACCTGATTTACTTGCCCATAAACTTATTGGTTTATTGGGAATGGAAGCGGGGAAAAGCCGTCAAACTAAAGTGAAATATTTACTATTAGGTATTTTACTTATTTCAGCTATTTTCTCTCAGAACCTTATTCCGGTTCATATTGCCTTTATTCCTGTACTCGTTCCGCCATTATTACGCGTAATGAACCATTTAAAGTTAGACCGTCGTGCAGCAGCCTGTGTACTTACGCTAGGTTTAGTCGGAACTTATATTTTTCTTCCGGTTGGTTTTGGTGCAATTTTCCTTGAACAAATTTTGATGGGGAATATCAATAAGGTTGGTGCTGTGTACGGCTTGCATGTAGAGCGGGGGATGATGTCAATTGGCATGGCTATTCCAGTTTTGGGGATGGTTTTAGGTACTTTGGTTGCTGTATTTATTAGCTACCGTAAGCCAAGAATTTATGCCGATCTTGCTATTACGCCAACTACAACAATTGATTTAGATAAACCTCTTCGTGCAACTACTCAAGTTGAAACAGCTGACTTAAAAGCTGATGCTGAAGAGCTAAAACATGAAGCAGAACAAGCACCGGTTATTGCAAAGAAAACGATCTTTATGGCATTGCTTGCAATCGGTCTGACACTCGCTGCACAGCTCTATTCCGGTTCAATGATTTTGGGCGGTTTAGTCGGTTTTGCTGTTCTATCTACTGCTGGAATTTTTAAGTGGCAAGATGCCGATGATGTCTTCGTGCAAGGTATGCGGATGATGGCCTTGGTGGGTTTTATCATGATTTCTGCTGCGGGCTTCGCATCAGTGATGACTCATACAGGAGATATTAATCAGCTAGTGAACGGTGTAGTCGATATTATTGGAGATAACCGTGCACTCGCAGCTTTCTTAATGCTTTGTATTGGTTTATTTGTCACGATTGGTATTGGTTCATCCTTCTCTAGTGTTCCTGTATTAGCCGTTATTTATGTACCTTTATGCGTACAGTTTGGATTTTCACCATTAGCGACTATTGCTCTTATTGGGACAGCAGCAGCATTAGGCGATGCTGGTTCACCAGCCTCTGATTCAACCTTAGGGCCAACAGCTGGTTTAGGTGTAGATGGGCAACATGATCATATTTGGGATACGGTTGTACCTACATTTATTCATTTTAATATTCCGCTATTAATTTTTGGCTGGATTGCTGCAATGGTTTTATAAATTTCTTATAAAATATTGAATGATTAACCTTCTTAATAATGATCTTTAGATTTAAATTAAGAAGGTTTTTTATTGACTAAATTAAAGATGTATTTTAAATAAATTATATTAAAACACTCAGAATTAAAAGTATATTAAAACGGTTGGTAATATAAAATAATCTTGATTAATAAGGTTGGAATAAAAACCAATTAAAATGGTTGGTTAATATATAATTTTATTTAAAACAGTTATTTAAAAATAAAATATAAAATATTTTTATAATGAGTATTGTATGATATTAAAATACATGTTTATTATAAATATAAATAAGGTTGGAGATATTAAAGTGTTCAAAAAAGTTTTGGTTGTTGCGTTAATGGGGATGTCTTCTTTTACATTTGCTGGTAACTGGCAAGTAAAATTTGGTGGTAGTGTTATCGCGCCATCAGAAGATACGACACTTGCTGAAAACACTGTAGTTAAAGCAGACCATGAATATGCATTTACGCCATCAGTAGAATACTTTTTTGGTCAATCTCCATTTTCGGCAGAGTTATTATTAGCCGCACCAATTAACCATGATGTGTTGTTAAATGGAAATAAAGTAGCGAGTCTTAAACAGTTACCACCAACGATTACTGCTAAATATAATTTTAAAAATTCGACTCGTTTTACGCCATATATTGGTGTTGGCGCTACAGCATTTATTGCTTGGGATGAAGATGGCATTGTAAAAGATGTGAAAGAAGATTTTGGTGTTGCAGGACAAGTTGGTTTTAATTTCCAACCTGCTGATGCTAAAAATTGGGGCGTGTTTGTCGATGTTCGTTATGCTGATTTAAGTCCAGAAGTTACTTTAAATGACGGGACTAAGTTTGATTTAGATATTAATCCGTTTGTTTACACTTTAGGTTATAGCTATAAATTTTAAGCATAATAATAAATAGAACAATATAATAATAAACCTAGACTCAGGCACCTCACATATATTTTTATGTGAGGTTTTTTTATGAGTTTATTTGCACTAAAAAAAGCATAAAACAGACAGTTTTCTACACATCTTATGCATATTTTTTTCTAAACTAATTTTTATTCATTACAAACAGGGGAATAAAATCATGAATAACAAATTAGCGCTTTGTTTAGCACTTTTTAGTGGTATAGCGTTCACACAAAATTTACAAGCTGCAAGTTTCTCGTGTGATGCCGCAAAAACGAAAACGGAAAAGAGTATTTGTAAAAATCGTTCCTTAAATGATGCAGATGTCAAAATGGCAACAACCTACCAAATTGTTCTGCATGCATTGCCGATGGGTGGGCGCGATAGTCAAAAAGATGCTCAGCAGCAATGGCTGAAAAAAAGAAATGCTTGTGCTGCTGGTGTAAGTTGTATTAGCAAAGCTTATCAGCAACGCCAAAAACAGTTAGATACGATATTGCAAGATAGAGTATTAAGTCATGGGCCGTTCTAATTAGAAAAAATTTTTAATATTCAGGATTGAAAAATTCTAGAAGTACTCCATTCATAAAGCATTCGAGAACAAACAGACTTCAAAATTTAAGGAGTGATTTATGAGTGAACAAGCATCACAAAATTATAGTTTCCAAGCGGAAGTTGCACAGCTTTTACATTTAGTGACGCATTCTCTCTATTCTAACCCTGAGATTTTCTTACGCGAGCTTATCTCTAATGCATCAGATGCATGTGATAAGTTGCGCTTTGAAGGAATTAATCATCCTGAATATTATGAAAATGATCCAGATTTACATGTACGTGTCATTTTAAATAAAGAAGATAAAACTTTAACAATTTCTGATAACGGGATTGGCCTAAACCAGCAGGAAGCGATTGATAACTTAGGTACGATTGCAAAATCGGGTACTAAAGATTTCATGTCAAAATTGACTGGTGATCAAAAAGCAGATGCTCAGTTGATTGGTCAATTTGGTGTTGGTTTTTACTCAGGTTTTATTGTTGCCGATAAAATTACAGTGGAATCACGCCGTGCAGGTCTAGATGCATCTGAAGGGGTGCGTTGGATTAGCGGTGGTACGGGTGAGTTTGAAGTTCAGCAAATTGATAAAGCTTCCCGTGGTACCGATATCATTCTTCACTTGCGTGATGATGCGCTTGATTATTTAGAATCTTATAAAGTTAAGCAGATTATTAATAAATACTCTGACCACATTAGTTTGCCAATTGAAATGCAAAAAGAAGTTTGGCAAGAGGAAGAGGCGGCTGAAGGCGAAGAGTCTAAAGGCGGTCAAATGGTCAAGACTGGCGAGTGGGAAGCGATTAACTCAGCCAGTGCTTTATGGACACGTAACAAGAGCGAAGTGACTGAAGAGCAGTACGTTGAGTTCTATAAAAACTTAACGCATGACTTTGAAGCGCCACTGGCTTGGGCCCATAACCGTGTTGAAGGTAGCACCGAATATACACAATTACTTTATATTCCAAGTAAAGCACCACATGACATTTTTACTCGTGAAGCAAAAGCGGGTATTAAGCTTTATGTAAAACGTGTGTTCATTATGGACGATGCAGATAATTTAATTCCAAATTATCTACGTTTTGTTCAAGGTGTGGTGGATAGTGCAGACTTACCACTCAATGTAAGCCGTGAGTTGCTGCAAGAAAGCCGTGATGTGAAAACGATTCGTGAAGGTAATGCACGCCGTGTATTAACTGTGCTTGATGGTTTGGCTAAATCGGAAGATGAACAAGACCAAGAAAAATTTAAGACATTCTACAGTGAGTTTGGCTCAGTCATTAAAGAAGGCTTGGGCGAAGACTTTGGTAACCGTGAACGTATTTTAAAATTATTGCGTTATGCGACTTCAACAAATGATGAAGTGACGACCTCTTTCGCTGACTATAAGGCACGTATGAAAGAGGGCCAAAAAGCCATCTATTATGTAACTGCTGATAGTTTAGCAGCAGCGAAAAACTCGCCACAGCTTGAGTTGTTCAAGAAAAAAGGCATTGAAGTACTGTTAATGGCAGAGCGTGTTGACGAATGGGCAATGAACTTTGTTCAAGAGTTTGAAGGTACGCCATTAAAGAATGTTTCTAAAGGTGCGGTTGATTTAGGTGACTTGCAAGATGCTGAAGAGAAAAAAGCACTTGAGCAAGCAGCTGAACAATTCAAACCTGTAGTTGATAAGTTAAGTGATTCATTGAAAGCGAAAACCAAAGAAGTACGCGTAACTACGCGTCTGGTCGACTCTCCTGCGTGTTTAGTAACAAGTGAAGGTGAGTTATCACCTCAACTCATCCGTATGTTAAAACAAGCGGGGCAAGAAGTTCCTGAAATTAAGCCAATTTTAGAAATTAACCCTGAACATCCATTAGTGAAAAAACTTGAAGGTTCAGAACATTTTGATGACTTGGCAAATGTGATTTTCGATCAGGCTGTTATTGCTGAAGGTGGTTTGCCAGAAGATCCGGCAGCTTATGTAAAACGTATTAATAGCTTGTTGCTGAAATAATTCAGTATAAAAAAAAGCCTCTGAACCTTCAGGGGCTTTTTTGTGGATAAAGAAAGAGTTATCCACAATTTGGTAATTTTTGACTAAAAATTAGCTTCTAGATTCATTTGAACGCTGAGTTGATGTTTAGGATCATCATCAATATGGTTAAAAAAATTAAGATCATTTTGCATAAAAAGCCAATTTCGCCACAAAGGCTGGCGCCACGAAATATAAGGTCCCCAGCTATTTAGTCGCATGTCATTTTTGGTATATACGCCACCACTATAAACACCGTAAGTCAGACTATTATCTTTTACAAACTCAAATTGTTGAAAAGTCCAATTTCCCCAGTTGTAATCTTCATTTTCGCTCTTGTTTACATTAAATTTATTAGAAAATAATGTGTTATCTTGCATTTTCTGCGTTAGGTTGAGAGTGGTTTCAGTGTAGTGTCGGCTGGTCGAACCGTAACGAAATACCTGTTCAGTATCTATGCTAATGTTATGTCTTAAATTCCATTTTTTCTTTGCCAAAAATTGTACATAGACATCACTTTCTGAGTTTGAACCTAAATCAAGATTATTTTCAAAAGGCATCCAGGTTGAAATGGTGGCCCAGCTTGCACTGAGTGGATTTGTTAAAGTAGCTTGATTTGACGAAGCCTTCTTCTTTTTTTTGCCTAAGGCTTTATAAGGATGTTCAGACTGCGCACGCTTCCATAACGTATCATTTCCAAATACCACCATAAGCTCTTGAATTAAAGCTACATCGGGTAAAGCATTATTTGTCTCTATTTCACAAGGAGAGAGTGCAAATGGCAGAGATTGTCTGTTTGCTTTGTTGAGTTGGTTGGACGAGTAGGAATGTCGTCTTGAACGTTGGTGCTTTAAAGAAGTATAAAAAAATTGAGTATGTGGAAGTAAAGCCAATACGCCCAAACTATAAATACAAACTAACGCAGCCGATCTGTATTGAAATGAAAAAGGAGAGAATTGATTCATCGTTCAAAAAATAAAGAATCAAAAATTAGAATAAAATTTTAAGAGACTAAGCTTAAATTTTTATTTAAAAGTATTTTATTATTCATCACCTTGGATGAAGGTTCCAAGGTGATGTTTGGCAGCTTAAAAAAGAGCCTCTAAGCGCAAGAATGTGCTGACAAAATGGTTGCGATCTTCGCGTTGGTCATTAAAGTAATTTACATCTCCTTGGACAAAGAACCATTCACGTAAAACGGGCTGGCGCCATGAAACAAACGGCCCCCAACTGTTTAAACGTAAGTCACTGTCGTTGTAATAACCACTTGTATAAATACCATAGTTAAAACGGTTGTTTGCAAAGAAACTATGCTCGCGGAAAGTCCGGTTTTCCCAAGCTAGATCATCGTCTTGGTCATCGGCATAGGTTAAGCTGAACTGATTCGATAAAAACGGTTGGTTTGGTCTGGCATGTGTAAGCTCAAGATTAGTACGTAAGTAGTTTTCGCTGTCTATGCCGTAACGATAGATTTGCTCTGCATAGAATTTAAAATCATTACGTAATTGCCAATCTCTTGATGCTTTTAAACGAACGTAAATATCGTCTCCAGAGCGAATACCTAAGTCAGCATCTGTTTCAAAAGGGAGTCTTTTAGAAAAATTCGACCAGCGTAAAGCAATGGAACTGTTGTCATCTCGAGTTTGCTTACCATCTAACTTCTTATTTGAATCTTGATTCGGGTTCTGGTTAATATTGGCTGGGCTATTATCAAATTCGTTATCTAAAGAGTCATCACCAAAGACCACGCTTAGACGTTTTTCTAGAGTAGGTAGCTTAATCCTACCTCGAATTCTGGGCTTAATTTCAAAATTGTCGTATTCATTCCAATAGTTATCGACCATTACACGGATGGTTGCTGTAGCAGGTTTCTGTGGGTCGACTTCACCAAACCAGTTATCAATTTTTTCAGAGGTACGATCGGCCCAATGACGAATGTTCTTTTGTTTACGGTCAACCCATGTTTGATCTTCTGTTTGTTCGGTAGGTGGAACAATCGGTTGATTAGACTGCTCTGGAAAAATGGTTGGGGTCGCATCTACCCAACGTGGGATCTGGTCTAACAGATTTTCATCTGTTGTAACTTCGGTTTGAACTCCAGATGACAAACCTTCTGCTTGCTGTTTTTGAGAGGAAGAGGTGGTTTCTGCATGAGTGATGCACACTGAACCGAATCCAATAGTTATAAGTGCAAAAAGCTGCCGATAAGGTATTACGTGAAATGTTTTCATATCTATCTTTATGTTTTGTTGTTGTTTTCAATTTTGTTGATTTTTCTAATAAAATCAAGAGGACGACACAAAAGTTAAGTAAATTTAACTTTTTTTACATATTTGAAATAATTTAAAGAGTTTAAGCTAGTGGCGATTATTTCTAACCAAAAAAAATCCCCCAATTAAGGGGGATGATAGATCAAGGAAACTTCAAATTCCGATCATTAAACACATAAAAAACAGAACATTACAGCGCGAATATTCTAAGCCGTAATGATAAACTGATTTTAAACAATTGGATAGTTCTTTTTTTAGAACGCTCTATTGCTAAAATGGTGATAAAACATACGATTTAATCACACTTTCAATTGTGCTGACTTATTTCTGTGGAATATCACATGATTCATCATTACAAACAGCCGCATCATCCTGCTCAACTTCTTCAGCATTTGCTTTGAGCTGTGCTTGCTCTAAGACTTTTAAAAAGACTTCACGTGGTTGAGCACCTGCAAGTGCAATTCTTTGATCAAATACAAAAAATGGCACGCCAGTAACATTTAACTGCTCTTTCGCAATTTTTTCGTCATGACGAACAAAGTCAGATAGTTCATTTGTATCTAATACAAACTCAACTTCGGCATTATCAAGGCCAATACGAGAAGCGATTTCTTCAACAACTTCACGTTCGCCAATCGCTAAACCTTCGGTCATATAAGCATGGAAAAAAGCTTCTTTTGCTTGGTTGCCTAGGCCTTTGCTTTGCGCAAGGTGAATAATGCGGTGTGCATTGAAACTATTGCCAGAGTTAGCCTTTTGCCATTGGAAATCAATACCTTCAGAGGCAGCCATAGCCGCAATATTGCGCTCCATTTCTTCCATCTCTTCATAGGTACGGCCATATTTTTTAGCCAAACGTTCTGTATTTGAAGTGTCATGTTTTGCTGGCGCATCAGGATCTAATTCAAAACTATGCCAGTGAATTTCAAGCTCAATACCTGCTTCAGCAGCTACATGTTCAAGGCGTTTTTTGCCGATATAACAGAAAGGACAAACTACATCAGACCAAACATCAACACGCATGGGAGAATCTCTTAAATTTTAATTACCCATCATAATAGGGATGATGTTCAAGGATTTAAAGCTTTGAATAGCGAATAGAGTGTTGCGTATTGTGAAATAAATGGCATATAAAGAAGATATAAGCTCTATTTTATAACTATAAAGAGCAAAACTATAAGAAGGGAAATAGGAGGTGTATATGCGCCGAGTTTTGATTGCAATTGCAAGTCTGGTTGTTATCACGAGTATTATTTTTTTCACCTATCAACATATCAAACAGCAACAGGCCAAAGACAGTAGCCAAATGTTTGATGTGGTCATGACTGAAAAAATGAACCAGCTTTATGACCAAGCACAAGACTGGTCTAAACCCATCCAACTCGATATTCACGATAAACGTTTAGCAGGTCACTATAAGCAAATTTCAGAATTTCTCTTAAGTTATTGGATTCAAAATATAAATGCACGTAATGAATATTTAAGAGAATTAAAAGCAGCCAAATGGGATACTTTTTTAAATGTTGATCGTTTAGATATTGATAAAAAACAGAAGTATGTGGAAACAGAAAAAATGTTAGCCGATGTTCGTACGGCTTCAGATAAATATCAAACTCAATATGAAAAAATTCATAAAACTTTCTTAGCAAAAGTTCAGGAATTATCTGTGGATGCAGAGATGAGACAACTGCTGGAAATGAAATTGGGGTCTCAACAAAAGGCTGATCAAGATCACGCAATTTTTATGATTGAACTGCAAATTTTAGATAAAGCAGAAGAAATGTTTAAACTTCTAAAAAACTATCCATGGCAAAAGAAAGACCAGATGATTCTTTTTCATGAAAATGCTCAGGTCAAAAAATTTAACCAGCTTTACCAAGATGTTTTAAAGCTGAATGCAAAAGTTGAAAAAATTAAGAAAAGGAACGTAGCTGCATTAGAGGGAGATTTAAAAGAATAAATTGAACGTGAGCATCAAAATTTATGGATTGGTGCTCTCAGCTTTCCCTTTACTTAAAAAAGATTGTAATAAACTTTGAGAAGTTTGTAGTTTGATTAACTGCTGGGACACGTGCATGAGCTCAGTTTGCAGCTTTTCTTGAACTACTGAACATAGCGTAAATACGCGTTCATCTAAATCAAAACAAGGTAACAAAGCCTGAATGTCTTTTAGATTCATTCCTGCATCATTTAATATTTTAATTTTCTTAATATTTTCAATATCTTTTTGCGTATAACTTCGATAGTTATTACTCGCCCGATGAGGCTGTATAAGCCCTAAACTCTCATAATAACGCAGCATGCGAGGGCTTACTTTTGTGAGTTCGGCAACTTTGGCAAGGTTCATAAAATAGGGTTGACCTTAACAGTGGTGTCATAGTTTAGCATGTTTATATCTTTCAAAATGGTACTTGTTCCATGATCAGAAAACTCATTTTATTGGTGTTATTCGGCTTCATGTCATTTGTTGCAAATGCCAAAATAATTGAACTTCGGGAGAACAACATGCGTCAAATATTTGTGCTTCATGGTTATTCAGCCTCTATAGATGATCACTGGTTTTTAGACCTAAAACATCAAATAGAAGATGATCATACAACCGTTACTTTAATTCCATTTCCAGATTCTGAACATCCAGATGTAGATGCGTGGCAGAAGGTTTTAGACCAACATATCCCTAGTGTGGATGAAAATACCTATTTTGTTGCACACAGTTTAGGGGTAATTACGTTACTGCACTTTTTACAAAGACATGATTATCAAAACATTGGAGGAATGATTTTAGTATCCGGATTTTCTGGTCCAATTTCAGATTTTTCCCCACTCGATGCTTATATAACAAAAAGCAAAGTCGACACGAGTTACTTTCATGACATAAAGAAAAAGCTGGTGTATTTATCTGATAATGATGATTTGGTTCCACCAAAACTTACGATTCAATTCGCTAAAGAAATTGATGCGCCGTACATTACAGTGCCTAATGGCGGGCATTTTTTAGGACGGGAAGGTTATACGACATTTCCGCAAGTAGTGAGTTCTTTAAAAGAGATGTTGGAGAGTCGATAAACTTTATAAGATAGATCGCACTCTATAATCTGGACACTTTTGTCTAAGTTATAGAGTGCTTTTATAGGTCGCAGTTTTTAATAAATAAAAGAACCTTACTATTACATTAAAAATTTTAATTATATTTACCGTTTATCTGAGCCTTACTGAATCGAATTCGACTTTGTTGTAGCCTATTTATAGATACTTTTAATTTAATCATCATCTTTTAATTTGAATAGGGTGACTGATTTTTGGAGCAAGTTATGAACTTTCTAAAACAATCAGCTTTGATCGCTGCATTTGCTTTTATGGGGTTGCCGACTGTTCAAGCTGAAGAAGTTGCTACTTTACCAACAATTCGCGTTATGGCTGAGTCTGAGCTACGTGAAGAGGTGGGATTTGTACCCTTCCAAGAAGATAAAAAAGTGCGTCAGGCTCTGCAACATCATGAGTATAAAACTCATTATGATATACAGAATGCTTTAGTCCCTGAAGGCATGGCTACGGTAGATTATCAGCCAGTCATGGCCCAGCCAGATTTGTCTCAACTTTCTCCGTTTTTGCAAGAATATATTTTAGCGGTAGCAGGAGGAATACAATCCTCTGACCCAACCAACGGTATTTTTAAAATGTTAGAGCCTCTGAAAATTAACCGAAGTAATGTCGATGCTTTTCGTGATGGGACGATGAAAGTGAATATTAATGACATTATAGATTTACAGCAGAAAATTAAAGATGGTCTTCAAGGCCATTAAAAAAATCCCCGCATTGAGCGGGGATTTTCTTATCTTGGTGTTAATTAAACACGTTCGATAATGGTTGCAATACCTTGACCAAGGCCGATACACATCGTTGCAAGACCGATTTGAGTATCTTGTTGTTCCATTACGTTTAACAACGTAGTGGTGATACGCGCACCAGAACAGCCTAGTGGGTGACCCAAAGCAATCGCACCACCATTTAAGTTAATGATGTCTTGCTTGTCATAAACGCCTAAGCCTTTCATTACTGATAAGCCTTGAGCAGCAAATGCTTCGTTTAATTCGATAGTTTGAATATCAGCCATCGTTAAACCAGCACGTTTAAGCGCTTTTTGAGTTGCAGGAACTGGACCGTAACCCATAATTGCAGCGTCGCAACCTGCAACTGCCATAGAGCGAATCACAGCGCGTGGTTTTAAACCTAACGCTTGTGCGCGCTCAGCAGA
The DNA here is from genome assembly GCF_900520355.1 of Acinetobacter calcoaceticus. Lineage (NCBI taxonomy): Bacteria > Pseudomonadati > Pseudomonadota > Gammaproteobacteria > Moraxellales > Moraxellaceae > Acinetobacter > Acinetobacter calcoaceticus. The sequence goes on along the minus strand of NZ_LS999521.1, from coordinate 3,602,463 downwards.
CATAAGCAACATTGCAGAAGCACCATCAGATAAAGCTGAAGATGTAGCCGCAGTTACAGTACCGCCTTTTGGATCGAATACAGGACGTAATGCTTTGAACGATTCAAGGTTTGCATCTGGACGAATCACTTCATCGATGTCACAAAGGATTTTAAAACCATTTGCATCGTGGCCTTCAACACCAACGATTTCGTTTTTGAAACGACCTTCTTGTGTTGCAGCCCAAGCACGGCGGTGAGATTCCACACCAAACGCATCTTGCTCTTCACGGCTAATGCCATTCATACGACCTAACATTTCAGCAGTTAAGCCCATCATGTTAGATGCTTTAGCGTAGTGTTTAGATGCTTCTGGGTTAAGGTCAATGCCATGCATCATACCTACGTGACCCATGTGCTCTACACCACCAATAATGAAGATATCACCTTGGTTTGTTGCGATCTGTGCAGCAGCCGTATGAAGTGCTTGCATAGAAGAACCACAAAGACGGTTAACAGTTTGACCTGCCACAGTTTTTGGTAGGTCAGCCAATAAGCCGATGTTACGTCCAATGTTCATACCTTGCTCTAGAGTCTGGTTTACACAGCCCCAGATCAGATCTTCAACTTCATTGGTATCAAACTGGTTACGAGCAACGAGTGCACGAACTAATTCAGCAGATAAGCTGTCAGCACGTACATTGCGGAACATACCGTTTTTGGTTTTACCCATTGCAGAACGTACGCCATCAACGATGACAACGTCACGTGGATTTAAAGTAGCCATTCACGTTGCTCCTTAACCGTAGAATTTTTTGTTGTTAGCAGCCATGTCACGCAACATTTGTGGCGCTTCATAAGCCTTACCTAAGTGTGCATATTTGTCGCAAAGTGCAACGTATTCAGCAACACCTGTTTGGTCGATATAACGACATGGACCACCACGGAATGGAGGGAAACCTACACCCATAATCATTGCCATATCAGCTTCAGCTGCAGTTGCAACGATGTTGTCTTCTAAGCAACGAACTGTTTCGTTACAGAAAGCAAGCATCATGCGGTCAATGATTTCTTGGTTATCAAACTCGCGTTTTTCACCAGTGACGAAAGGAGCAATGATTTCATACGCTGTTGGATCAACAGTTTTTGCTTTCTTGCCTTTCTTGTCGAGTTCGTATTTGTAGAAACCAACGTCATTCTTTTGACCAAGACGTTTAGCTTCGTACATTGCTTGGATTGAACCTTTGTAGTCTGGCTTCATACGGTCTGGGAAACCTTCAGCCATCACTTCTGCACCATGTACACCTGTGTCAATACCTACAACGTCGATGAGGTAAGCAGGACCCATTGGCCAACCAAACTTAGACATCACATTGTCAACTTGCTGGAAGTCTGCGCTGTCTTTTACAAGAAGGTCAAACGCACCAAAGTAAGGGAACAATACACGGTTAACCAAGAACCCTGGGCAGTCGTTTACAACGATTGGTGTTTTACCCATTTTTTGAGCGAGAACAACAGTTGTTGCAATAGCTTCTTCAGAAGTCTTTTCACCACGAATTACTTCTACAAGCGGCATCATGTGAACTGGGTTGAAGAAGTGCATACCTACAAAGTTTTCAGGACGTTGTAAAGCTTTCGCTAAACGCGTAATTGAAATTGTAGACGTGTTAGACGCAATAATCGTATTTTCACGAACATGCTTTTCAGTGTCTGCAAGAACGATTTCTTTAACTTTTGGATTTTCTGTAACCGCTTCGATCACGATGTCGACTTCTTTAAACTCATCGTAGCTTAAAGTAGGACGAATACGTGCAAGTGTTTCACCCATTTGCGCAGGTTTCATTTTCTTACGTTCAACTTGTTTAGTTAACAAGCTGTTCGCTTCTGACATACCTAGTGCAAGTTGTGGGTTACCAATATCTTTCATGATAATTGGAGTGCCTTTGCTTGCCGCTTGGTAAGCAATACCACCACCCATGATACCAGCGCCAAGTACAGCTGCTTGGTTTACAGGATGAGCACCTTTTTCATGTTTCTTAGCAGTTTTCTTAACAACTTGGTCATTGAGGAATAAACCAATCAATGCACCAGCTTGTGGAGTAATTGCTGCTTTAGCAAAACCTTCAGCTTCAGCTTTTAATGCTTCGTCACGCGCAAGGCTTGCACCCGCTTGTAATGAATCAAGTAATAATTTTGGAGCAGGGTATTGAGCAGGATTTGCTTTAGCAAGTACAGCACCTTTTGCTGTGTTGAACGCCATCATTTGTTCAAGCGGGTTCAATTTTACAGCATCAAGTTTTTCTTGACGTTTTGCTTTCCAGTTCAAACGACCAGAAATCGCCTGTTTAACTAAATCAGTTGCAGCTTCAAGTAATTTATCAGGAGCTACAACCGCATCTACAGCACCGTCTTTTAATGCAGCAGCCGGTTTTTTCGGAGCAGCCATTGCCATCCATTCAACAGCGTTGTCAATACCGATAACACGGCTTAAACGTACGCTACCGCCAAAACCTGGGTAAATACCAAGTTTAATTTCTGGTAAGCCAACCTGTGCAGCTTCTGACATCACACGATAGTCACACACTAAACACATTTCAAAACCGCCACCTAACGCCATACCGTTAATAGCAACAACTTTTGGAATGTCTAAATCTTCAAAGCTATTGAAGATTTCGTGAACAGGCATAAGCCAGTCAACAATCGCTTTTTCACCTTGAGCGAAATTTTCACCAAACTCGGTAATGTCTGCCCCAACAATAAATGTTGATTTGCCAGAGGTAACAACTAAGCCTTTAATATCATTATTTGCTTTTACCGCAGCAATAGCAGCTTGGAAATCTTCAATTGTTGCACGGTTAAATTTATTGACCGACTCACCTTGTAAGTCAAAGCGGAATTCTGCAATTCCGTCCGAAAGCATTTGGACGGTAATGGCATTGCCAGCGTGGATCATGCCTGATCTCCTTGGTTTTGGAGGACTTCTAAGTTGATGTTATGAAGCGTGTGTACAGCTTCGGTACACATTTATGCTTCGCTAATCTTACGATAACTATATCTAAAAAAAACCTGACAAGTTGTATCAAGCCGTGACGCAAGGGTCATCAAATTTTTTTTAACAACTTTCTTAAACTATATATATGAAAAATACATTTTTATTTAAAAGACTGCTTACTGGCAGGAGTTCAATATGAACAGAGAAAATCTAGCAGATAGTTAATTATTTTAATTTTGAACTGGTAATAAAAAATTAAGAGTATTTGAGAATTATTAGACAGAAAGTATTGTCTATTTTTTTATCTTTGGATAAACTTTGTGTTATAAAAATGTTCAATAAAGTATGTATTATGTTAAAAAATAAATTTATGATTTTCGCCATCCTTCCTTTTATGTTGAGTGCATGTGGAGGTGGTGGTTCTAGTGATAATAATTCAGCGAATAACAATCAAAGTGGTAATTCACAAGATTCTATTGCGAATGGTACCCGTTATTATTTTATGGATTACAACCCTGATCAAATAGATAATCTAAATGAACAAACAGATGAGCTAAATAATGCTTATTTTGAAATATTTAATAAAAAATCAACGGATGGATCCTCTAATCAAGCTTTAGGTGATTATCTGCTAACAGAGAAAAAACTCTATTTCCCTATTGATAAAGCAATCAATGTCATGAATTTTAATTCAATGACAGATTGGAGATTAGACATCATTGGAGATGTTAAAGAAGATTGGAAATTTCAACGAGTTGACCTTTCTAATAAGAATATGTTTGATACTGTTTTACCAGGGTATCGAGCAGTAGGTTTTCCAGTTATCGATAAAAGTACAGCTAAGGGACGTTTATTTCTTAATACTTATGGGCAGAGTAAATTTCCTGAAGGAAGTAGTTGTTATCGTTTAGTTTCAAAAAAATCTAATCTAGAGACATTTGCTTTTAATGTTGATCAAAATTACGAAATTAATCAAAGTTTTGAGGATTTTGATGCTGAAAACGCTCAGTATCTGAATTATTTGAATCAAACGACTCCATTTGGTTTTACTTATAAGGCAGTTAAGGGGACATGGCAAAATGTTCCATGGACAACGATTTATGATACTAGTTTAGGTTTTGCTGTGGGTGCTGGTGTTGCGGTGCAATATCAAGGTAAGACATATGCAGCAGATTACATGAGTAACATTGGTTGGACCGCTGATCAAGAGATTAAGCATTGGGAAATATTCTTAAAAAATACCGATGATCCTAAAAACATTCGTCTTGCTCAATTAAAACTTGCACAATTGAAATCTGGTTGTTATGTCTATAATGAAACCGCTGCAAAAGCACTTGATTCTCTGACTGCATTAAATTGGCAAGCATATCAAAACTAATTTAAAAGCTAAGTTTAGGAAATCTCAAGAATGAATATTTTTGAGATTTCTATTTATTAAAAATAATATTTGCGGTTCTAGGTCTGAATTTTCTTTGAGAGTTTGTTATTATTCTCGCCAATTTCAAATTTCTTCGAAGTATCTTTAAAGATGCTTAAAGGCGAGTAACTATATGATTAAGTGGATCATATTAGCGATTTTTGTGATATCAGCATTGTATATCCAACATCGCGGCAGAGTGCGTCACTCGTTTTATCGTCAATTTTTTGACCATTCAACCCTGCTCGCACCGATTAACTTTTTAATGTACATCTTTTCAAAGGTGCCGAATCAGCCTTATATCGACACTCAGCATTTTAAAGATTTAAAAGTGTTGGACGAAAATTGGGAAATGATTCGTGATGAAGCAAAAGCTTTATATGATCAAGGTGGGATTAAAGCATCGAGTACTTATAACGACTTAGGTTTTAACTCGTTCTTTAAAACAGGTTGGAAGCGTTTTTATTTAAAATGGTACGAATCAAGTCATCCATCTGCTGCCGAGCTTTGTCCGAAAACTACGGCTCTTCTTAAAACATTGCCGACAATTAAAGCAGCAATGTTTACTGAGCTTGCACCCGATAGCCGTTTGGTAAGACACCGTGACCCATATGCTGGTTCATTGCGTTATCACTTGGGTTTAATTACGCCAAATGATGACCGTTGTTTTATTGACGTCGATGGCGAAAGATACTCTTGGCGTGATGGTCAAAGTGTAGTGTTTGATGAAACGTATATTCATTATGCTGAAAATAAGACTGACCAAAACCGTATCATTTTCTTTGCCGATGTTGAGCGGCCAATGAAAGTGAAGTGGATGGAACGTTTCAACCATTGGTTTGGTCGTAGTGTGATGACCGCGGCAAGTTCACCGAATGAAACAGGTGATCAAACAGGTGGTTTAAATAAAGCGTTTGGTTATGTCTACCAAATTCGTATTAAAGCCAAAGCATTAAAAGCCAAAAATCGTAAGTTATATTACTTTTTAAAATGGTTCCTGATGCTTGGGATTTTCTTCCTAATTTTTGTTCGACCATATGTATTTTAATTAAAGCGCCCGAAAGGGCGTTTTTTGTTTTTAAATAATAATTTCTAGTTCACGTTATATCTTACTAGAAAACTGCTTTTATTTGGGTTTTTAAAGCTAACTCTATGAGGATTAATCTAGCTTCTAAAAAAAACTATAAAAAATCATTTATTGCAGGATTAGTTTGTTTTTAACAATGATATTCATCATGCATCATTTATTGCGTATTGAATGATCTTAAATACAAGGTTTTGATTATTTAAAGAGTCATCTAAGTCTTCTATTAACTCTTTGATAATAAATACTTCAAGAAAATAGCTGTAGCACTTATCCTTGATAATAACCTCCATCTTTTCATCGTCTGATAGAGCAATTGCTTTGGATGTAATATCCCAAGGTTGTTCAGCATAGATGGTGTGCTCATCAGAAATATGTTCAATATTTGATATCATTTCTTGTAAGGACATGGGATATTTCAATGGAATTTAACCTGCTAGTCTAATTACCACAAAACTTTTATAAAGGTTCGTGATGTTAATGATTAAGTTTTAATATTGAAGGTTTTTAGATTAATTTAGCATGAAAATTTTAGTTCTCTTTTCTAAAAGAAAAATGACTATGAAATAATTTAGGGGAAAAGATGATAATAGTGAGTCATCTTATCCAACTAGATGATTTTTAGTTAGTCTGATATTAAGTTTTATAGAATAATTCTTAATAAAACTATAGTACCTCTCATCTGAATTATTTAATTTTTACATTGCCAAAAAGAGCAAATTATTGATAATAAAGATTACATTATATTAATAATTTAGGAACATAATGAAAAAGTTAATACTTTCATGTTTATGTATATTAAGCCTTTCGGCATGTAATGATGAGACAGAGGAACAAGGTGAGAGACTTGTTGGTTTTTCTGCGAGTCAGATCGCTGGAAATCCAATGATTGAGAAGAAAAATTATAAGATTCAGGATAATAAGATTTATATAAGTTATCCTGATAATCATCCATTAGGTTATGAACTTAGTCAGCATTATTTCACTGATCAGGGAGTGACCTTAGATCCGATTAAAACAACTGATGGCACATGGTATTTGTTAGGTTCTCAAGTCCAGTTTTCTGATACAGCTTTAAACTATCAGCCAGCCAACTTAGTGAAAGGTGATAATTTATTTTTAAATCAAGATTTAGTTAAAATTGATATTTCAGGTCAACCAGTGACTAAATATTTAGGCCAGTGGATTTATGAATCATTGCCACTTAGTCAGCAAGGCTTTTTTGAAGATTATTACAATGCATTATTACAGCAAAATGTAGCTAATTTTCCTAAGGGTTCAACTTGTTGGATGATTAATAAAACCTACAGCAATAAAGATTATATTGGGTTCTCTAGTGACGGTACTGCGCCTTTGTATGTAGATTCAAATCGTACTGCACCTGCAATGGGAACATGGCAAGGCATTAGTTGGTCGCGCGATGAGTTATTATTAGCAATGAAATTTACAATAAACGATACCGAATATTCTGGGCAATATCATCATCAATCTGGTGTGGACGAATATGTTCCACCTTATGCCGGTAAATATTGTGACTTTGTCACTGAAAATGCTGCGGATGCTATGATTAAGACTTGGAAAGGTGAATCTTTAACCCAGTAATTATAGATAAATAAATAGTTTTATTACGCCCGAAGGGGCGTTTTTTATGCTGTACAGTACTTGATGGATTTTGTGACTCACTTCACAGTGCTGGCAATTTGTTACAACTATTAAAAACCAATGAGCAATTTTGATTCTACAATGGCGCGGTTTTTTCGAAGACTGGTTAGCGGAAGTAGGTTTTAAAATGGCTCATGCTCATCACGCAGCTCATGCACATGTTCACCATATCAAAGTGAGAAAAGAAGACAGTTTTCAAAGTGATTTAAAAACGAAAGTGATATTGCGTAAAGCAGCGTCGACGACTGAAAAACATAAAAAATCTGATGCGAAAAGTCATCAATCTGAAGATCAAAATATTAATTTGCACAAGTTCTCAAGTAAGCTTGAAAGTATATCTGCCAATCATAGCAAAGAAAAATGTGCCAAAAACATCCGTATTGCTTTACAAGCAGCGGGAGCAGATGTGTCAAAGCATCCTGTGGCTGCCTCTGATTGGGGGCATACGCTTGAACAAAATGGTTATAAGAAAATTAAACCCGCTTTTAACCGTCCTCAAGAAGGCGATATTTATATTATTGAGCGGACCAGTGGCCACACATATGGCCATATTGCGGGATATACAGGTAATGGTTGGTTCTCTGATTTTCGTCAAAAAACCTATGCGGTCTATAAAGAAAAAGACGTAAAATATAGCTACTATCGTCTCGATTCTTAAGCGAGTACGACATAGTCTGTCGGAGCTAATCAAAATCTCTTTTCAAATTTGAGTTCTGGCACAGTAAAGCACTTGAAAACTAGGGGTGAAAACATCACATTAGGTATTCAGTATTAAGCCATGTATGCCAATAGTGAATCAAAACGCTCGTCCCCACATTGAAAAAATTTTAGCCAACATGACCCAACTTCCAGGCGTTTATAAAATGCTAGGGAAAGAGGGCGAATTGTTATATGTCGGCAAAGCAAAAAATCTAAAAAATCGGGTATCGAGTTATTTTGTTAAAACGATTGAGCACCCTAAAACTCAGGCTTTAGTTGCACGAATTTATAATATTGAAACTTTGGTGACTCGTTCAGAAACCGAAGCATTACTTTTAGAACAAAATCTAATTAAACAACATCGTCCGCCTTATAACATCATGCTGCGGGACGATAAGTCATATGTCTATATTTTTGTTTCGTCAGATAAGCCCTATCCTCGACTTGCGAGCGGTCGTGGCAAAGGGAAGCATCAAATTGGTAAATTCTTTGGACCTTATCCAAGCGCCTATAGCGCTCGCGATACTTTACTGGTTTTACAAAAGCTTTTTAATGTTCGTCAGTGTGAAAATAGCTACTTCTCACAACGCAAACGCCCATGTTTGCAATATCAGATCAAGCGTTGCTCTGCACCTTGTGTAGGTCTGATTTCACCCGAAGATTATAAAGAAGACGTTAATAACAGTATTCGCTTTTTGCAAGGTGACACCAAAGAGTTAAATCAAGAGCTCATTGCTAAAATGGAGCAAGCCGCGGCTGAGCTCGAATTTGAAAAAGCTGTTTTTTACCGCGACCGATTGTCTTTGCTTCGCGAAGTACAAGCACAACAGGCTGTTTTTAAGGTTAAAGGTGAAGCAGATATTCTGGCAATTGCTTATCAGGCTGGCGTGACATGCGTGCAGATTATGTATGTACGTAATGGGCGAATGTTGGGAGGTAAAAGTTATTTCCCAGACATGCTTGGCGATGATCTGGGGCAAATGCTCAGTGACTTTATGGCAAACTTTTACTTTCAGGTTGCAGATGAAGTTCCAAATGAACTCATTGTAAATATTGCATTGCCTGATCATAAAGAATTAGAAGAAGCATTGGCACAGCAGTTTGGTAAGAAGGTCCAAATTAAGAGTAGTGTGCGAGAAACTCGTGCGGAGTGGCTAGAGCTAGCGGAAATGAACGTTCAACATGCCATTAAGGGGCAGCTGAGTAATCATTTAGAACTCAATGAACGTTTTCATCAGTTAGAACAAGTGATTGGAAGACCAGTCGATCGTATCGAGTGTTTTGATATTAGTCATACCATGGGTGAGGCTCCAATTGCTTCATGTGTGGTGTTTGACCAAGGTGGTGCTCGTAAGCGTGATTACCGCCAATTTGCCATTCAAGATATTACCGGTGGCGATGATTACGCTGCCATGCGCCAAGCCTTAACACGACGTTATAAAAAAGCCATATTGCCTGATCTGTTATTGATTGATGGCGGTAAAGGCCAACTTCACATGGCGATGGACGTCATGCAAGAACTTGGGCTTGACGCTTTTATGGTGGGTGTATCTAAAGGTGAAGGGCGTAAACCAGGCCTTGAAACCCTACATTTTACTGATGGCACAAAAATCCAATTACCAGAAGATCATAAAGCATTGCACTTGATTCAACAGGTGCGAGATGAAGCCCATCGCTTCGCTATTACTAAACACCGAGCTAAACGTGATAAACGCCGTAGTACATCGGTTTTAGAAGCAATTCCGGGGTTGGGACCGAAACGCCGTCGAGATTTATTGACTCATTTTGGTGGGATCCAAGGTGTTTTGAAAGCCTCTGAAAAAGAGCTCACACTTGTGCCTGGTTTTGGTGAGATGATGGCTAGAACGATTTATAAAATTCTGCATGAATAAACATCAGCTTAAGGTTCGAGTGACAAAATAACTCGCCAATTACTAGGTAATTGACCATTCACATGGCAATCAAAATGATGAAAGATATTTCCTAATAATACTTTCGTTTTTAGGGAAAGGAATGTCATTGCTGCAATTATTTGAAGAAATAAAAGAAAACGAATGGATTGAAATACCTGCCGGATGGTTACAAGGGCGGACAGTATTTGGTGGTCTTGTTGCGGGTTTACTGATGCAAAAAGCATGCTGCAATATTCAAGATCCCAATAAAAGATTATTAAGTTGTAGTATTACTTTTGTGGGGCCTGTACAGCAGGGACCCGCTCAATTGACTATTGAAATTTTAAGGGAAGGAAAGTCGGTCACTACGCTTGAAACCCGTTTATGGCAAGATGGCGCGGTACAAACTATTTTGGTTGCAAGTTTTGGTGTGCCTCGTACTTCGAATATTGAAGTACGCCAAGAACCTATGGATCCAGTTTATGCACCACCAGAAGAGTTAAAACCTCTTCCTTTTGCTAGACAAATGCCAGAATGCTATCAACATTTTGATGTATGCTGGGCAGAAGGTCATTATCCTGTTACAGGAAGTCAGTATCCTGATTTTGGAGGATGGTCAAGATTCTCTCCAGAGAAGCATGAAAATCGTCAAATGACTTTGCCAGATTTAATTGTTTTGATGGATATTTGGCCACCTGGTGTATTGCCGATGTTTAAACAAGTTGCTCCTGCAAGTTCTTTAACTTGGCACATTACCTATGTCCACCCGTTTCAACATCAATTGTGTGACTGGTTTAAATATAAAGTGGTGACTGAACATGCCGGTGAAGGTTATTCCACAGAATATGCCCATATTTGGGATCAAAATGATCATTTAATTGCAATTTTACGGCAAACTGTTACGGTATTTATCTAAGCAGTCTACTTCCTCGATTCATATATTTCGTATAAAGTGGCTGTTACAGATAGATACAATATTGAAGAATGTATTTTTGTCTGCTACAAGATGCATGAAGACTAAATTGGCGGTGTTTATGACCACAGGGCGAATCCTGAATATCCCAAATATCCTAACGTTGGCGCGTATAGCGCTTATTCCAGTATTTTTGGTGATTGTGTATTGGCCGCCTGCAATGGGTATTGGTGAGCAAGAAGGAAGTATGAGTCGTCATATTATCTTGACTGCTATTTTTGTGTTTGCTGCTATTACCGATTGGTTTGATGGCTATTTGGCACGAACTTTAAACCAGACTTCAGCATTTGGCCGTTTTTTAGATCCAGTTGCAGATAAGCTTATGGTGGCGACAGCACTGATTGTTTTAGTGCAGTGGAATCCAACCATATCAATGGCTTTTGCAGCAATTGTCATTATTTCACGGGAAATTACAGTTTCTGCTTTACGTGAGTGGATGGCAGAACTTGGCGCAAGAACGAGTGTAGCTGTATCGACAGTAGGCAAATATAAAACAGCTTTTCAGATGATTGCCATCAGTGTGTTTTTACTCAATTGGCAGCCTTTAGAAATGTTGGCTTACGCGTTGTTATATACCGCTGTCATTCTGACTTTATGGTCAATGTTTATTTACTTAAAAGCAGCTTGGCCTTATTTAAAGCAACCTTAAGCTCAGATTGAATGATTAAGCCTTTCTATAATGAAAGGCTTTTTTATTTTCGAAAGTGCAAGAATCGGGTCGTCATGGGGCTTTAGCTACTTTAATGTAAGATATGAGTGCTAAGGAGGTGACACATGCAAATGCTTTCTTCTCGGCAATTTGCTGTAATTGCCACTGTAATTGAATATTTATATGAACATCTGGACCAGCAACCCAGTCTGGACGATGTTGCGAGCCATATGAATTTAAGTTCAGGTTATATTCAACGCCAGTTTCAGGAATGGGTGGGTATTAGCCCGAAAAAATTTGTCCAATATATGAGTTTGCAACAGGCGAAATACTATCTGTTGCAAAAGCGAAGCTTATTAGATACTGCTTTAAATACGGGGTTATCTGGTACTGGCCGTTTACATGATTTGTTTATTCAGCTTGAAGGTATGACGCCTGGTGAATATAAACAGCAAGGCGAAGGGGTCACACTTAATTATTCGGTTGAGACAAGCCCATTTGGTGAGTTGTTGGTTATAAGCAGCGATAAGGGAATATGTTCGATTCGTTTTATAGAGTCGAGTGAGAATATTGAAGAAATAATTAAACAGCAGTTCCCTAAAGCTCAATTAAAAAATCAGGCGCCGATTTGGCATCAACAAATTGCACAGTGGTTCGAACAAGATTTTTCAGAGCACTTACAGCAGAAACTTCCGCTTAATTTGGCTGGAACCCCATTTCAGCTACAAGTCTGGGAAGCGTTACTGACCATTCCAGAAGGTCAATTGCGGACCTATCAAGATATTGCAGAGCAAATTGGCAAGCCTAAAGCAGTTCGAGCCGTCGCTACAGCAATTGGACAAAACCCGATTGCGTATTTGATTCCTTGCCACCGAGTGATTCGTGCAACGGGCATGGTCGGAGAATATCATTGGCAAAAAGGGCGTAAATTGGCATTGTTAGCTTGGGAGATGTCAAAGCAACATGGAGAGACCGCATGACCTTGGATTTATTTGCTCCAGAGCCTTGTGAAAATTTATTGCCCTACGATGGTGAAGTTCAGGACTATGGTTGTATTTTAAGCCCAGAAGAGGCTGAACAATATTTTCACTATCTTTACCAACATCTCGCGTGGAAACATGACGAGGCTAAGTTGTATGGCAAGCACTTTATCACTCCCCGAAAAGTGGCATGGTATGGAGATAATTATTATCAATATAAATATTCGGGTGTCATTCGTGATTCTTTGCCTTGGGATAGATCGCTTGCCAAACTAAAAAAATTAGTAGAACAGCGGCTTGCAGAAAGATTTAACTCATGTTTGGCAAATCTTTATGAAGATGGGACTCAAGGAATGGCTTGGCATAGTGATTCGGATGTTTCTTTAGCAAAAACCACAACGATTGCATCTTTAAGTTTTGGAGCTACTCGTAAATTTTCTTTTAGGCATATTCAAACTAAAGAGAAAGTTGAATTATGGTTACAACCCGGCCAACTCATCGTGATGCGTGGCGAGACGCAACAATATTGGCAACATCGTTTAAATCGCTCAACAAAGATTTTACAGCCGCGTATTAATCTGACTTTCAGGCAGTTTCAGTTTTCATAACTTTCATTAAAATTGGGCAAGAAAAAAGCCCATGATGGCAACATGAGCTTATTCCTCTGAGGGGGATGCTTCTATTGATGAGCTGCTGATGAAAAGAATCACCAATAGGAGCTAAAATCATAATATGAGAATATTGTGATCTATTCAATGCATTAAAATGTAAGAAAAGGTTAAATTATCATAAAGTCAGGTTTTAAATTTCACCTTTTTCAGATAACTCCATAAAGCGTTGTTCAATAAGTGCTGCATTTTCTTGCAAAATTTCGGTGAGCTTTTCAACATTTAAAAAATCAAAACGATTTTTAGAAGCAACTAAAGTTAAAGCCAAAGGTACTTCTTTGTTCGAAAAACGAACTGGAACGGCAAGACCTGAAACATTCGGATCAATCTCACCTTGTGAGAAATAAAATCCTTGTTTTTTAATTTTACGCATACGCTGAATAAAGCTTGCTTCATCTTCAGCAAAACCTGATTGTTTTAATTCTTGCTGGTAACGATGATAGTAGTCTTGCATCCGTTGTTTACTTAAATGCGAAACCATCGTTTTTGGAGATGACCCAACGTAAATAGGTCTTGGGCAGCCTCGACCATACGAGAGTAGTTCGGTGTCTTTGAATATTTCATGATGAATATCGATGCAATAGTCATCATTTAAGTAGGTGAGCAAGCAGCACAGTTCGGTACGCTCTACAATATTTCGCATAAATGGTGTGCTGATTTGAACCAGAGGGTCTGTTGTTCTTGATACATAGTCAAGAACTGCAATTTTTGAGCCTAAGGTATAATCGCCAGAGGTTCCATTAATGCGTTTTAATAGATCAGTAGACACCAGTTCTTTCAGGTAACGGTAACTGGTTGGTTTAGACAAGCCAAGTTCTTCGCAAATAATATCGACATTAATGATTGGACGCGAAACTGAAAATAGGTCCAGTACGGTTAAAATTTTGCCAAAACTTGAAATTGCCATAGCGTCTTGTTCGTATCCTTTAACAACGAGTCATATTTGAATTCTTATAACAGAAAAAAAGAAAATTTGTCTCAATTCTAAAATAAATGCCTGATTTGAGTATTTTACTCTGACAAAGAGAAAACTTCTCTTGGCTTATACATCATATACGATTATCAAAAAATATATCAAATTATCAAATAGAGATATTTTAGTTGACTAAATCACTTTATTTTGAAAAAATTGCCAAACAAAATATCTAATCGAGAAATTGGTCGATTCTAGGCGAATTTCTTGATGCCTCTTCTTTCCAAAGTTTGGCCGTTTAAATAACGCTCAAATTTAAATCATCTGGGCCAATCAGGCAGGATGTGGAAAAATCATTGTATTGAAGGATGCTCCTCATCTCATTTGCTTTTAGGCAAATGACAAAGTTTTGTTGTCTCTAGAAAGGCAATTTAACATTGAAGGGCATGCTCATCAGTTCAAATCTGTATTTGAGATGAGTTCATGTTATTAAAGCAAATACTGGCATTTCGCCCGAGTAGGCTTGATCTGATCTTTGCAACAAAGACATTTATTGCTGGAATGCTGGCGTTATTTGTTTCATTTGAATTAGATCTGATTAACCCGATGTGGTCGATTGGTACAGTCCTGATTATTGCCAATCCTTATTCAGGAATGGTGTCATCTAAGTGTGTCTACCGCGTGGTAGGGACGATTGGTGGGGCTGTGATTGCCTTAATGCTAACACCACATCTAATTAATACACCTTGGCTATTTACCGTGGTGTTGTCGTTGTGGGTGGGTTTTGCGCTTTATGTGTCTTTACTTGACCGGACTGCACGCAGTTATGCTTTTATGCTGGCGGGCTACTCGACAGCCATGATTGTCTTCAATGCGATTACCTATATTGATCAATACAATATTTTTGATATTGCTTTAGCTCGGGTCATCGAGATTTCGATTGGGGTGATTTCAAGCGCTGTGGTTTCTGCAACCATTCTTCCGATGCACATTGGCTCGGCAATTAAGCAACGTGTTATCAAAACGCTTAAAGATACAGAAAACCTGTTTGCTAATTTATTAAATACAGATTCGCAGCAGAACAATACTCAGCTTTTAGCCGCTATTACTCGTGACACCACAGATATTCATGCTTTGGCAGTACATTTGAGTTATGAAAAGGGTGAGTTGCATGGCATGACCAAACCCTTGCAGGAAATGCTTCATCAAATCTCAATGGTAGTTGCTAATCTGGTGGCTTTGTCTGAGCGTATTAGGCAACTTCAAGAACTCCGATTCATCGAAACTCATTCAGAAAAACTGCAACAGCTCTCAGCGCATGTTGTACAGTTTCTGGAGCAAAAAGATCTAATTATTGATGAAAATATTTTGCAGTTACCAGACGAGTTTGAAAGTGATTTCTTGAGTTTGATGGAATCGGCTTCCGCACATCAGCAAGTTTTGGTCGCAGCCATGAAAATGGATGTGCGCCATTTCATTAGCAATGTTTTAGCGGTTAAAGTCTTGTGGCAGCGAATTCAGCAAGGAAATAAAGAAATCCCTGACAACATTACGCCAATGACCACCAAATATCCAAGTTTACACCGTGACCATGGTGTGGCGATACGAGGTGGTATTAGTGCAGTCCTTATTACATTTATTGTGACTGGAGTCTGGATTGTCTCGGGGTGGAAAGCTGGATTTATGATGGCGCAAATGGGCGCAGTAACGGCTTGTATTTTAACGGCCTTAGATAACCCAGTTCCAGTCTTACGTATTTTTATCTGGGGCAGTATCGCTTCAGCAGTTTTAGTCTTCGTTTATGCATTTGGTATTTTCCCTCATGTCACCACATTTTGGGAACTTGGACTGGTTTTATTACCTATGTTCCTGTTTGCAGTTTCTATGATGGCTAACCAGATGCTTATGCCAGTGGGTATGGTTTTGGGTATTAATACCATGATGGGCCTAAATCTACATAATGCTTATAGCATGGATGCAGTGTCTTATCTTGATGGGTCTTTTGCCATGATCTTGGGTGTTTTGGTGTCTTTAGTTGTCATTGACGTCGTTCGTGCCATGTCTCCAGACACGAGTGCCAGCCGTATTTTGGCCTTGCATTATCGTGCAATGAGACAGGCGATTTATTTGCCTTACGGCCTAGATTTTAAAGTGCACCTACGCAGCATGTTGGATCGAATTGGGATTCTAAACAGCAAAATGGTGCAATCTGGCGAGATTAAAACTTCAATTCATCAGGCATTAATTGAGTCGAGCAGTATTGTCGATTTAAGTCGATTACAAGAGTTGGCGAATCAGCTTCCTCAGACATCTGAACTCACTCAGCATATTGGCGTTTTGCAACAAAATCTGGATGAGCTGTTTAGAGCTAAAGAAAGTGATGTAGACAATACCTCGGCTTTGGTAGAACCAATCCACCGTGCTTTATTTGAATTAAAACAGCTTGCTTCAAATATTGAAGATATGACGATGCGACAAAGATTACTTATTTCACTTAACAATATTGCTTATAGCATGTGTCATGTTTCATCAAACCAAATGAATGAAAACAGCACCCTGAGAGGAGCCACAGCAAATGGGTGAGTTTAATGTTTATGGCATTTATGTGCCTTCTTTGCTTGTTCAGGCCCTCTTGGCATATATCTGTTTTCGTGGGTTAAGTCGGTTGACCAACAAGTGGATTGCACAAGGCTGGATTGCATTACCTAGTATTTTTAATTTGTGTTTTTACCTTTTACTACTGCTGGTGATACATCAAATTTTTGTTGGGGTGGGTGCATAGAGATGATTGCGAAATTAAAGTTTGAGTTAGGTGAATAAAATGAATCAGGTGGATTTGAAAAAAGTCATCCGTCCAGTAATTTTGATTGTCGCATTAATGGTTGCGGTCTATACCATTGTGCATTTGTGGAACTACTATAATGCGGCGCCGTGGACACGTGATGGTCGAGTTCGTGGTGATGTCATTCAAGTATCTTCGGATGTATCGGGCCTTGTCACAGAAGTGTTGGTTCAAGATAACCAGACTGTGAAAAAAGGTCAGGTGCTCTTTAAAATTGACGTTTCTCGCCGAGCTTTAGATGTAGAGCAGGCAAAATCTGATTTAGCAAAAGCAAATGCAGCCTTTGCTCAAGCGCAAGCTGGTTTGGCACAAGCCAAGGCGAATCTGATTAAATCGGACAGCAATATCAAATTGGCCGAGAAAAATGCGAGCCGCTATTCGAACTTAATGGATGGCGCAATCTCTAAACAAGAACAAGACCAAGTGTTTGCGACACGTGATCAATCCCATGCAGAGCATGAGCAACTACAAGCTGCTATTGAGCAGGCCGAAGCAACTGTTAAGCAACAACAGGCTCTCATTGAGGTTGCAACAAGCAATTTACATTTGGCCGAGCTTAATATGCATCGTGCTGCGGTAGTTGCCCCAGCTGATGGTACTTTATCTAACTTTGATATGAGCCCAGGAAACTATGTTCAAGTAGGCCAAGCGGTTGCTGCATTACTTGACCGTAAACAGCTGTATGTTGTGGGATACTTTGAAGAGACCAAATTAAATCGTATTCATATTGGTGACCAAGCTAGCGTGCAGTTAATGGGTGATAACCAAAAAATTAAAGGCCATGTACAAGGTATTGCATCGGGAATTGAAGATCGCGAGCGTTCAAGCAGCTCTAAGCTTCTTGCTAATGTAAATCCAACTTTTAGCTGGGTTCGTTTAGCACAGCGTGTACCCGTGAAGATTGTGTTAGATGAAACACCGAAGAATCAGCTTGCTTTTGTCTCTGGACGAACTGCTACCGTACATATTGTTGAGAAGTAAAAAAGAAGGAAGGCTTTAGCCTTCCTTCTTTTTTAAAATCTTAGGGTGTTAAACCGACTGGATTTCGATACCAACTCTGAATGAGTAGTGCAGCTGCGAAGCTATCTGCAGATAGCTTTTTTGCTCGACCTTGTTCTTGATAAAACCCAAGTTCTTCTCTTGCTTCACGTGTCGTTAAACGCTCATCTACCATCAAGGTTTCTATGTTGGTTTGATGACGTAAGCGTCTCGCAAATTTGCGAGCACGTGTAGAGAGCTCTGACTCGCTATCATCCATATTTAATGGCAGACCAACCAAAAATAAATCGGGTTGCCATTCTTTCACAATTTTTAAGAGCTGATCCCAGTTTGGAATACCATCTTTCATGATAAATAGAGGGAGAGGGTTGGCACTTTCAATTGAAGATTGGCCAATTGCCATTCCCATTTTTTGAGTACCAAAGTCAAAAGCCATAATCGATTTTGATTGTGTTTCGGTCATTAAGCATGTCCGATTTCAGATGCTAGCCACGCACGATCTACACCAATTTTTTTATAAGCTGCATCCCAACGATCGTCATAAGGCAGATTAAAAATCAGATCCATATCTGCGTCACAAATGAGCCAGTCACCACGCGTAATTTCATCTTCTAACTGATTTTTACTCCAGCTCGCATAGCCTAATGCAATCTGGTATCGGCCTACACCTTCATTATGGGCAATCGCATCGAGAATATCTTTACTGGTGGTAATACAAACATTTTCGCCTACAGCAATAGATGAATGCCATGTGGGTTGTCCAGTATGAAGAACAAATCCAGCTTCAGGACGCAAAGGGCCACCTTGTAAAACCGCATGTGGATTTACATTGTCTGCTTCGATGTCGAGATCGTTGAGTAATTCTTTAATTTGAATACCGGAAGGACGATTAATAATAATGCCTTGAGCACCTTCTTCATCATGACGGGCAAGATAAATTACAGTGTTTGCGAAAAAGTCATCTGCCATTTCTGGCGGGGCAATCAGACAACGGTGAGTCAGATATTGTTTGGTCACCTAAGCGGTTCTCCCTCAAAAAATATTACTAGAGGGCCTCTCGACCCTTTTATCTATATAGGTTCTTTTTATCAACATACAAGAGTTAATCGGTTTTCGCCAATCTTTTTCTCTCATTTTCTTTATTAATTTGAAGAAGCCTGAAATTTAAGTTGACGTAATTGTTTTGCGTGCTGCAAGGTTGTTTCATTAATTTCAACACCACCTGACATGCGAGCTAACTCAAAGATGATTTGATTTTCATCAAGTTCTACAATTGTACTGCTGGCTGGGTCAGTTTGTTGTTTTTTTACTAATAAATGCTGATCAGATTGTGCAGCAACTTGTGCTTGGTGAGTAATACATAAGAGCTGGACATGTTGCGCCAAGTCGGCAAGTAAACGTCCTACAACTTCTGCGGTTCCTCCACTAATCCCGACATCAATTTCATCAAACACCAACACTTCGGATTCGGTTTTTTCAGCATTCATGACTTGCATCACGAGTGCAATACGAGAAAGCTCACCACCTGAGGCCACTCGTGCCAAGGGTTGTGGAGGAATGCCTTTGTTGGCCGTAAATAAAAGTTGAATAAAGCTTAAACCCTCTGCACCTGGTTGCTCTAATGGTTCGAACTTAAACTCGAAGTGTGCCTCTGGTAGAGCTAAAGGTTTCACTTGTTCAGTTAATTGTTTAGCAAGCGGAGCGGCAGCTTCACGACGAATATTGTCTAGATGCTGAGCTTTTTCTAAAAACTCCTCATGTGATTTTTCAACTTGCTCTGCCAGTGTTTCGGGGTCTTCAAGTTGATGCAATTGCTCAAGCTCACGTTGCCAAGCTTCATATTCTTCTTTAAGTGTTTCCGGTTGAGTCCGGTATTTGCGTCCCAGACGATGAAAAACCTCAAGTTTAGAGTTGAGTTCTTCCATCCGCTCAGGGTCAAAGCTCTGACGATCAATAAATTGACGCAAATTTGCCGTTGCATCATCTATTTCACTTTGAGCATTGAGCAAAGAGTTATAAATTTCAGAAAGTTGATCACTACGCCCGGCATGAGATTCTAAACGGCGAATAATCGAAGACATTTCTTGAGTAATATTTTGCTCAGCTTCATCTAAAACATTTAAGCTGTAGCTACAGTCTTGCATGATATGTTCATGATGACTAAGGCGATCAAATTCTTGCTCAATTTCTTTGTAATCGGTTTGGACAACTTCTTCAAGTTCTTCAATTTGATGCTCTAAAGTACCAATACGTTGCAAACGTGTTGCTTGCGCATCTAAGGCTGCTTGATGCAAACGAATCGTGCGTTGCCACATACTATAGGCTTCGCGTACATCATTCGCTTCAACATAAAAATTGTTATAACGGTCTAGCCAATGCTTTGGATAAGGCGGCTCAAGAAGCTGTTGCTGGCTGTGTTGGCTATAGAGTTGAACAAGCAAACGGCCTAATTCTTTAAGTTCAGATAAACTGCTTGGGCGGCCATTGACCCATGCTTTACTACGGCCAGTTGCAAAAATAACACGGCGTAAATGAATTTCCCCAGAATCATCATCTAGCTCATGTTCTTGCAGCCATTTAGCTTCAGGACTATGATTTTTATAGGTAAAAACTGCGGTGATGTCCGCTTTGTCCGAACCATAGCGGACATAATTCGTATCGGTACGTTCCCCTAGGCAGGCAGAGAGTGCATCCAGTAATAATGATTTTCCGGCACCTGTTTCGCCTGTTAGAACATTAAATCCTTGTTCTATATCAATAGCCAAATGATCAGCTAATGCAAAATTAATTAAAGTTAAATGTGTGAGCATAAACGCATCCAACGCGCCAAATTATGGGTTAAAGATAGAGAAGTTTTGAATTTGCTACAAGTGATCTATTATTCTAACTGAAATTATAGAACAGCAAGATTGCGGATATTTACAATGAAAAAAACATTAAGCTTACCGAAACCGCCCATAGGGATGATCAACCGTCATAAAAAAAGCAATCCTGCAGAAATGAATAAAATTTTAAATCAACATTTTAATGCATTCAAACAAGCTGCCGCACAAGGAGATTATGCCAAAGCTTATCAACATGTTAAACAAGCTGTTAATTTAGTTCCCAAGCATCCGGGAGCATTATCCGATTTGGCATATACTGAGCTACGCTTACGCCGTTATAACGATGCTTATCAACACTATTTGCAAGCGATTCAGGCAAGTGGTTCTGCTGTAAATACAAATTTATATGATGGATTAACAGAGGTTTGTCATCATTTAAATAAAAAAGAAGAAACAATCAAATTTGGTCATTTGGCAATTTCAACCAAAAAAGAACTCACTCAGAATGAGCCTGTTTCACCTATTCCAGATCATGCGCCGCCTGAGTTTAGTTCAAACCCTCAAGAAAATATTATTTCCTTTTCATTGTTTGGTGCAAACCCTCGTTATTGTGAAACTTCTATTTTAAATACCCAGTTAGCCAAAGAAATATATCCAGAATGGACTTGTCGGTTCTATATAGATGATACGGTGCCAGTACTTGTGCAACAGCGTTTAAAAGAGAAGGGTGCACAAGTGATACAAGTAACGGATGCTCAAAAACAACTATCAGGGCTGTTCTGGCGTTTTTTGGTGATGGATGATCCAACAATTAAACGTTTTCTTATACGTGATGCCGACTCGATTGTGTCGCATCGTGAAAAGGCAGCTGTAGATGCGTGGCTTAAGAGTGATAAATGGTTTCATTTAATGCGAGATAATTACTCTCATACTGAGCTAATTCTGGCGGGGATGTGGGGCGGCTGTACAGGTATTTTTCATAATATTGAAGCACATATCAGAGATTATGTTGCCACAGGACGTTATCTGGATAATCGGGTGATGGATCAGCATTATTTGCGCTATTGTATTTGGCCGACTTTAAAACAGAGTGTGCTGATACACGATAGCCAGCAATTCGATTCAGATGCTATCGATTTTCCAACATACGATCTGGCGTTAATGCAAAACGATAGCGAAAATTTTCATGTAGGAATGAATGACGGTTCACCGGTGGTTGCTACAGCAGTTGCCCATCCAACAGCACAAAGAGTGTGTTGGGTACTCCTCGATGAAAATCAGGTTGAAGTTTGCAGATACGATGCAATTGTGTCGAGTAGTCGAAATTTTGAGATTAACTTACCTCATGCTTTTGCCAAAAAAATTCAGGCCGAGCAGTGGAAATTACAAGTCTATCCGTATGAAAACTGATTGATTAGTTAATTAGGCACAATTAAACTACATTCATCATAATTTATATAAATATGGCATTATCTGGAGAATGTACATGAGTACAAACCAATTTGATCATGTAACGGTCATCAAAAAATCAAACGTTTATTTTGGTGGAGCATGTATCAGCCATACCGTGCAATTTGAAGATGGAACGAAAAAAACACTAGGTGTTATTTTGCCGACTGAGCAAGCCTTAACTTTTGAGACGCATGTCCCTGAGCGTATGGAAATTATTTCAGGTGAATGTCGCGTAACAATTGCGGACAGTAATGAAAGTGAATTGTTCCGTGCAGGCCAATCATTTTACGTGCCTGGCAATAGCGTTTTTAAAATCGAAACTGACGAAGTTCTCGATTATGTGTGCCATTTAGAAGGCTAAGAAATTCCTGTTCAAATCGGGTACACTATGCCCAAAGAAATCCTGTGAAGTTGGCTTTGCAGGATTTTTATTTTTTTGCTCAAACGTTGTTAGAGGTCATGCATGGCAAAACAGGAATATTATTATGGCGTTCATTCAGTGGAGTCATTGCTAGAACTTGAGCCGGAGCGTGTGCTAACCCTGTTTACGTTAAAAGGACGGGATGATCAGCGTTTGCAAAAGATTTTGCAATTGGCAGAGCCTTTTGGAATCAGTGTACAAAAAGCAAGCCGCGATAGTCTTGAAAAACTTGCTGGTCTACCATTTCATCAAGGCGTGGTTGCAGCAGTGCGTCCGCATCCTGTCTTAAATGAGCAAGACCTTGATCAAATCTTAAGTGAAACTCCAGATGCATTGTTGTTAGCATTGGATCAGGTGACAGACCCCCATAACTTAGGGGCTTGTATCCGCACCGCTGCTGCGATGGGCGTGCAAGCAGTTATTGTGCCTCGTGATCGTGCGGCGGGTTTAACGCCAACTGCTCGTAAAGTTGCAGCGGGTGGAGCCGAGAAAGTTAAATTTATTCAAGTCACAAATTTAGCTCGTACATTGGCTCATCTTAAAGAAACAACGCATGTACGTGTGATTGGCACTATGCTTGATGAAAGCGCATTACCAATTCAAAAATGCGATTTTTCTGGTGCTATTGTGATTGTAATGGGAGCCGAAGATACTGGTCTGCGCCCTATTACACAGGCACAGTGTGATCATAAAGTTTATATTCCTATGGCTGGAAACTTACAGAGTTTAAATGTGAGTGTGGCGACGGGTATGGCACTTTATGAGGCTTGTCGTCAGCGTTCTGAGGTATAATTTAGCTGCCTTTCTAGTTTTTAAGTCATCTTGATATGTCTCCCCGTAAGCAAGGTTATTTCTTTGTATTGGTGACCATGTGCATTTGGGGCGGGTTTACGCTTTTTGCCCGTTTAAATGCACAGTGGCACATCAGTGCTTGGGATATTGCCGCACTGCGCTTCGCTATAGCCTTCTTAATTTTAATGCCTATTTTGATCTATAAAAAAGATCTCGCTTTTTTATGGAGTAAGCATGCGGTTATTTTGGCCTTGATTGGTGGGGTCATTTATTGTCTGACCGTCTATACCGCTTTTCTCTATGCTCCCGCTGCGCACGCTGCAATTTTCCTAAATGGCTGTATCCCAATTTGTACTGCGTTCGCAGCATATATTTTATTTAGGCAGCCATTTGATAAGCATACATGGGCTAGTCTGGCAATCATGATCGCTGCTTTGGCCCTTATGAGCACTTTAATGCTGCAAGGTAATGCTTCTGCTTTTGGAATAGGTGATTTACTCCTTTTTATTAGTGCGATTTGGTGGGGTATTTTCACTGTGTTACTTAAACAGTGGAAACTTTCCGCATGGCACTCAATGGCAAGTGTTGCGATTTGGTCTGCAATTATTTATTTGCCCATCTATGTTTTATTTTTGCCTAAGCATTTTATGGAAGTCAGTCCTGTTCATTTAGCTATACAAGGCATTTTCCATGGTGTGTTTGTCGTTATTATTGCAACTTTGACTTATGTAGCTGCAATTCAGCGTTTAGGTGCTTTTAAAACAGGAAGTATCGTCACTTTGGCACCTTTTATTGCAGCAATATTGGCTGTGCCATTGTTGGGTGAGACACTGAGTTCATCGATTGTTGTAGGTTTGGTTGGAATGGGAGTGGGTGCCTTACAACCTTGGCGATGGTTTCGACCAGATAGCTTGGCACAAAAAATTAAACAGCAAAATGAGCCAGATTAGTCTGTACGTTTCAAATAACTTTGATGTAAAGGCTCTAATTGTTGATGTAAATGTTCGAGTAATCCGTCATTAAACACAATGTCATTGGCAAGTTCGCGTTTTCGCTCACGTGGCATTTGCGCCGCAATAATTTTCTGGATTTGTTCTTGGTTTTGTCCATCGCGTTGGCTTGCACGCTGAATTTGAGTTTTTTCACTCGCATCAACTAATAACGTGTGATTAACCAGTTCATGCTGGTTGGTTTCAAAAAGCAAAGGTGAAACTAAAATCACATAAGCGCTACGCGGATTTTGTAATTGTTGAATAATAGATTGGCGGATTGCAGGATGAGTAATTTGCTCAAGTGTGTGGCGCGCTTGCGGATTTTGAAAAATATACTCGCGTAGGGCGCGGCGGTCTAAACTCCCGTCTGGTTGAAGTACCCAGTCTCCAAAAGTTTGTTGAATTTTTTGGAGGGCAGGTTGGCCTTTTTCAACCACTTCGCGAGCAACAATGTCGGCATCGACAACTTGTATTCCTTGGGATTCAAACCATTGTGTTGCAGCAGATTTTCCGCTACCAATTCCACCCGTGACTCCCAGAATAAAAGCCATCTTAACCTCCCAAATAGATTTTCATAATCTGGTCACCCCATAAAAAGGCAACCCAGCCTGCAATGGCAATATACGGCCCAAAGGCAAAGGGCTGATTGTCATTGCGTAATTTTAGTAAAATGATGCCAATAATTGCACCCAATAAAGATGACAATAGCACAATTAATGGCAGCATCAATGGCCCCATCCATGCACCTAATGCCGCAAGCAACTTAAAGTCGCCGTAGCCCATGCCTTCTTTACCTGTGATTACTTTAAATAGGTAATACACAATCCATAGGCATAAAAAACCAATTAAGTAACCCCAAATGGCTAAAGTGGGTGTGGTGTAAATGCTAAAGGTATTAATGCCTAAACCAAGTGCTGCTAAAGGCAGGGTAAAACGGTCGGGTAGCAGCTGAGTATCAAAATCAATAAATGTTAGAGCAATCAGGACCCAAGTCAGTACTAGTCCAAAAAGCATTTGTATGGTTGGGCCAAACACCATGACCACAACCAGTGAACATGCCATTGTTAATAGTTCGATGGCTGGGTAGCGCATGCTAATTGCATGCTCACAATGCCCACATTTACCTTTTAAAACCAACCAACTTATGACAGGAATATTTTGATACCAACGGATGGTTTGATGACACTCTGGGCATGAGGAAGCAGGCTTACTTAATGTCAGTTTTTCATGGTCAATAATGGGCTGTTCAGGATCGAGTAACATTTGACATTCTTGCTGCCAATCTTGTTCCATCATTTTTGGAGTGCGATAAATCACCACATTCAAAAAGCTACCAATACACAGGCTCAATAGTGCAACTGCAATATAAAGTGCAGTTAAGTTTTGAATAAAATAAGCAATCATTTCTTGCATTATACAACTGAGCCCATTTGGAAAATTGGAAGATACATAGCAATAACCAGACCGCCTACCAGTACCCCTAAAATTGCCATAATTAAAGGTTCCATCATTGAAGTTAAGCCATCAACGGCATTATCAACTTCATTTTCATAGTAGGTAGCCACTTTATCGAGCATGCTGTCTAGTGCACCAGATTCTTCACCAATTGCGACCATTTGTATAGCCATAGATGGAAAACGATTTGAAACGCGCATCGCAAATTGGAGTTGTTGACCTGTTGCAACATCTTCACGAATTTTCATTACAGCTTGTTCATAAATAACATTATTGGTTGCACCTGCTGTTGATTCAAGTGCATCAATGAGCGGAACACCTGCTGCAAAAGTGGTGGCTAAAGTACGGCTGTAGCGGGCAATAATCGCCTTGTAAACAAGATCACCAAAGATAGGCAACTTAAGCGTGAGTTTGTCTAAACCATTACGGAATTTTTTACTGCGCTTTTTAGCTTCCATAAAAGCAGCAATAATTGCACCAATCACAATAATCATAATGAACCAGTATTCCTGCATCCATTTCGACATATTGACAACCATTTGTGTAAAAGCAGGCAAATCTGCGCCAAAGGAAGAAAACAGGTCTTGAAAGACGGGAACAACTTTAACCATCAAAATAATAGTAACGATCACTGCTACCACAACAACCGTTGCAGGGTATTTCATGGCTTTTTTGATTTTCTGCTTAAGCAATTCACTTTTTTCTTTGTAAATTGCCACACGGTCCAGCATGGTTTCAAGCGCACCAGACTGTTCGCCGGACTCTACAAGAGAGCAAAACAATTTGTCGAAGTGCTGGGGATACTTTCTTAAAGCTGAGGCAAAAGTACTACCTCCTTCAACTTCGCCTTTAATACCAAGTACCACCTCGCGCATCGCCGGGTTTTCTAAACCTTCCGCTACAATTTCAAAGCCTTGTACCAGTGGCACACCAGCTTTCATCATAGTTGCAAGTTGTCGGGTAAAAATAGTGATATCAAGCGTTGATACTTTTTTCTTGAATAGACCCTCAAGAATATTTTTACGCTTTTCCCGAATATTACGGACAGTTACCCCTTGTTTGCGTAGGGTGACTTTGGCTAAAGCCATATTTTTAGCCGGAAGTTCTCCCTTAATTTTTACGCCCTTACGGTCAACCCCTTCATAAGCAAAAGTCGGCATCAATTGTGCCTTTTTGACAGTCATGACATTATCCTTATTTTAAATTGTCTTTTATTCACTGGTCACGCGGTTGACTTCTTGTAACGAAGTAACACCTTGCATGACTTTCTTTAAACCTGAGCAACGTAGATTACTAAACCCCAATTTTTCAGAAGCAGCAGCGATTTCTAAAGCATTGCCATCTTCCATAATAATCTTGGAAATCTCAGGTGTGACTTTCATTACTTCATAAATACCTACTCGACCTTTGTAGCCCTCACGACACTCAGGACAACCGACCGGTTGAAAAACTTGAAAATCGGGATGTGTTAGATCTTGTTCGGTAAAACCCATTTCTAATAGGCTTTGGTTGGGAATGTCAGTAGGTACCTTACATTGAGGGCATAATCGACGTGCCAAACGTTGAGCAATAACCAAATTGACCGATGTCGCAATATTGAAAGATGGAACTCCCATATTGCGTAGACGAGTAAGTGTTTCAGGGGCACTGTTGGTATGTAGTGTGGACATCACCATGTGACCTGTCTGAGCAGCCTTAATCGCGATTTCAGCTGTTTCTAAATCACGAATCTCACCGACCATAATAATGTCAGGGTCCTGACGTAAAAATGATTTAAGCGCAGCCGAAAAAGTAAGACCTACCTTAGGATTCACGTTAACCTGATTAATCCCTTCAAGGTTAATTTCCACTGGATCTTCAGCAGTAGAAATATTAGAACTTTCAGTATTTAAAATGTTGAGGCCCGTATATAAAGATACTGTTTTACCAGAACCTGTAGGACCAGTAATTAAGAGCATACCTTGTGGTTTATCTAATGCTTCCATAAAGAGCGCTTTTTGCTCTTCTTCATATCCTAGAGCATCAATTCCCAGCATGGCACTCGATGGATCAAGAATACGTAGAACTAGCTTTTCACCAAATAAGGTCGGAAGAGAGTTCACACGAAAATCAATTGCTTTAGTTTTCGATAGCTTGAGCTTGATACGACCATCTTGAGGAACACGCTTTTCGGAAATGTCCATTTGAGACATAACTTTTAAACGTGAAGCCAACCGAGTGGCGAGTTGCAAAGGTGGATTTGCAATCTGGCGTAAGACTCCATCGACCCGATAACGGACGCGATACGATTTCTCATACGGTTCGAAATGCAAGTCTGAAGCCCCCATACGAATCGCATCTATTAATAACTTGTTAACATATTTAACAATAGGTGCTTCATCGCCCTGAGGAGTGTCATCATCTTCTTCAGGGGTGGTTGAAGTATCAAGATCTACATCAAGATCGAACTCTTCATCATTAAACTCGAAACTGCTTTCTTCCGTAAATTGCTGTGCCAGAATTTTCTCAAGTTTATGGTGTTCAACAATAACCGCTTCAACCATAAGCTTGCTGTTGAAGCGGATAGCATCAATCGCTTCAATATTGCTTGGGTTACTGGTTGCAACATATAAAATCTGTCCTCTTTGTACGAGAGGCAAGACCCGATGTTTTAAAATCAGTTTCTGGTCGACCAAATCTTTAGGAATCTGGCTGGTATCGTAAACATCCAGATCAAAATATGGTTCAGCAAATTCAATAGAAATTGTTTCAGCTAATAAAGAAGGGGAGAGATGAACCTCTTCAATCAGGTACGCAACCGCATCCCGTTTAGCTCTTTTTGCTGCATCTAATGCTGTTTGCATGGTCGCTGCCGACACATGTTTTTCTTCGACTAATCGTCGAAAAAACCCCGAAAATTTTGGAGATGTATGTATGACTGACATCTGCCTACCTGTGCTCATATGTTTATAATTGGTATATAAAAAATTATACTTTTGTTATCTAAAATTACTACCTGAGAAAATGATGCTCTCGTCTTGATCCGATTGTTAAAACTTGAACCAGTCGTAGTTTTTATTCATTAATTTTTAAAAGCTAAGGCTTTAGGCTCAATAAACTTTTATTACTGTTTTCAAATAGTAGAAAAGATATGAGCAATCCTGTTAAAGAAAAGTATCTGAAATTTGTGGAAATGCGTGTAGAATGTGCTGCATTTTTGATGAAAGGTGAGCCGTATGTCGGGTTCGACGATTACGCCTTGGGTAGTTGGCAACTGGAAAATGAACCCAATGCGTGCCAATGCCAAACAACTTATAGAAGAATTTAAACAACTATTGCAACAAAACCAAATTGCAGATGAAAGCTGCCATGTCGGGGTTGCTCCAGTTTCTATTGCACTTGCAATGGTACAAACACAATTGCAAGATGCTGCAAGAACAGTATATACAGTTGCACAAGATGTATCGCGTGTAGCAGGTACAGGCGCCTATACGGGTGAAGTCAGTGCAGAATTATTAAAAGATAGCGAAATTAATTTTGTATTGGTGGGTCACTCTGAACGCCGTGATTTATTAGGTGATAACGTTGAAATTTTGAAGGCAAAACTCCAAAACTCTTTAAATGCAGGCTTAACTGTCATTTATTGTGTGGGGGAAAGTCTCGAACAGCGTGAACAAGATTTGGCAGAGCAGGTTGTATTGCAACAAATCTGTGATATAGCTCCTATAGTGACCGCAGAGCAATGGCAAAAGCAAATTGTAATTGCTTATGAGCCAATCTGGGCAATTGGTACAGGTAAAACTGCTTCACCACAAGATGCGCAGGCTATGCATGCTAAAATCCGTGAAGGTTTAAGTCAGATTACCTCTGCGGGTCCAGACATTGCTATTTTATATGGCGGTAGTGTAAAAGCTGAAAATGCAGTCGAGTTGGCAGCATGTCCAGATATTAATGGCGCTTTGGTTGGAGGTGCATCGTTAAATGCAGCATCTTTTTACCAAATCGTACAAGCCTTTGCACAATGTAAATAACGAGGATAGGGTATGCACTCTTTTGTACTGATCGTACATATTATTTTAGCGGTACTGATGATTGGCTTGATTCTAGTGCAACACGGTAAAGGTGCGGATGCGGGTGCCTCTTTTGGCGGCGGCGGAGCAGCCACTGTATTTGGCGCATCGGGTTCAGCTAACTTCCTTACTCGCCTTACTGCTGTCTTAACGGCCTTGTTTTTTGTGACTAGTTTAACCCTAGCTGTTTTTGCGAAAAAGCAAACTACAGAGGCTTATAGTCTAAAAACCGTACAAACTACTGCACCAACACCAAGCACATTGCCTGAAACTTCGCCAACTGCACCAAAAACGAGTCAATAATTCGAAATAAGGCTTTCCTTTTGTGGTGGGAAGCACTAGAATGCGTCCCACAAGCTGCGGTGGTGGTGGAATTGGTAGACACGCTACCTTGAGGTGGTAGTGCCTTCGGGCGTGGGGGTTCAAGTCCCCCCTTCCGCACCAGCTTTTAACCAGAAAGTTGATGCGTGTGGTTTGTTTTTGTTGCGGGATGGAGCAGTCTGGTAGCTCGTCGGGCTCATAACCCGAAGGTCGTTGGTTCAAATCCAGCTCCCGCTACCAATTTGATTAAGGTGCAACTTAATCAGACAAATATCTAGTAAGTTTACATTGACTTTATTTGATATTTGTATATAATTTTTGCACGTTGATGCGGGATGGAGCAGTCTGGTAGCTCGTCGGGCTCATAACCCGAAGGTCGTTGGTTCAAATCCAGCTCCCGCTACCAAGTTTCTTAAAAGAGGCTCACAAACAAGTGGGCCTTTTTGCACAGTGGACTATTGTTTTCTGTGCAAGACAGGGGCGATTAACGCCCTTTTTTATTGGTTATCGTATCGCTATCGTGTAGTTTCGACATCAATTGGTCAAATAGTCATGCTTCACTATAGTAGGTCTGTGTCGGTTAAAACAACCGATTGAATCGCACGAGAATGACGAGAGTAAATGAAATTATCAAATAAATCCCAAGCATTGCATGACTTAATTGTTCCTGCAGTACAAGCATGTGGTGTCGACCTTTGGGGAATCGAGTTTCTCCCACAAGGCAAACGTTCATTATTGCGTATTTATATCGACAAAGCGGTAAGTGAAGATGCTGAGCCTGTACTTGATGAAGATGGCGAAGTAGAACAAGGCCGTGGTATTGGTGTACAAGATTGTGTGCGTGTAACACAACAAGTTGGCGCAATGCTGGATGTTCATGATCCAATTTCAGGTGAGTATTCATTAGAAGTTTCTTCACCGGGTTGGGATCGTCCATTTTTTCAACTAGAACAGTTACAAGGCTACATTGGACAACAAATTGCTTTGCGTTTGATTGCCGCAGTAGAAAACCGTCGTAAATTTCAAGCAAAACTTATCTCAGTAGACCTTGAAAATGAAGAAATTCAGGTTGAAGTTGATGGGCAGCACGTGCTTGAGATCGACAGCAACAATATCGATAAGGCAAACTTGATCTATCAAGATTAAATTTATTTAAATTTTATAAGAAATCGGTAGGTGACTTATGGGCCGCGAAATTCTTACCGTTGTTGAAACGGTTAGTAATGAAAAAGGTGTTAGTCGGGAAGCGATCTTCGAGGCTTTAGAACAAGCTCTAGTTGCTGCAACGAAGAAAAGATTTTACGAAGGTACGCATGCTGAAGAAGCTCAGCTTCGTGTAGAAATTGATCGTAAAACTGGTGATTACAGTACGTTCCGTCAATGGACTGTTGTGGCAGATGAAGATCATGAAATGCCAGCTTGCCAAGATGCGATTTCTGACCTTGACCCATCTAAATGGTCAATTGGTGATGTACGTGAACTCGAAGTAGAATCTATTGAGTTTGGTCGTATCGCTGCACAAATTGCAAAACAAGTTATTGTACAAAAAATTCGTGAAGCTGAGCGTGCTTTAGTTGCTGATGCATATGAGTCTAAAGTTGGTGAGTTGATTTACGGTGAAGTGAAAAAACAAACCAAAGATGGCTTTATTATCGATTTAGGCGACAACGCAGAAGCTTATCTTGCGCGCGAAGAAATGATTCCTAAAGAAATTCTTCGCCCTAAACAACGTATGAACGCTATTTTATACAATGTGAACCGTGAAGGTCGTGGCGCTCAGTTGTTGTTATCACGCGCTAAGCCTGAAATGTTAATTGCTTTAATGAAAAAAGAAATTCCTGAGATTTCTGAAGAAATTATTGAAATTAAAGCAGCGGCACGTCAACCGGGCGTTCGTGCTAAAATTGCAGTGAAAACAAATGACCATCGTATTGACCCTGTCGGTGCATGTATTGGTATGCGTGGTACGCGTATTCAAGCAGTACAACAAGAGTTAAACGGTGAACGTATTGATGTAGTGGTCTGGTCTGATGATCCAGCTCAGTACATTGCAAGTGCATTAGAACCAGCTGATGTTTCAGGCATCGTGCTTGATGAAGATGCAAGAAGTGCCGATATTATTTTTGCAACCAGCGATCAATTGGCTCGTGCGATTGGCTCACAAGGCCAGAACGTTCGCTTGGCTTCTGATTTAACTGGCTACAAACTCGACATGATGCTTGAAGAAGAGTATCGTGCTCGTCAGCAAAATGAAGCTCAGCAATATCTTGACATGTTTGTATCACGTCTCGATATTGAAGAAGATTTAGCAATGGCATTGGTGGAAATGGGCTTTACCTCTTTAGAAGAGATTGCTTATGTTCCAGCTGAAACTTTTGACGAAATTGAGCTTGATGCTGAATTGGTTGAGTTATTGCAAAGTCGTGCAAAAGAAGCAGCACTTACTGATGCTTTGAAACAGCAAGAAAATATTCAAGAACCGAGCGCAGACCTTCTAACTATGGAAGGCATGACTTCTGAGATCGCTTACTCGCTTGCCGCGCGCGGTATTATTACTGTCGACGATTTGGCAGATCAGGCTACTGATGATATCTCTGATATTGAAGGTCTTGATCATGAAAAAGCAGGTCAATTGATCATGAAAGCTCGCGAATCATGGTTTAACTAGGAGATGAAATATGACGGACAAGTCGATTAAAGAGTTAGCTCTCAGTGTAGAACGTCCTGTTGAGAAGCTCCTAGAACAGGCTCGTGAAGCAGGTTTGCCTCAACGTACAGCAGACGATATTATTACCACTGAACAACAGGATACTTTAGTCAATCATTTGAAAAAAGTGCATGGTCAGGAAAGTGGTAACACAGGAAAAATTGCGTTGAAACGTAAAACAACCAGTACCGCTAAAGTTGCAAGTACTTCAGGTAAAGCAAAAACAATTAACGTAGAAGTACGTAAAAAACAGGTTTTTGCTAAACCAAACCCTGAACAAATTGCAGCTGAAGCTAAAGCACGTGCAGAAGCTGAAGCTAAAACACGTGTAGAACAGCAAACGCGTGACACTGCACAGCAAAACGCGCGTCTTCAAACAGAGCAAAAAGCAAAAGCAACTTTAGATGCTATGCGTGCTGCTCATAAACAAGATAGCGCTGCGCAAACAGCTCCTAAAGCTGCTGTAGTCGTGAAAAGACGTGGTGGTGGTACAGTAAAACCTGCACCAAAACCAGCAGAAACATTAGAGCAAAAGAAAGCGCGTGAAGCACAAACAGCTCAGTTAAAAGCAACTGAAGAAGCTGCGCGTCGTAAAGCGGCTGAAGAAGCTCAGCAACGTACACTTGAACAAATGCGCAAAATGGCGTCTAAGTATTCAAATGACGAAGCTGCTACGACAATTCGTGTGATTGATGATTCTCCACTTGCTTCAGGTCTAGTTGGCCAAGCTTATGAAGATTCATTTAAGCAAGAAGACCGTGAAATTAAACGCGGTGGCGCAACCACTAACCCTCGTTCGGGTAAAAAAGGTGGCCGTCGTGGTCAAGAAGAGCAAAGCTTTGTTAACCATAACAAACGTGGTTTAAAATCAAGTCAGGCAAATAAGCATGGATTTGAAAAGCCAGTTAAAAAGCAAGTTTATGATGTAGAAATCGGTTCAAGCATTGTTGTTGCCGATCTTGCTCAAAAAATGGCGATTAAAGTACGTGAAGTTATCAAATCACTTATGAAAATGGGTGAGTTGGTTAATCAAGAACAAGCTATTGATCAAGATATAGCAGCACTTGTTGTTGAAGAAATGGGCCATAACCCTGTTTTAGTTTCTGATACACAAGCGGAAGATAATTTGCTTGAAGCGGCTGAAGAAGCACGTGGTGAGCAAACAACTCGTCCGCCAGTTGTTACTATTATGGGTCACGTTGACCATGGTAAAACATCATTGCTTGACCGTATCCGTCGTTCGAAAGTGGCGGCAGGTGAAGCAGGTGGTATTACCCAGCATATTGGTGCATATCACGTTGAAACAGACAAAGGAATCATTACATTCCTTGATACACCGGGACACGCTGCGTTTACTTCAATGCGTGCACGTGGTGCTAAAGCAACGGATATCGTTGTATTGGTTGTTGCGGCAGATGACGGTGTAATGCCACAAACTGCAGAAGCAATTGACCATGCGCGTGCAGCAGGTACTCCAATTATTGTTGCAATCAACAAAATGGATAAAGAGTCTGCTGATGTAGACCGTGTGTTAAACGAATTAACAACGAAACAAATCGTTCCAGAAGAATGGGGTGGTGATGTTCCGATTGCTAAGGTTTCTGCGCACAGTGGACAAGGTATTGATGAACTCCTTGATTTAATTCTTATTCAATCAGAATTGATGGAATTAAAAGCATCTGCTGAAGGTGCTGCACAAGGTGTTGTTATTGAAGCGCGTGTTGATAAAGGCCGTGGTGCAGTAACTTCTATTCTTGTTCAAAACGGTACATTAAACATTGGTGACCTTGTTCTTGCAGGTTCATCATATGGTCGTGTCCGTGCAATGTCTGATGAAAATGGTAAGCCTATTAAATCAGCAGGACCATCTATTCCGGTAGAAATTCTGGGTCTTCCAGATGCTCCGATGGCAGGTGATGAAGTTCTTGTTGTAAATGACGAGAAGAAAGCACGTGAAGTTGCTGATGCTCGTGCTGACCGTGAACGTCAAAAACGTATTGATCGTCAAAGTGCAATGCGTCTTGAAAATATCATGTCGTCAATGGGTAAAAAAGATGTTCCTACAGTGAACGTTGTTTTAAGAACTGACGTACGTGGTACTTTAGAAGCATTGAATGCAGCTTTACATGAATTATCTACTGATGAAGTAAAAGTTCGTGTAATTAGTTCGGGTGTTGGCGCGATTACTGAGTCTGATGTGATTCTTGCTGAATCTTCAGAAGCTGTATTGTTAGGCTTTAACGTTCGTGCTGATACGACTGCTCGTCAGAGAAGTGATCAAGACGGTATCGATATTCGTTACTACAGCATCATCTATGAATTGATTGATGATGTGAAAGATGCCATGAGTGGTAAACTTGCTCCTGAGCATCGTGAAACTATCTTGGGTGTTGCTGAAGTACGTGAAGTATTCCACTCAAGTAAGTTTGGTGCAGCAGCAGGCTGTATGGTACTTGAAGGTGTATTGCATCGTAATAAACCGATTCGCGTATTACGTGATGACGTGGTTGTGTTCCAAGGTGAGCTTGAATCTCTTCGTCGCTATAAAGAAGTGGTTGAAGAAGTTCGTGCCGGTATGGAATGTGGTCTTGCGGTGAAAGGTTATAAAGACATCAAAGTGAAAGATAAAATTGAAGTCTATGATGTTCAATTGATTAAACGGAGTCTTTAATGGCGGGTAGCCAACGCTTAAAGCGCATGGCGGATTCAGTGCAACGCGAGTTGTCTGAGCTGATCCGTCAAGAGCTTAAAGATCCTCGCTTAGGTGGTCTAGTGACCATCTCTGCGGTGAAAGTCAGTGCAGACATGGGTTATGCTGAAGTTTATGTCACTGTAATGGGACGTGAGCTTGGTGATGAGCAAAGTGAAGCAGCAAATAAAGAAACTTTAGAGGTATTAAATAAAGCTTCTGGTTTCTTGCGTCATGAATTGAGTCGTCGTATCAAGACACGTATTACGCCAAGATTGCGTTTCCATTATGACAAAACGAATGCCTATGGTAACTATATGTTTGGTCTGATCGAGAAAGCGGTAAATGATTTACCGAAACGCGAATCAGATGACGAACAGTAATATAAATTAAAAATAAAAAAGCCACCTTCGGGTGGCTTTTTTATTGGTTGGCTTTTTTCCTTTATTCTTTAGGAGGGTCCATAGGAGGTTTGTTTTGCGAGAAACGCTGTCCTATTTTATAACGATCCCAAGGCAAAGGGCGTTCAATTGCTTCAGGAACTTCCCCACTCAGTGAGCGCAAGCGTAAATGTAGCGCGGCTTGAGCAATTAAATTTGCTGAAACCGGTGCAGTAATAAAAGCTAAAAGTGTGATCAGTAACTCGGCAAAACCAAAGCGGCCTTGAAAAGCGAAAAAGATCATGGAAGCAATCAAGAAACTGCCTAATCCTAACGTACTCGATTTTGTCGGGGCATGTAAGCGCATGAATAAGTCAGGTAAGCGGACCATACCAATTGAGCCGACTAACATAAAGAAAGTGCCAAAGACCAGAAAGACCGAAACCATAATTTCCATTACGAACTGCATTTTGATCTCTCCTTAATCGATAACATGACCAGTTGTGAAGTAACGTGCTAAGGCTGCTGTAGATACGAAACCTAGCATAGCAACCAGTAGGGCTCCTTCAAATAAAGAGGTCGTCATCCAATAAATGCCTAAAACAACAATGAGGCAAATTGCATTTAAGAAGAGAGTGTCGAGTGCTAAAAGTCGGTCTACAATTGATGGTCCTATGACCAATCTGAAAAGGCAAAGTAGCATAGAGATTGTAATGGCAATCGAGCTAATACCTAGAGCATAGGGTAGGATGGTCATACACTTGCCTCCGTTTCTCTTTTTACATCAAAAATTTCCATGAGTGGAATTTCATAACGTTGTTTGATGTCTTGAATGTCAGATTCGGTATCATCCGTACTCAAGGCGTGAACCAGAATATCTCCACGTTCTTGATCAATACCCGCAGAAACTGTACCAGGCGTTGTCGTAATGATCATTGCCAGTAACGTATTGACCTGTTCGTGTTCCGTTTCTAGCGGCACACGATACCATTTAGGGTGTAAATTTTTGGTAGGTCCTAAAACGAGCTTTGCGACTTTAAAGTTGGAAATGACAATATCCCAAAGAACTACAAAGCATAATTTAACAGTTGGTTTCCAGTGAATATGCGGCGTTCGGGTAATAAACGGTTTGACTAAACGAGGAATAATTAAACCCAACAGCACCGCCGTCAAAAGATCACTAGCATCCAGACTATGTGACAGCATCAGCCAAAATAAGATGATAAGAATTGAAACAAATGGATGTGGAAACCAGCGTTCAAGCAAATGAGATAACTGCATTGTTATGGCTCCATAGGTTTCAATTGACTTTCATCAACAATGGTAGGCGTTTGTAGTTTGTCCTGTTGTTGAATTTGCCGATGTTTATATTCAGAAATATGTTCACCGTTGAAGGTATCTTTCGAAATAATATCTGGAACGAGGTAAGCATTATGATCTTCAACTTCGCCCCCATATTTAGTTTCTGGTAGGTAACCCGGATCAAATGGTTGCACGCTGATAACTTCACCATTTTTATCTACTTTAAGGATCGTGCGTTGGTAAAGTGCATGGTCTTGAATTTGCTGGGCTGTACTTAGTGTGTAATTCTGAATAGGTGCAGCAAATATGACATAAGCCATTAAGCCAGCAAGTAACACATAAATCACTTGATCATTACGTAGTGGTGCTCGCTCTGGTAAGGCTCGATAAAGTATATACGCTGGATGGATTGGATCTTCCTCTGGAGGCGTTGCTCGCCAGAACAAGATAAAACCAACACGTGTTAGAGCAATAATACTTAATAGGCTTACAACAAGCACTACTCCAATAATCCATGCTTGGTAACTGGTTTCAACTGTCGCTTGTAAAATGAATACTTTTCCGAGAAAACCACTAAAAGGTGGTAAGCCAGCCATCATCATCGCAATGGTGAAATAAGTAAATGCAGCAGCTTTTTCTTGTTTGATTCTTGGTGCAACTTTTAAATGATCTTTAAAATCTCCACGCTGTGAAGTTATCCATCCACAAAATAGATAAAAAGCTGCTCCAATCAGTGTACTGTGCACTAAATAATATAAAGCACCAGACCATGCCTGTGTATTCGACATAGCAATTGCTATGAGCAAGGTACCAATTGAAGAAAGTACCATAAAACCGACAAAGCGTCGTAAACGATCTGCTCCAATGGCAGCAATCACACCATACAGTGAAGTAATCAAACCTATAGGAAGTAACCAGCTTTTTAAGATTTCTTGACTAAGTGCATCGTCAAATACGGTTCCATTCACACGCAAAATCGAATATATACCGACCTTGGTCATAATAGTGAAAATTGCAGCTACTGGCGTACTAGCAACCGCATAAGTTTTTGGTAGCCAAAAACCTACAGGAAGCATAGCTGCTTTAATGCCAAACACGACAAATAAAAGTAAGGCACCGGCTACAGCTAATTTGTGTTGATCTGCTTCGAGTGTCGGAATAAGGCGTGAAACATCTGCCATATTGAGGCTACCCACACTGCCATAAATCATACCAAGGCCGATTAAGAATAGGGCAGAGGCTAGAAGATTGATAATGACATAGTGAACGCCAAGTTGAAAACGTGGTTTGCCTTGCCCATGTAAAAGCAAAACATACGAAGCCATTAATAAGATTTCAAAAAAGACGAAAAGGTTAAATAAATCGCCTGTTAAAAATGCTCCGCAGATACCCATTAACAAGAAATGCACCATGGCATGAAAATAGCGTCCACGGGTATCCCAATTGTCGCTTGCATACCATAAAACTGGGACGACTAACGCATAGGTCAGTACCAACATAAAAGCAGAAAGACGATCTAATACGAGCACAATACCAAACGGTGCTGACCATTCACTCAGTTGGTAAATGGTAATTTGGCCCGTGCTTGCAAAGCTCAAATATACAATTGAGGTAATTAATCCAGCAATTGCGGAAACAAGACTAATGCCACGACGCCATGGTTGTCGCCAGTCATCTTTTAACGCACCTGCTCCTGGGTTGCCTAGCAGTAATAATATAAAAGCAGTAAATGCTGGGATGAGAATGCTAAAAATAGGCGCATGTTCTTGCCAGAAAGATAAAAAATCAAACATTACGGCTCATCCTCGCGTGGGTCGTATGTTGGAGAGATGTCTTCTTTAGCATCAACATGATCACTACCTGATTCATAACGGCTACGCAACGCCAGTTGTACAATAAAGGCGGTGGTTGCAAAACCGATCACAATGGCTGTTAACACTAGCGCTTGAGGAAGTGGATCGGTTATTTTTGTTGTTTCGGTTAAAATTGCGGGTGAGCTGATTTGTAATCGGCCCATAGCAAATAAAAATAGGTTTACAGCATAGCCAATTACAGCTAATCCAAGCACAACAGGGAAAGTACGAGCACGTAAAATCAGATAAATACCTGTGGCAACAAGTAAACCAATAGCAGAAGCCAATAAGAATTCTAAACTGATCATGATGATTCCTCCCGATGGGGTACTACAGGACCAGCCATGCTTGAATGGCGAGAGTCTCCTAATACCGAGATGAGCAACATCGTTGCACCAACCACGGTGATATAAACGCCTAAGTCAAAACTTGCAGCCGAAGCCAAATGTAATTTTCCTAGAATTGGTAATTCAACATATACGTGAGCGCTGGTGAGGAATGGGCGTAACCAGAACCATGCAGCTACACCAGTAAGCCCGGCAATTGTTAAACCTGAACCAATCCAGACTTCGTAAAGACGGCCTGATTTTGCTTTGAGTAATTGTTCAGTTTGGTCTTGACCTAGCGCAATATATTGGATGATTAACGCCATTGAGGTGATTAGACCTGCAATGAAGCCACCGCCGGGATAGTTATGTCCTCGCATAAAGATATAAACACTCACGACAAGTGCTAATGGCAATACCCAAGAGGCTGTAATACGGAACATGAGCGGAGATGGATTAAAACGGTAGGTGAGGCCTTGAGTCGTGGTAGTACCATGTACACGCATGCCATCCATGAGACAAAGTGAACCAATAGCAGCAATACCTAGCACCGTAATTTCACCAAACGTATCGAAACCACGGAAGTCAACTAAAATGACATTTACAATATTGGAGCCGCCACCAAGTGGTAATGACTGTTGGGCAAAGAACCATGAAATCGAATTATGATCACGGGTTAAAATCAGCCACGTGATCCAGCCTATTCCTAAACCTCCAACAATAGCTAAAGCGGCATCTCTTAAACGTCTGGAACGAAGAGATTCATACGGCGTTAGCTGTGGAAGTAAAGATAAACTCATTAATAAAAGAACAGTGGTTACAACATCCACGGTAATTTGAGTCAATGCCAAATCTGGAGCTGACATGGTGACAAATACCATCGTTACAACCAGACCAATTGCACCACTAATAAGGACTGCTTTAATACGTTCATGGTGGAACCACAGCATCATCCAGCAACCTGAGAATAAAGTTAGCCAGAGAACTATGGCAATCCATGGGGCATGAGTGAGTTCACGTGTGCCTGTGGTGAGCCCTTGATTGAGTAGCGGCATAGTTACCATGATGATGCTAAAAGCAATGATCAAAAATAAGTAACTTTGCAATGAGCCATTTTCAGTTTTTTGTTTGATTTTTCGGCTTGTGAGCAACAGATGTTTTAAAAATAGGTCAAATAAAATACGGCCTTGTAATCTGCCTAAACGTGGGTCAAGGTCAATTTTACGAATTGTGCCATCTTTTGCTAAAGCAAAATAGAAGAGTGTGCCGCCCACTAAAGCAATAATACTCATCACAAGAGGAGCATTAAATCCATGCCAGATTGCAAGATGAGTTCCAGCAAATTCTGGTTGCATTAAGCTTGCTCTCGTTACGCTATTTACCAGCGGCTCTACCAATAAAGAAGGTAAAACACCGACCAAGATACATAGCACAGCAAGAAGAATGGCTGGCGCACGCATGCCGATTGGGGGTTCATGTGCATTTTTATTTGGAACGTGTTTACCAATTGGACCATCAAAAAACACGCCGTGCACTAAGCGGATTGAATAGCTCACTGCAAAAATACCAGCCAGAGTTGCAATAATACTGGCAAAAATAACTGCTGAACCTGAAAGGTTTGCCAATAGCTCGGTAAAGAACATTTCTTTAGAAATAAAGCCATTGGTGAGTGGTACACCTGCCATTGATGCAGCAGTGATCATGGTTAAAGTGGCAGTAAAAGGAAGTAGCTGCCAAATACCACTGAGTTTTCGAAGATCACGTGTACCCGTTTCATGATCAATAATCCCTGCAAGCATAAAGAGCGCTGCTTTAAATGTTGCATGGTTAATAATATGAAAAATAGCAGCAGCAACTGCTAAAGGTGATCCTATCCCAAGTAAGCAAACAATCAGACCTAAATGACTAATTGTTGAATAAGCCAGTAAGCCTTTTAAATCTTCTTTGAAAATAGCAAAACAGGCGGCCATACAGAGAGTGAATAAGCCGACAAACGTCACAATATTATGATAGAGCGCAGCACCTACAAAAATTGGTAGTAAGCGGGCTAGCAGGAAAATTCCTGCTTTTACCATGGTTGCAGAGTGTAGATAGGCTGAAACAGGGGTTGGCGCAGCCATTGCATTTGGTAACCAGAAATGAAATGGGAACTGAGCACTTTTAGTGAAAGCGCCAAGTAAAATCAGCAGTAACATTGGAGTGAAAAGAGTATGAGCCTGAATGGCATCTTTCATTCCCATGATGTCATTAATTTCATAGGTCCCCGTGATTTGTCCTAATAGAACAAATCCCCCCAATAACGCCAAACCGCCCATCCCTGTAATGGTGAGCGCCATTCGAGAGCCGCGCTGAGCAGCTTCATAATGACTCCAGTAGCCCACTAATAAGAAAGATGAAATACTGGTGAGTTCCCAAAATACTAATAAAATAATTAAATTATTGGATAGAGAAATACCCAGCATTGCTGCCATAAACAGCATGAGTAAAGCATATAGTTTGCTTAAAGAATTTTTAGGACCGAGGTAATAATAGGCGTATATATAAATGAGTGTACCGATACCGGTAATAAGCAAAGAAAATAATAAGCCAAGCGCATCGAGCCTGAAGCTTAGATTAATTCCTAATTGAGGTAACCAATCCCAGCTTTGTTGAATGCTTGCACCACCAAGCACAGTTTTTGCTTGAGTCAGTAATAAACCGAAACTGGTTAAACTGACTCCGATTGCCCCTAAAGCCGTTACTCCACGCGAGAACCGTTGAAGCAATGAAACAAGGGTGGTGCCTAATATTAACGGTAATAAGATAATTATCGGTAGCACACTCGTATCCATATGTGATTTAGGCCGAGACCTAAAAGTGAAATTTTAATTTCAGAATAGATAGGAATTCAAAGAGATTTCCAAGGCTTGTATTCTGAAAGCCCAACCAAATTAAAAAATAAAGCGAGAAACAAGTTGTATTGCGCAACTTGAAGAATAAAAAACGCAAAATGAAATTTATTGTACACTAAAAAAGCAGTAAAAATCTGATGTTATTACATGTAGTAACAACATCTAGTGATTTTAGAGCCTAAAAATCCTGCTTAAACTATATCTTTTACGAGACCGAAATTCACTCTAAAAATAGAATAAATAGGTCGTAAAATTTAAGCTGAAGGTGTTTCTTCAGGCATGTCTCCAGCATGAATCATGCGTAATAACTCATTTTTTTGTTGTTCATTTAAACTCTGAATTTGCTGAAATAAAATATCAATTTGTGCTGGAGATGGCGTTGGGTCAATCAAGCTGAGTGCTTGCGTTTCTGTATGAGAGACCAAAGTTTCACTTCTTTGCAGCAAGGTATATATGTCTTCAAGCTGTTGCTGAGTGGTATTTAGGTCAAGGTGGGTAACTTTACCATTTTCTAATTTTAAACATTGATAGGCTGAGGCATGTTCGAGTAACTCTTCACGACTTCCAGTTGCAATAATTTGTAAGCGTGGAAATGCCTGATGGAGCCGATTCAAGATTTCTGAACAATGAGTAGAGTCAAGCTGTGCATCAATTTGATCAATTAACAAGATTCCTTCACCTTCGAGGCAAGGATTTAAACTTAATGGATTGAGTATACAGAGTCTGCGAGCGACATCACCTACCAAGGCGATCCATGTTTTTATGGTGCTCGAAAGCTGATGAAACGGTAAGGTCTGACCATCGTAGTCAACCATGAGTTGAAGTCGGGGTTGATATTGTAAATATAAATCTTTGAGCTCTGGCAAAACAAATTTTAATGCATTTTTGAGTGCGTAGAGATTAGGTGATTGAAGCTGTGCAGGTTGCCCAGATAACTCTTTTTGAAGTTGGTTTAAGAGTTCTGTCTGATCTTGTGGATCTGATTGCTCAGACCTAATCCGTTGTACCACATATGCAGCTTGGGCATTTTCGATATCGCTAATTTCACGTAGCCATTCAAAAAAGCGAGTAAAGGTTGTAAATGGAAGCGGACTAATGTCATAGGCTGAAATAGCTTGGGTAATGCCCGGTAAATTTTTATTGAGCAAGTTAATATCATTTACAAATCGCTCGGCTGGGTAGTAAGCGACTAAAGGCAGACCTTGTAATGGATCTTTCTTTGTTATCTGTTGATACAGAGCCATAGCCTGATCAAGTTGTTGAGTTTCGACTTGACTAATGCCTAGGCCACTTGCATTTAAGGTTTTAAATAGTTTCCAGCTACACAAAGAGGAATCGGTCTGCTGAGCAGAGGTGGCTTCTGGCAAATGGCCAATTTCTGGTGGAATTTGAAGCGTAATTTCGATTTTTGCTTGTAGGCGTGATTGAGTAATATCTTGATCAGACATGACTATGCCAGGGCTACGTAAATCTTTAAGACGTGCAGGGAGCCAAGTTAAAGCATGGTAAGTATGTTTAAGTAACATACTTTTCCCAGTTGCCTGCTCACCTAAAATTAAGGTAATAGGCTGTTTTTCATATTGAAACTGTATTTTAAGATCATGAAATAGAGCAATATGTTTAAATTGGATAGATTCAAGTTTCATAGGCTCACCTAAGTATGAGCGCTTCAACCAACCGATTGACGAAGACTTAAAGGCGCCCTTAGTTTTAATTGTTGTATCAGATCATAAAGATGATGGATATTTAGACTTACTTTAGCACGAGTACAGGCAACGTAAAGTAATCTTAATTCTTCATCGGTAATCTTGTGTTCTAAGCCATTAATTTTAAATTGATAGTCATCTTCAATATGAACGCGGTTCCATTCCAGCCCTTTAGCTTTATGCGCGGTAGAAATGACATAATCAGCTTGCTCAATTGGAGTAATCTTTGCAAGTGCTTTTTTTAATGGGTCCGTCCCGTGATCATCAACCAATTTAACTAAAGGTTTAATGTCACTACCTTCATTGGTCTCACAATATTCATGGACATCATGCCATGAATTGAACCACGCTAATTCAGGAACATCAGTAACCCGTTTTCCTTGTTTCAAGAGGCTTGCAGCATCTACAAAACGGTTTAGCTTTTGATGATCCGCTTGTAAACTCACTTTATCACCGTGAACTAAACCTGCCAGTAAAAGTTCCATTGCGCGAGCATTGGTGCGGCATAAAATTGCGTCACGCATCTTGGTGTGAGGTTTATTGACTACACTTGATTTCTGGTTCGGATTGCCAAGTAGGGGAACAGTCTCGTTTAAGCCGCCCAGTAGTGAATTGGCAATATCGGCAATCGACTCACCAAAACGAAAAGAAGTGGTTAGGCGAGATTCAGGTAATGGTAATTGCTGCATGGCATTAATTGCGCCACGCCATGCATAAATCTGCTGATGAGCATCACCGACGTAAATCACCTGCGTATTTTTTTGACGAAGCAA
Organism: Acinetobacter calcoaceticus; assembly: GCF_900520355.1. Taxonomy (NCBI): domain Bacteria; kingdom Pseudomonadati; phylum Pseudomonadota; class Gammaproteobacteria; order Moraxellales; family Moraxellaceae; genus Acinetobacter; species Acinetobacter calcoaceticus. The sequence continues at coordinate 3,557,781 of NZ_LS999521.1, read as the reverse complement.
AATACCTAGCATTAAAGGATCAGCATCTTGGGCTTCATCAAATAATACGTAGTCAGTTGGAATATTCGGTTCAGATAATGCCCAAAGTTTAAGATAAATATCGTGCCCAATTCCAGCTTGATGGTTCGGGTCAATCGACTCTAACCAACGTCGTTCAACAGCAGGGTATAGGTGCTTTTGTAATTCAGTAATATCGTCTGCATGTAGCCAGTTGGGTGCTTGAATATGGCGTGGTGCAGGATATTGAGAGCTCGTTGAACAGAAGTAGCTGACAGCATTGGCCACAAGACTTGCTAAGCGGCTTGGCATTAAGACATATTTCTCGTAACGCCCACCCATCATCCGCCGTAAAGTAATCGGCTCTAGTCGATACTCTTTAGCAATAAAGCTTGGGCTTAAGCGTGGCAGACGTAATTTATCAGTTACGCCGCGAGGGACACTACGAAAGGCAAGTGAGTGAAAAGTACGGCAGTCCACATTGCGATGAAATTTGTTTTGTGCTTCACCAGCAATCGCCTTGTTAAATGCCAAATACATACCGCGCCGCTCAGGCATGGCATCACTAATCATTTGCAAAGTGGTGGTTTTACCTGTGCCAGCATAGGCAATCACTTTAAATGATTGCCCAAGACGTGCGTTGTCTATGGCAATCGCTTGCTCATAGGTAGCTTTAGGTTTTTCAATATTCGACACTGAGTGATTTTATACCTTGTTGCGGTTAGCTTTTTCAACTAAACCAGATAAGCCCTGACGACGAGCTAATTCATCAATAATAAGTTGTGGGTTAATATCGAAATAACCCAACATGACAATAGTATGGAACCACAAATCGGCTGTTTCATAAACGAGATCGTTTAAGTTGGCTTCTGAGTCCTGTACTGCAAAATCTTTAGCGGCAATAATAGCTTCTACGCTTTCTTCGCCCACTTTTTCTAAAATTTTATTGATGCCTTTTTTATAGAGGCTGGCAACATAAGAGGTATCTGCTTCAGCTTGCTTACGCTCTTGCATCAATTGCCCTAAGTGAGCAAGTACGTCAACTTGCTCGGTAGTTTGTGCATGATCGTGTGCTTCGGCTTTAGCTTTTTCACCGTAAATTGCAGTAGGGTCTTTTAACTGTGCATCGACAATTTCCCAACCTTGTGGGGTGAGTTTACGGTAGAAACAAGACTCACGACCCGTATGGCATGCAATACCACCGTGTTGTTCAATTTGTAGCACAATCACGTCGCCGTCGCAGTCCAGACGAATTTCATAAACTGTTTGGAAATGGCCTGATTCTTCACCCTTGTGCCAGAGTTTTTGGCGAGAGCGAGAGAAATAAACGGCCTGATTTTTTTCTGCTGTTAACGCGAGTGCTTCACGGTTCATCCACGCCACCATCAAAACACGTCCAGTTTGATGATGTTGAGCAATGGCAGGGATAAGACCTTGTTCGTTAAATTTTACTTCATCGAGCCATTGCGTGTTATTCATGAGGAATCACCAAAGAAATATGAACTATAAATTGATTTAAGTCAGATGCTAAAAAATAGCTTGTATAGTGTACGGCATCAGCGTCGCTTTGCCGAGAAATTCTTTGCGCTTTTTGTCTTTGTCAGCTTAATGAGCAGCTTATCTTTATTACTTGTCAGTACGTTATTTAAATATTTCGTGATGCTTAAAACCAGAGGATTAAGATGGCTAATGTCCAAAGGTTATTCTTTTATTTTAAAACATTTATATGCTAAATCTAAGAATAACCCTTGCTAAAGTTAACTTATTTCATGACCCGCCAAAGTGCCAATAAACTACTCAGCACAATAATAATAATCGAAACAAACCACGGACTAATAATCGCGATAGTTAATAAAATTACGATAATGCTTCCGAACATCCAACTGCGGCGTTGTTGATGTTCCATTTGCAAACGAAGTTGCTGAATTTCGCGTAACTGACGGTCTTGCCAAGCAGATTGATTTTTTAAACCATTTAAACTATCAATAATTAAGCTTGGGAAATCTTGAGCACCTAAAAGTAGGTCAGGTAGTTGCTGTCCTAACTCTTTTATATTTTTGACTGGGTTCATGTTGGCCTTGACCCATTCAGTCAAAATTGGTTTTGCCAATTTCCAGATATCGAGTTGAGGGTATAGGTCTGTTCCAAGCCCTTCGACATGCACTAAAGTTTTTAGCAACAGCATGAGTTGCGGTGGAATCTCTAAATGGAAGCGACGGGCAATATCCATCACTTGAATCAAGATGCCAGCAAAATCAAGTTGGTCCATTGGTTTGGATACCATTGGTCCAACGGTGCGACGCATTTCACGTGAGAGTGCATCTTGGTCTGTGCCCGGTGGAATCCAGCCAGCTTGGTGCACAATTTGAATGAGCTGCATAAAGTTGCTGTTCATTACAGCAAGCAACATGCGGGCAATCGTCATCTGGTCATGCTTAGACAACTCACCCATAATCGCACAGTCCAGTGCAATAAAGCGTGGATTGCTTGGGTTAATTGTTTCTACAAAGACATTACCGGGGTGCATGTCGGCATGGAAAAAGTTATCGCGAAATACTTGCGTGAAGAAAATGGTTAATCCTTTTTCTGCAAGTTGCGCGCGGTCCATGCCTAGACGGTCAAAGGTCGCCGTATCTGAAATAGGAACACCTGTAATACGCTCTGCCACCATGACATCTTTGGTGTCCATGTAGACTTCAGGCACATACATCATGGTTGAGCCAGTAAAATAGTGGCGCATACGACGGGTATTGTCTGCTTCAATACTCAAGTCCAGCTCATTTAAAATAATCTGGCGGTAGTCTTGAATAATTTCAGTGAGATGTAAGGCACGAGCCGCCTCAAGACGACTTTCTAACGTATTGCCTAACCATGCCAAAATTTCAAAATCTTGCAAAATTTGATTGCGAATGTCTGGACGAGTCACTTTAATAACGACTTCACGACCATCATGTAAAGCAGCAGTATGAACTTGTGCAATTGACGCAGCAGCTAGTGGCTGGTCATCAAAGCGCGCAAACAAGGTATTTACGTCAGCTTTTAACGATTCTTGAATACGTTGTTTGGCAACCTCTACATCGAAAGGCTTTACCTGATCTTGCAGTAAGACCAATTGCGAGAGTACTTCGGGTGGAATTAAATCACGTCGAGTTGAAAGCAATTGTCCAAGCTTAATTGCAAGCGGTCCCATATCTTCCAAAGCTTCTTTTAGCTTTAAAGGGTTTTTCCGTTCACGACTAGACCAGGCAGCCGGATGCATTTTAATAATACTTAATGCATGTTGAGCTTTAACTGGTAATTCATCCGCAGGGAACAACGTATCGAGTCTATAGTGCGCTGCAATACGCCAAAGTTCGAGTAAACGCGAAACGTGCGGAATCATATAAAGTCTTACCTAGTCTTGAGAGGGTTGTAGTTGTGCGTTGTGTTGCTGCAATCTTGCTTCTAGACGGTCAATGTCTTGATTAAGCTTACGAGTGGCTTGGCTTAAATCGTCCATTTCCCAACGAGGGGCAAATAGACCGCTATCTTCTTTTAATGCGTCTTCTGCAAAAAATAGATGACTTTGAAGAGAGCGTTTTAAATGTTTGGGTGCAAGTTGAATCTTGCCAATTTCGTGGGCGAGTTGAGGCCCAACCCATCTTGATAAGTGAGCAGCTAAATCTGGTTCAGCTTGTTGCATGATTTTTTGAATATCCTGTAACAGGTGATAATCACCTTGCAATGGGATATTGCCAATCTGATCTGGATCGCTGACCAATAGTTTGATCAGCTCAATGACATCTTTAACATGCAAAGTTGCTGTAGCTTCAGAAGTTTTGAATTGCTCATCAAAAGGGCGTTGTTCAAAAATAGAAGGTTTTTCACTGTGCCCTGTTGCGGTAGTTTCAAGACGTACTTTTTCTTGATCAAAGAATACATCGACAGAAAGTTGCGGACTGTCGATTACGACACGCAACATTTTGCCCTGTAACTGATTAAGCTGAATGCGAGTAACCGCATCCAGATCGATCAGATGATGAACGATACGTTCGACTGCACCGAGTGCCAGAATCGACCACATATCGTTAACCCTTACAGTTTGAAGCCACGGTGAACAGCAACGATACCCGCAGTAAGGTTGTGATAGTCACAGTTCTGGAAGCCAGCATTTTCCATCATACCTTTTAAGGTGCGTTGGTCTGGATGCATACGAATTGATTCAGCCAAATACTTATAACTTTCTGAATCATTAGCAACTAATTTACCCATAATTGGTAACGCAGTGAATGAATAGAGGTCATAAAGTTTTGAGAATGGCTCAAATACAGGCTTAGAAAATTCAAGAATAAGTAAACGACCACCTGGCTTTAACACACGGAACATAGAAGCAAGTGCTGCATCTTTATCAGTCACGTTACGTAAGCCAAAACTAATGGTGAGTAGATCAAAGCTGTTATCTGCAAAAGGTTCTAAAGTTTCTGCATTGGCAAGTACGAAGTCGACATTGGTACAGCCTGCATCAATCAAACGGTCACGGCCTACATTGAGCATTGACTCATTGATATCTGAAAGAACGACATGGCCTTGAGGACCAACTTCGCGGCTGAATACTTTCGCCAAATCGCCTGTACCACCAGCAATGTCTAATACATGTTGGCCACGGCGTACACCCGACATATTAATTGCAAAGCGTTTCCAGAGGCGGTGAATACCAAATGACATCAAGTCATTCATCAAGTCATATTTGCTTGCAACAGAGTGGAATACTTCTGCAACTTTTTGAGCTTTATCTTCAGTTTTAACTGTCGAAAAACCAAAATGTGTAGTGTCACCTACGTTGCCAGTATTGCTAGCACCACGCGGTAAATTATATTTCGGCACAGACCCATTAACAGGTGTATCTGTTAAGGATTGCTGTAAAGTTTGTTGTTGCCCTTGAGGGGTACCTTGCGGTAATGGTGAGCTTAGGAATGGGCTAACTTTGTCTGAACTTTGTGCCTGCTCAGTTGGAGATGTTGGCTTTTGGTTTTCGTTAGACATATTGTCTCTCCTAGACTCAAACTCAAGTGAAACGGAATAAGTTCTGCATAATGACAGATTTTATCTATTTTTACAGGCGTCATCATGCAAATATAATGAATAAAATCTCAACTTCGTAAGGTTGATTTTTTCTCTGTGCCGACCTTATCACACTCTAAACGGATTCGGATGCCCTGAATGTACATTTTCAATAATCTGACGTTCTTTTTCAGTAAAAGTCTTAATAAAGGTCTCGGCTGATTTTAACGGTTTCATTGCGCTAAAACCATCTTGAATAAAATCATACATCAATTCAAAGTGATATTTTTGGGCAATCCCTTTACACATTTTAAAAGCCGTAAACATCATAAACGAGCGCATGTATTTATCGAGTGCTGCACCTAAATCATCAAGAAGAGCAAGTTGTTGATAACGAGCTTCGGCCTGATCAAGTTTGGTCAGTGTTAAGCGCATAATTTCATCGGTTAATACCGTATCTGCCGGATAGTCCTCAAGAAGCTGTATCGCTACTTGTTCATCAAGCTGAGTGGCAAGCACAGCCAAACTTACCGATTTAGTTCCAGTTTTAATCGCATTCTCAGGCAATACTTTTTCGGCTTTATGTGCATATTTCAATAGGCGTTCAATTTGTGCTGCAAGGGCATCAAACTCTGGACCACCATATAAACGATTTAAAAAATACTGTGCCATGAGTTTATGTTCAGGCAAGTTAAAAAATTCATGATGCGTATCTTTCATCCGTTCTTTTAGCCATGTTTGTACATCTTGCAAACGTTGGGCAAGCACTGGATTATCGTGATAATTAAATGTTTTATATTGTTGTAAAAGTTCATCAAAAGCAGCGAGTTTAGACATGTAAGACTCTAATATTGGGCTATTTACAAAAAATCATAAGAGGCATTGTAACCTTGTACTATGGCGAGAAGATGTAAAAAAAATGATTCATGCGTCAATTTTTAGATGGAATTTGGTCGCAATGACATAATTTGTATAGCAATTCATCATTTAAGCGCATAGGTTAAATGATATCGAAATTAAACAATAAATGATTAGAGCCGTGGACCATGAGTGAACAACAACCAAAATTTGAAATTCGAGATGAAGAACAGCTTTCAGTCGATTTGATTGAAGCACAATATGCTTTAAAAGAAAGTCGGGGAAAGCCCAATGCTAAAAGCACGCTTATTTTAATGAGTGGTATTGAGCTAGCAGGGAAAGGGGAAGCGGTTAAGCAGCTTCGCGAGTGGCTAGATCCAAGATATTTAAGAGTAAAAGCAGATACGCCACGTGTGCTGACAGATACGGAAGCATTTTGGCAATCTTATTCAGAGTTTATTCCTACCGAAGGCCAAATTGTGGTGATGTTTGGCAATTGGTATAGTGATTTGCTCGTTACAGCAACGCATGTGTCTGAACCTTTAGATGAGGCACGCTTTGATGCTTACGTTGAAAGTATGCGGGCATTTGAGCAGGATTTGAAAAACAACTATGTCGATGTGGTTAAAGTCTGGTTTGATCTTTCATGGAAATCACTGCAAAAACGTTTGGACAAGATCGATCCATCAGAGCAGCACTGGCATAAGCTCCACGGCCTAGACTGGCGTAATAAAAAACAATATGACACGTTGCAAAAGTTACGCCGCCGTTTTACCGACGATTGGTACATTATTGATGGCGAAGATGAAACACAACGCGACCAGTTTTTTGCTCAGTACCTTTTGCAACACATGCGTCAACTTCCTGACCATGAAACTGAAGTTAAAGGAAAATGGCAACAAGCCCAAATTCCAGAGAGTTTATTAAAGCCTTCTCAGGAGCAGTATGACAAAGCTGAATATAAAAAAGAGCTCAATAAACTAAGTAAAAAAATTGCTGATGCCATGCGTTTTGATAAACGAAATGTCGTGATTGCTTTTGAAGGCATGGATGCTGCAGGTAAAGGTGGTGCAATTAAACGAATTGTTAAAAACCTAGACCCGCGTGAATATGATATTCATTGTATCGGTGCACCTGAACGTTTTGAAGCCCGACATCCTTATTTATGGCGCTTTTGGAATCGCATTAATGAGGCCGAAAAAATCACGATCTTTGATCGGACATGGTATGGGCGCGTACTCGTTGAACGTGTTGAAAGTTTTGCTTCGCCTTTAGAGTGGCAGCGTGCCTATGACGAAATTAATCGTTTTGAAAAAGATTTATTTGATAGTCAAACGCTTGTGGTAAAAATTTGGCTGGCAATTAGCAAAGATGAACAAGAGCAGCGTTTTAAGGCCAGAGAAGAGACACCGCATAAACGTTTTAAAATTACCGCAGAGGATTGGCGTAATCGTGATAAATGGGATGATTATTTAAAAGCGGCTGCCGATATGTTTGAACGGACCAGTACTGACTACGCACCTTGGTATGTTGTGGCAACTGATGATAAATATACTGCACGTCTAGAAGTATTGAAGGCGGTTTTAAAACAGCTGAGAGCAGATTAAGCTCTCAGCTATAAGGTATTTACTAATTTACAATAGTGGCGCGGCTTTTTTGCTGAATACGTTTTGCAAGATTGTAACTGTCATTCAGATGAGTTTCTGCTATTTTTTTCATCATGAAATAGCCTAAACTTGCTGCTACAATTTGTCCGCCTAGCGGTATAAATTTAGTGACCTGTTTCGTTACGATTTTGCCCAAAAAGCCATTAAATGTTTTTTTAACAGTCGTGCGCGCCACTACAAAGCCTGAAAATTCAAAACCGCGTTTACGTAATTCATCCCAATGAATTGTTTTAGTTTTTGGGTCGTAAACACTAACGTGCTCAGGTGCTAAGCCAAAACGGGAATTGATATCTGGAATCAGGTGCGACAAAATTCCCAAATCTATCACCACGTCTAAAAAAGGAATCGGTACAATTGCCGCTCCTGCTGAGACGTAAGCTCTTTTTTTGATGAGGTCATGACACTCATCGCGAATTTGTTCCAGATTTAGGCTAGGATCAATATAGTCAGGAATGTTATCAATTTTCATAATGTTTACCTGTATGAGTTTCTTGATGGCGTTATTCAAACCAAGTGTAAGTGACACTTAAAGTTAAATTATGCTGTGTTTAAACCAACGTGACATAGTCAGATTCAGTTGTATAGTAATGAATGTTTATGATTTTGTGCATAAATTATGCAAGCAGGATATGAAATAAATGGGGATTCATGTTATTCAAAGTCAACGTATTGATGTGTTGTTGCAAGGGGTATTAGCGTCTACCTCCCAAGCTTCAACGCATCCATTACAGGTTTTGAAAACCCAGCATTTTATTGTTCCAAGTCCTGCGGTCGAGCAGTGGCTGATACAAAAACTTGCAGAACAGCAGGGCATGAGTGCCAATTACCAGTTTCACCAACGGGTACGCGGCTTCCAGTGGTATGCCTATCAGCAAGTCTTAACTGCGCATAAAGAGCAGGTTCGTAAAGCGAACATCCCACGTTTAATTTTTAAATGGCGGGTTCATCAGGCTTTGTATGAATTTATACAGCCTGACACAATTGGCATAGATACTTCACATCCTCTCCATTCTATTGTTCAGCGCATTTATGACAGCGCAGACCGGCTAGAGCAAGGCATAGATAAACAACTAAAAAAACAGAAAATGCTGTATTGGGTCGCTGAGCAGGTTGCCGATTTATTTAGCAACTATATGATTTATCGTGGACAGTGTCAGCGTGGTTGCGAGAATAGTTGTACGTGTCCGGAAAACTGGTTGTCTGCTTGGGGGCAGGGGCGAACACTCGATATTGAAAAATATATTGTGCAAAAAGATGAAGAGGTTACTGCTTTTGCATTGCATCAAACTCAAGAGTTAGAACGTTGGCAGCGTTGGTTGTGGCAGCAGCATTTTCATGATGACTTTTTGCAGATGCAGCAAATTGATGAGTTATTTTGGCAAGAGTTAGAGCATCCGGACCGCGATAAGCGCGCTATTTCAAGCTTACCTACTCAAGTGGTGATCTTTACCTTATTGGATTTACCACCAAGCCAGTTACAGTTCTTGCGCCGTTTAGGTCAATATATTGATGTGCTGATTTTGCACTATAACCCTTCACAAGAATATTGGGCTGATAGCGTCGACCCACTGTGGAAACAGCGCTATGACTTAGGGGTGAAAGAGCGGTTTATTGCAAAAAATCCAAAGGCAACTGATGCTGAAATTAGCGATTTCTTTAATAAATTTACACTCAACTTTAATGCTGAAGCACGTGAGTCTAGACATCCGCTTTTAACAAGATTGGGTAAGCAAGCCCGTGACCACTTCTCGCTATTATCAAATTTATCTACGGGTGAAGAGGGTAAGTGGATTGATGCTTTTGTGGATGATTTTCCTGAAAGTTTACTCGGTAAAGTTCAGTCAGATATTTTGTATTTAGTAGAACCTCAAGCTAAGCAATATGAGCTTGCTACAGACGATGACTCTATTCAGATCCATGTTTGTCATTCGACTTTACGTCAGCTTGAAGTATTAAAAGAGCAATTAATCTGTTGGCTAGCCAAAGCACATGAGCAGCCGCGTCGTCCAAATGATATTTTGGTTTTGGTTCCTAATTTGGTTGACATAGAACCTTTAATTCGAAGTGTATTTCCCGCTACTGCCACTGAGCAGGGTGTGCATTTGCCCGTGAAAATCGCAGGTGTTGCATCACTCGATGCACTTAATGCTTGGCGTGCCGTGATTGGGCGTATTCAACTGATGCAGGGGCGTTTTAGCTTTGATGATTTTGCTGACTGGTTAAGTTTGCATGCGACCCAACAACGTTACGAACTTGAATATGTTCAGGTTGAGCGAATTTTAAATTTACTTGCCGATGCAGGCTTTAAAAGAGGACTTGATGCCGAGCATCTCAAGCGCAGTTTGTGTGAAGGTGATGACGATTATCGATATAGCTTTAAATTTGCTTTAGAGCGATTGGCACTTGGTATTGCTGTGCCAGTACATGCCACATTTAATCAGGTATTGAGTTATGCCAAAGTTCAACCGGGTGATTTTGAGCTGATTGGTACACTCATTCAGATTTATCAAGATTTGAATGAGCGCCGTGATTGGTTAACCCTGCATGAACAGGGGCAAGTCTATACAGTTGAATATTGGCTTCAAGTGCTGGGTAAAGATATTGTTGAATTTGAGCAGGTGGGTATTGCTGCTTTAAAAGCTGTTCGGGAAGTTGTCAAAAAACAAGAACGAATGTTGACGCTCGCAAGTTATTACGCCGAGACAGAAACAGGAACTCTACGCAAAATCACTTTGCCACTGCCTTATATTATTGAAGAAATTCAACGGACCTTAGAAAGCCAAAGTGCACAAGCTGAACCGACTGGGCAGATTACCTTTGCCCAAATTGGACATATTCGGCCATTACCCTATCGCTTAATGGTGATGTTAAATCTTGATGCAGGGCAATTCCCAAACCGTGATACACACGTTCCATTTGATTTAATGGATGCATTACGCCAACAGTTAGGCGACCGCTCTCGTCTTGAAGATGATCAGGGTGCTTTTTTAGATGCGTTGTTATTAGCCCAGGACAATTTATGGCTGTTTTATAACGGATTTGATGTGAATGACGGTGAGGTCCGAGAACCTTCCAGTATTCTTCAGGAGTTCCGTGAACACCTTGCATTAATTGTGAAAGCTGAAGGTGAGCTACCTGAAAATGTAGTCGTTGAAGGGATTGAAATTCCATCCCAGTTACAACAACTGTATCACCTCCATCATTTACAACCCTTCGATCCGAAAGGTTTTACTGTAGAAAAAAGTGTTGTTCGTTACCAAGATCACTGGTTTAAGGTGGCTTCACAAATTCAGCAAGTCTCAGGAAATCGTCAACCTTGGGCGAATACGACTTATCCGCTGCAAGCGCCTGACATGTTGGTTTTAGAGAGCCAGCAATGGATACAGGACGTGACGTTCCCCGCACGGTTATATTTGAAAACTTTAGGGGTAGAAAACTTAGGAAGTGTCGGACTGCTCGACCAAAATGAACCTTTATTGTTAGATGGTTTAGGACGTTATGCGATTCGACATTTTTTACAGCAATCAGATCAACAAGCACAACCTGAAGCTTTGCTTGATCAATTGCCAGTAAGCAAAGTTAAATACAGCGCATGGCAGCAAGGTGTTTTTGAACAAGAATGTTTACTTGAACGCCTTCATCATTATGCACCAGCGGTAAGTGAAACAACCCAGCGAGTTTGGCGCATTGCCAAACAGCTTCATATGAATATTACTGTTCCAAAGTCTGAAACTCAGGATTGGGTCAGTATGGAGCCGTCGAGTGCTCGGGCAAAAAGACGTGCGAAAGTCTGGTTGGAACATCTACTTTGGTTGGCCTATCTTAATGAGGGAAGTGCTGGCGCTGAAAAACGCCGTATTGTAGTTTTTAGCGATCAAACCGTTATTTGTAGTGGCGTAAGCTCTGAGCAAGCTCGGCAATATTTACAACCATGGTTTAAAATCTGGCGTTATGCTCAACAACAGCCATTAGTCTTACCAGCAGCCTTATTATTAAAACCACTAGAAAAAGCCAAAGCATATCAGTGGGAAACAGCAAATCCGGCAGAAAAAACAAAACTGGATGAGAAGAGTTATGCTGAGCTGTTAAAATACTGGAATGAAACAGGGTCATTTACCACCATGGATATGACTCAAAATGAAGCTTGCAAGTTGCATCAAGACTGGAGCTTTATTTTACAAGAACAAGATGCACAAGCTTTGCTTCAACATGCTTGTGATGAGTTTGCATATGATCTGTATCATCCAGTTTTTCAATTTCAACATTCGGAGTAAGACATGAACTCAAGAGTACAGGTGTCTTATCAACCTATTATTGATATTGATTTTAGTGGATTGCACTTAATTGAAGCTTCGGCGGGTACGGGGAAAACTTATACTTTATCGAGCCTCATGGTTCGTATTTTTCTTGAAAAGTATTTGCCTCGACAAGTTATTGCGACCACGTTTACCCGTGCTGCCGCTGCCGAGTTAAAAAGTCGTATTCGCGCCCGTTTGGTCGAAACGTATCGTTATTTAGAGACAAAGCGCAGTTTTACAGAACACGAATTAATTACGCAGGCTGAGCAAGAGCCTGATTTGTTACTGCAACACATTTTAAAAAGCTTTGCGACGCGTATTGCTTATGCATGTGAACGTTTAAAACTGGTTATAGATCAGTTAGACGAGCTATTTGTTGGAACACTCGATAGCTTTAGCCAAAAACTATTACGTGAGTTTGCTTTTGAAAGTGGCAAAATTGAACGTGCTCAAATTACCGATGATGCCAAAACCTATAGTCGACAATTGATTCATGATGTACTGCGTGAATGGATACAGTCTCAGCCTCAAACCGTGATTGATGCGTTGTATCTGGCAGGTGAACTCAAGAGTGTTGATAGTTTTGTCAAACTAGTCGAAGACTCGCTTAATTTTAGTTCGGCTCATTTTAAACTTCCCGAAAAACCGACAATTCAATTTGAAAAACTTGCTCAGCTCAAACAGTTAGCCACAGAAATTGACTTAAGCCTTTTAGAGCACTATTACCAGCTCGATGGTGAACACTATAAACATGTGAGCGGTACAGTATTTCGAAACGGCGCTTTTAATAAACTATTTAGTGAATGTTTACCGCAGCTACTACAAGTTTTAATGCAAAGCGATAGTATTTTAGTTTTTGATGGGTCGCTATCAGCACAGCGTGAGCTTATTTTTAAGTTTTTAGGCCAAATTGCCGACCAAAAAGTTTTTAAAAAATGTCCGGCCGAAATTTCAGATGAATTCTATCAGCATCCCTGTATTCAGCAGATCCAGCAGCTGTTTGGTACCCTGAAAAACTATGCCGAGCAGTTCGACCAGCTTCATATTTATTTAAAAGCCTATTTGTGTGTTGAGGTGAAGAAACGTTTACCACAGGTTTTGCAAAATAAAGGTGAAACTACTTTTTCTCAGCAAATTCGAACACTGTCTGACGCTTTAAAGGGCGAGCAGGGGCAGCGTTTTGCTGTATTTGTTCAGGCGCGTTATCCCTTGATTTTGGTCGATGAATTTCAGGACACTAACCAAGATCAAGACGACATGCTGGCCAGCATTTGGCGCCATCCAGAGCGCTACAAAAAAGGCTGCATGATTATGGTGGGTGACCGTAAGCAAGCGATTTACGGTTTCCGCGGTGGGGATATGCTCACTTTCTTAAATGCCTATAAAGATATTCAAGCCAAACATGGTCGAGAATATAAATTGATTCATAACCATCGTTCTGTTGCAGATTTGGTTGAAGTGGTCGATGCCTTATTTCAACGACAAATTGACTTTGGCGAAGAAGTTCAATATGACTCAATTCGAGCAGGAACGCGGCCTCATCCTGCGCTGATTGAACACAACAATCATAATCAGCATCCTTTACGCTGGTTGATGCTCAAAGATAAAGAAACAGAGGCTCAGCAAGTTGCGTGGAAGATTCGGGATTTACTCAACCGTTCTCATGAGGGTCATTTATATTTTCAAAAAGATGCTCAGACTCAAGCCTTAAACGAAGATGATATTGCGGTATTGTCTCGTAATCATGATGGGCTGGATAAAGTTCAATTTGAGCTAGAGCGTTTAGGAATTCGGGTTAACCGACCATCGAAAAGAAGTGTTTTTGATTGCACAATTGCCCAAGACGTCGGTGCTTTGTTGACAGCCATACTTCATCCTTACGATGAGGCAAAAGTGAAGCGAGCTTTAATTAGCCGCCTGTTTGCCATGGATTTAAAACTGCTGTTGCAACTTGAGCAGACAGCAGAAGGTTTAAGCCAGTTCATGACTGGTTTTGATGGCATTAGAGAGTTGTGGTCCGCTCAGGGTTTTTTAGTGGCATGGCAACAATGCCTCATCCAGTTTGATATCTGGCAAAATTTGGTGGCTGCTCAAAGTAAAGATAATGAACGGGTTGTGGTGAACTTGCGTCATTTAACTGAAATTTTGAGTCAACACAGTGAGAAATACTCAGGGGCACAAAACCTCTATCATTGGTATCTCAAACAGTTGCGTTCTCCTCTTGACCGTGACTGGGAGCTAGAACGTAAATTGTCGAGTGAAGCTGGCGTTCAGCTCATGACAATTCACCAGTCAAAAGGGCTGGAATTTAAAATCGTTTTTTTGTTGGGTGCAGACAAGCCATTTCGAGAAAATAATAAAACACTGAATTTTTCGACCCAAGATATAACTCAGCCAGATTCAACTCAAACATTGACTCAACGTGTTGTGGCGATTGCTGACAAGACATATTTGAATGAAATTGAACTTAAGCAACACGAAGAGCGGGCACTCGCTGAACAGAATCGTCTTTGGTATGTCGCTTTAACGCGAGCAAGCCACCGTGTCTATGCACTTCTACAAGACGTCGATGGTAAATCGGTTTCAGGCTTAGCTTTCTGGAAAAATAGAACTGAGCCTTTTCAGCACCATTGCTGTACAGATGAAATGGTTTTGGAACAGATTCCGCAGGCAATTCATTTAGCTAAGCAAACCACTATTATTGAACTACAAGCACAACGTTTTCCTGAGCAACGTTTTTATTCACGCGGTAAAACCAGTTTCAGCTACTTGGCACAGCATTTAAAACATAAGACTGGCACAGATTTATTAGCGAGTCAGAGCAATGATGCTGTATTAGCAGAAGATGAGCTGGACTTGGTCAACACTGTTGAAACAATAAGTGCTCAGCCGATTGACTGGATCAAGAATAATTTTCCGCGAGGAACGCTTGCTGGTAATTTCCTACATGAAATTTTTGAGCATATCGATTTTCAATGTTCAGATGACTGGGTCATAGAAATACGTCGTCGTTTTAAAAATGACTATAGTAGTCTCTGGCTAGATTTACTCAGTAAATATAAAGAGAGCTTCCCAGAGGAAGAAGACACCGAGAATCTGCTTTATCAGTCAGTTGCACAGTGGTTGCAAGATGTTTTACGAACGCCACTCTATCAGAGCTTCAAATTGAACCAGCTTCAACCAGAACAGCATTTGTCAGAGTTTCCTTTCTATTTGGCATTGTCAGATCGGGTTTTAGCCATGACTCGTGTTCAACAGCTCTTTGCTGAGTATGGTTTGAATATGCCTGAATTACTTGAAGCTCGCTCAGCGCGTTACCTCAATGGTTCTATCGATTTGGTTTATTTTGATGGGCAGCGTTACCACATTGCCGATTATAAAAGTAATTATTTAGGTGATGATCTTGCAGATTATCGTAGCGATAGCATTGCTCAAAGTATGTCTTTGGCAAGTTACTGGCTACAGGCAGGTTTATATCTCGTTGCATTACATCGCTATTTGCAAGTCAAAATGCAGAATTACCAAATTGAGCAGCATTTAGGTGGGGCAACTTATCTTTATTTACGCGGCATGAATGGTGAAGCGGAGCAGGGGTATTATTACTGGCAACCTAGCATTGAGTTTATTCTGCGTCTTGATGCGATTTTAGGGTATTTTGCTGAGGATAAAATTGCATGAAAAATGCTGATAAAGTATGTAATTTTAATATTAACAAATATTTGGCATGTGGATAAACCTGTCTACAACCATGTGGACAAGCGTGTGGAAAACTAGGTGGATAAGTGTGTGGACAATTTAAATAGCCCTGAACAAGCCGATTTAAGCTGGTTAACAACGTGGAGTAACTTCTTAAATCAGGCTCCATTTACTGAGCAATCACAAGTGCCAGAAGCCACTTCTTATTTGCAGCAGCTTATTGAAGCGAGCTTACAAGGCGATAGCTGTATCGATGTCAGCCCAGAGCAAATTGCAGCACTTGGTCAACTTGCTATATCAGCCGATCAAGCGACTTCAAAAGTTGCACCATGCGTCTACGATGAGCAGGGGTTGGCATTATACCGATATTGGCACTTAGAGCAACGCCTTGCAGAACAAATTTGTCGATTAAAGCAACAATTAATTCAACCAGTATCTTGCGAAGACTATATAAGCCTACTTACAGACCCGCATCAGCAGGCAGCTTTACAAATGGTTGCCCGGCAGAGCCTGTGTATTATTACGGGTGGGCCAGGTACAGGTAAGACTTATACACTGGCACGTATTATTGCTGTGCTTGGGCAGGCGATCCCACATATACGTGTTGCGATGGCTGCTCCAACAGGTAAAGCGGCACAGCGCATGCAAGAAGCGCTACAAAACTCATTTAACGACCCTAAATTGCTTGAGTCCGGATTAATGAGTGAAGAGCTCAGAAATCAGGGAACGCAAACGATTCATCGTTTATTGGGAATGGGGCATGGGCAGATTCCTCGCTTTCATCAAAAGCAACCGCTTCCTTACGATGTGATTGTGGTGGATGAAGCTTCCATGCTGGATTTAAATCTGGCAACACTTCTATTTGAGGCTGTGCCAGAGTCTTGTCGAATTATTTTATTAGGCGATGCAAATCAGCTTGCTTCCGTCGATGTAGGTGCTGTACTGGCTGATTTGCAACAAATACAGGCACTAACCGACAACAGAGTACAATTACAAACCAGTCGCCGTTTTGCTGAAGGGGCGTTGATTGGGCAAGTTGCTAAATTTATTCAGGCACAAACCTATCAACAAAATCATGAAGTGGTTTTGCAGCAGTTTGAAATTGATATTGTTCAGGTTTCTGAGTTAAAGCCTATTGTTTTACAAAATGAAATGCCAGATGTGGTTCAGCTTGAGTATTTACCTGAAGGGAATCATGCAGAAGTCGAAATTTATTATCAGAAGCTCATGCTAGGTTTCCAAGGATATGTAAAGAGCCTAAAAAATTATTTAAAAGAAGAACGCTCGATTGAACAGGTTCAAAACGTAGTAAAAGCATTTGATGACTACCGCATTTTAACCGCGGTCCGTCATGGTCCATTTGGATTACAGCAGTTAAACCAATATGCGCAGCGCTGGTTGCAGCAGCAACTTTCAATAGTGACTGTGGGAGGGTGGTATGTGGGTCGTCCGGTGATGATAACTTATAACGACTATCAGCTTGGTATTTCAAATGGAGATATTGGTCTGTGTTTTGAGCATAGAACCCAGCCACAGCAATTTGAAGTATATTTTCCAAGTTTAAATAAATGGGTAGCGGCAAACCGACTACCTAAAAGTATCCAAAGTGCATTCGCTTTAACGATTCATAAGTCGCAAGGGTCTGAATTTACACATACTGCTGTCGTTCTGGATCAGGCTGCAAAGAATTTATTAAGCCAAGAGCTTATTTACACTGCGATTACACGCGCTAAAAAAGTAGTCAGTCTTTTAGTTCATCCAGAAGCTTTAGTTCAGGCATTTACAGTGCGTACTACACGAAAAAGTGGTTTAGTTCAGAAAGTTAATCGGTTAGTTCGTTAAGTCAAACTTAATATTTTTACCCTTGTAAGAAAAAGCTTACATAGATTCGAGATATTTGCTGCTAGAGTACACCCCACGTTTTTGAGATTATAAACGCACAACGAGCTTGGCAAGGAATGTCGGGCAAAATCGCACAATAATAATAACTTAAGTCGAGAGACTGCGAACTTACAATGAAGTAGGTGTATAAAGAGGAAACTTACAGCCGCTAAGCCTTGTAGTTTTGGGAGAGACTACAGGGCTTTTTTATATTCTCGATTTTATTTACTTCTAAAAACCTATCGGAAAAATTCGGGTTCAAGCGCCTATTTAGTGTGATTTCTTTATAAAATTTATATCAATATATTTATCTATAATATGATTTTTAAACAGCCATTTTTCCTGTGAATTGTTAAGTTATATGTTATACAGAACTGTACGTTAAAGGTTAAAAATGGTTATTTGCCAAATATTAGACAGACCTGTACGTTTTCGCTTACATGATGATAAGAAAAATACTACTTTTCTTCATAATTGGATGTGTCACAATACATCACATAAGGAAATAGAAACAAAAACAACGGAAGTGAGTTAAAACAACAAGAAGGATGTGACTAGCATCTCACCAACGATAATAAAAACAGAAATAACACGATAAACAAAAACTACAGCGCAAAAAACCCAAGCAGAAATGCTTGGGTTTTTTATTTGCTTTTACACTAAGTTAGTTTCATGAGAGTCACTACCAAACAAAGATCGGCGTTGATCTCTAGGGATGCGGGGACATTGCGTTGAAATCTGATAAAGCACGTTGGCTAAAGCAGGGAGATGTGTTCCCACTACAGATTTGCCCGTTGTTAACAAAGACACACTAATATCTCTTTCAGGGTCGGCCCAACATAAAATATTGGAAAACCCTAAATGTCCAAAAGCTTGTCCCGTCATTGGACCAAAAAGACCTACAGGGTTACTACCTAACATTGGTCCTAAGGCATAGCGCATTGGAATTAATAAAGTACGATCAATGTTAACGCCTGTGGTCGGCAGTGTTGCCCTGAAAATCGTTTTCTCACTGAAAATTTGCTGACCGCCATAGCTTCCTCCACTTAAAAGCATTTCAAAGAAGCGTCCAGCTTGTTCTGCGCTGGTATAGATATTTCCGGCAGGGCAAATTGTGTCCATGAAACGGTTGTCGTTAGTGACATCAACTGCAAGTTGCAACCCCCCACCTAATACATGGTTCAGGTAGTGATCGGTACCAAGGCGAGGGTGTAGACCCGTTGCACAGTTTAAAGCAACCTCTGAGCGGTATTCTGGTTTTAAACCATAATTGAAATAAGGCATTCCCATCGGTTTTTCGATAGTTTGATGCACAAATTCACGTAAATCTTGCCCAGTTACCCGTTCAATCACTTCTCCTAAAATATAACCTGCCGTAACAGCATGATAGGCAAGATGATTACCAGCAGGAGACACTGGTTTGGCTGCATATAAACGTTTTAAAATTTCATCTTTATCAAATAATAGTTCGGGCGTGACATCGCCATCAATATAGGGAATGCCGCCACGGTGTGCTAATAAATGAAAGATGGTTGCACGGCGCTTACCGTTAACACCATATTCAGGAATATAGTAGCTCACAGGATCAAGCAAATTGATTTCGCCTTTTTCATCTAATAGATGAATTAGCATGGCGGTGATCATTTTTGATGCTGAAAACAGGCAAACGGGCGTATCTGGAGTTGCAATCAAGGCATTCTCTTGTAGTCCTGCTGGAGAGTTCCCTTGGGCATATCCAATGCTTCTGTTTAGCAAAATTTTACCTTGTCTGCGTAGGCAGAAGGTAATGAGTGGATAATTTCCAGTTTTATATAGTGCTTCTACACTGTTCCAGATTTTTTGAATCTGGCGTTCAGTCATTCCACCTTGTTCAGCAGCAACTTCATCTTGACGACGAATAACTTGCTCAATATTGTCCGGAACTGGACAAGTGTTGGTTGAAAAAATTTTCACACGTCCCTCGCGCTTCTTTCTTTTTATTCAAAGCTAGTGTGCAGGGTTAATATGCCCATGTCAGTGTCTAAAATGACAAGTTACTGAAAACTATTTTGCAATCCACCTATAGATACCTTAAAATAGACAACTTGCTGTAGTGATGCACGGCAGTCAGTTGCCTCAACTGATTCATATCGTTTACTTTTTTAAGCATCTCGGAGAAATCGAATGGCTTTAACTAATGCAGACCGCGCAGAGATCATTGCTAAATTTGCTCGCGCTGAAAACGACACTGGTTCACCAGAAGTACAAGTAGCTTTATTAAGTGCTCAAATCAATGATTTACAAGGCCACTTTAAAGCTCACAAACACGACCATCATAGCCGTCGTGGTTTGATTCGTATGGTTAACCAACGTCGTAAATTGCTTGACTATTTAAATGGTAAAGACCACGGTCGTTACGTTGCATTGATCGGTGCTTTAGGTTTACGTCGTTAATTCGATTTTTACTTTGTTTTCGCTATTTCGCATGTCGCAATGCTTTATCGCTGAAAAGAGAGTTTCACTTAATTTTAGGTTAAGTGATGTTTAGAGAAGGGGCGCTTGTGCGCTCCTTCTTTGCGTTTAATATTATTTAAAATTTTTGCCCTAGTGTGATGGCTTCTAAGCTTTGTCATTTATCTACCAATAGTTGTAGTCTGAATGCCAAACCTTAGGGGTCTCACTAGAATAAAATTAGGAAAATACAATACATGTCAATGTTTAATATCGTTCGTAAAGAATTCCAATATGGTCAACACACTGTTGTTTTAGAAACAGGTCGTGTTGCACGTCAAGCAAATACAGTTTTAGTTACAATGGGTGGCGTAACTGTTTTAGTTGCAGTTGTTGCTCAACCTAAAGCAAAAGCGGGTCAGGACTTCTTCCCCTTAACAGTTAACTATCAAGAAAAACAATATGCTGCGGGTCGTATCCCAGGTGGTTATGGTAAACGTGAAGGTCGTCAGTCTGAAGCTGAAACTTTAATTTCACGTCTTATTGACCGTCCAATTCGTCCATTGTTCCCAGAAGGTTTCTATAACGAAATCCAAGTAACAGCAACTGTTGTTTCCTCTGACAAAACTATGGATGCTGACATTGCTGCAATGATCGGTGCTTCAGCTGCAATGTCAATTGCAAGTGTTCCATTCCGTGGTCCAATTGCAGGCGCACGTGTTGGTTTAATCAACGGCGAATATATTCTTAACCCAACCCACGAACAATTGAAAGAAAGTGACCTTGACCTTGTTGTTGCGGGTACTGAATCTGCGGTACTAATGGTTGAATCTGAAGCGAAAGAACTTTCAGAAGACCAAATGTTAGGTGCTGTACTTTTCGGTCATGACGAAATGCAAATTGCTGTTCAAGCAATTAAAGAATTTGCTGCTGCTGCTGGTGCAGTTGAATCAACTTGGGTTGCTCCAAGCAAAAACGAAGCTCTTCTTGAGCAATTAAAAGCAGCTTTCGAAGCTAAAATTTCTGAAGCATATACGATTGCGGTTAAACAAGATCGTTATGCAGCACTTGATGCACTTTATGCAGAAGCTGTAGCTCAGTTCGTTCCTGAAAATGACGAAACTGGTATTGCTGACGAAGTAAACGAATTATTTGAAGACCTTAAATACCGTACAGTACGTGACAACATCTTGTCAGGTAAACCACGTATTGATGGTCGTGATACTAAAACTGTTCGTGGTATCGACGTTCAAGTTGGTGTATTAGACCGTGCTCACGGTTCTGCATTATTTACACGTGGTGAAACTCAGGCATTAGTAACAACGACTTTGGGTAATACTCGTGATGCATTGATGGTTGATACATTGTCAGGTACGAAAACTGACAACTTCATGTTGCACTACAACTTCCCTGCATATTCTGTAGGTGAAACAGGTCGTGAATCTGGTCCTAAGCGTCGTGAAATCGGTCATGGTCGTTTAGCACGTCGTGGTGTTCAAGCAGTTCTTCCTGCTGCTGACCGCTTCCCGTATGTTATTCGTATTGTATCTGACATTACTGAATCTAACGGTTCATCTTCAATGGCTTCTGTATGTGGTGCGTCATTATCACTTATGGATGCAGGTGTTCCACTTAAAGCACCAGTTGCTGGTATCGCAATGGGCTTAGTGAAAGAAGGTGAGCGTTTTGCAGTACTTTCTGACATCTTAGGTGATGAAGATCACTTAGGTGATATGGACTTTAAAGTAGCAGGTTCTGCAAACGGTATTACTGCACTTCAAATGGACATCAAGATTGAAGGTATTACTGAAGAAATTATGGAAGCTGCATTAAACCAAGCATTTGCTGGTCGTATGCACATCCTTAATGAAATGAATAAAGTCATTTCACGTGCTCGTCCTGAAATCAGTGCTCATGCACCGACATTTGAAGTCATTAACATCAATCCAGACAAGATCCGTGATGTTATTGGTAAAGGTGGAGCAACGATTCGTGCCATTACAGAAGAGACCAAGGCTGCGATTGATATCGAAGACAATGGTACAGTTCGTGTATTTGGTGAAACTAAAGCTGCTGCTCGTGCTGCGATTGCAAAAATTCAAGCACTTACTGCTGAAGTTGAACCAGGCAAAATCTATGATGGTAAAGTAATCCGTATTGTAGAATTCGGTGCGTTTGTAAATATCATGCCGGGTACTGATGGTCTTCTTCACATTTCACAAATTTCAAATGAACGTATTGCGAATGTAACTGATGTTCTTACAGAAGGTCAGGAAGTGAAAGTACAAGTTGCTGATGTTGATAATCGTGGTCGTATTAAATTGACTATGAAAGATATTGAACAAGCATAATTGTTCTAGTGACATGAAAAAGTCCGCTTGATGCGGACTTTTTTTATGGCATGATGCAAGTAATACAAAACAGATCGTTGTGGTATGCAGGTTTATTACTTTTATCGCCATCAAAGCGACGGCTATGTCTTTTTAAGCCGTGAACAGCATAGTGAACATGTTCTGGAGTTTTTCTGGATTGATAGTGTCAGAACGGATGTGGTTAACCATAACGAAGAATGGCAACAAGAGATTCAAAATCTTTCAGGTGTGGTTATCAATGAGTTCCATATGCGGGATATTGCCAATATTGAACATCCCTGTGCATTTGACACGCTTGAAGAATATGACCTATTAATTTTTAAGAAACTGGTCACACCTGACGATGAAATTAAACAAGCAGAATCACAAGATAGTGTTTTTGGTTTAGCGACGACACCTATTAGTTTTATTTTGACACCTGATGTACTGATTAGTGTGCGCGAGCAGGGGAATAAGTCGATTGAAAACTATATTCAACGTCTAGAAAATATTTTATGTAGAACTTTAGAAGAACAGAATAAAACCCGTAAATTACCGAATTCACCCGTCGATTTATCGTTACGTCTTTTAAATAGTATGGTCGATGGCTATCTCGATATCCGCTCGCCATTGACGAGAAGAGTCGAGCATTGGCAACAACAATTGTTACAGGGTAATCGCCGTTTTAAACAGTGGCACCAGCTATTCCATGAAAATATGGCCTTTCAACAGGTCGAAAATTTATGCGAAGAACAAATCGAAACCCTGCAAGAATTTCGGGATGAAATTGTAGAAAATTACCATCATGTTGTTGGTGGTCACATCCGTAACTCTCAAGATATTTTACTGGTTCGTTTAAATGATTTAATGAGCCATGTTGAACGGATTCAGAAACATACGTTGCGGTTACGTAGCGCAATTCAGTCCGCAATTGATTTACATTTTTCTGCTATTGCGAATCAAACCAATGAAAACATGCGAATTCTTGCAATTATTACTGCTGTTTTCGCACCTCTCACCCTATTAACCGGTATTTATGGAATGAATTTTGAGTTTATTCCCGGGCTTAAATCACCAATCGGTTTCTGGATTATGTTAGGGGTTATGCTGATTAGCACTATTTTGTTGTTGTACTATTTTTATCGACAGCATTTGGTTGGGCGAGGCGAAAAAAGTGTTATTGATTTATTGGCGCAACAACATCGCCAAGATCGTATGAATCTATTCTGGTTTTTAGAATATGAGCCGATTAAGCAGACTGTTAAGGAGTTGGAGAAGATTACTCGGTTGAAATAGTTCTACAATTTTTATTCAAATTTGTTTCGAATTTGCTTGAGCTAAGGATCATCCACAACCTGAGCGAGAAAAAGCAAACATCGTTTGCTTCGAGTGCAAGACAAACGAAGTGCGTAGCTTACGTTCAAATATAACTTTGACCTTAGTACGCACTTCAATATCACTGGTTTTGGCCTTGCTTAGCTTCGCTACTCATGCCAAAACAAAAGTAACATAATTAGCTGACGGAATAGATATTGAATACCGATAGGACTCCGTCGTGACTATCTAGTCTTAATGAAAATGCCTTAATTGTTTTCTTAATTGCTGTACTTCATCAATCAAATCTAGCATCACGGCAACTGCTGCCAAACTCGCGTCGAAGTCACGTTGTAGCCGATAAGCTTTACGTGCACGAGCGACATCTTCGCCCATAAACTGGTGTTTTTCAGGTGTGTTATTGACCGATAAAATGTCATATTCAATTAGCTGAATGATCCAGTCAGGGCTTTGACCGCAAGCTTGAGCAAATTGTTGTAGATCAAACGTAGATTGTTCGTCAACGACCTCAGCATTAAAGGTATGGCCGTCATATACAATTTCTCGATAATGAATGGTTGTCATAATCTTGCTCCCTAATGAGTTGAACGAGGTTCAAATGAAGCAAAGGCTTCTGCCAGTTGCTGATAGGCTTGTTTTTCTTTTTCAGAATGCGCAGGTGGAAATACAATATTTAAAATTAAGTATAAATGGCCAGGTGTTTTATTGGGTATTCCTTTGTCTTTTAAACGTAGCTGTTGTCCTTGTTTTGCATTTTTAGGTAAATTTACATGGAGTGGACCAGCAGGGGTTTTTAGTTCCACACCTTGACCTAAGGCTGCTTCCCATGGCGCTACATCTATAGTTAGGTATACATCACTTCCTTCAACATGTACACGGTCTGTATCCTTATATTGAATCTCAATATAGAGATCGCCATTAGCACCGCCATTGATACCACTTTGCCCTTGTCCACTTAAGCGTATTTGCTGACCTTCTTTCATGCCTTTTGGAATTTTGACTTGAAGGGTTTTACGTTGGACTTCAGGTTCACCATAAGCATTAATGGTCGGAATTTGTAATGTAATTTGCTGGGTTGTTCCCTGATAGGCAATATCTAGATCAACTTCTATGCTCGCATGCTGGTCTTCACCGCGATAACTACGCTGTTGTCTTTGGTATTGCTGTTGTCCACCACCAAATCCTGCACCAAAACGACCAAATAAGTCCTCAAAACCGCTAAAGTCTGCTTGCTCACCACCTGTAAATCCTTGACGATAAAACTGTGCTCCATCAAAGCCACCTTGAGCAGCACCTTGACCAAAGTGATTGAAACCTTGTGGGTAGTCAAGCATCTGGTCATATTCAGCTTTTTTTTCAGCATGACTGAGCGTGTCGTAGGCGACATTAAGCGCCTGCATTTTTTCTTCAGCATCTTTTTCTTTGCTAACGTCAGGGTGATACTTACGAGCCAACTTTCGATAGGCTTTTTTAATTTCATCAGCAGAGGCGTCTCGTGTAACACCTAATTCTTCATAGTAATTTTTAGTCATGATATTGGTGACGATCACAATGATGTTTCTTTCATTATGAAATGATTCAAAAAGAATTCAATGACCTAGATTGTATAAGACTTGTTCGGTTTTAAATGAACAAAAATATTAAAATTGAAAAGAATATCAAATCAATATTTCTACATTTCATTGAATAGTTCTATGCGGTCTAACTAAAAGTTTGGTACAAGCCATAAATCGCAATTAATAAAAGTAATAGACCACAAAGTCCTAATATTTTTGGATATAAATGGCTATTAGAAAGTCTGCGGAAAAATACATAAACCAAAGATAAAGTTAAGAAGTCTAAAACGATCCATGTCAGCGTGAGTATCGTTAAGCTGAAATCTAGCTGTGGCGTAATAGAAACAAACTGCGGAAAGAAAGCCGAGAAAAAAATAATATCTTTAGGATTGGAGATTCCGACTAAAAATCCCTTTTTGAAGCCACCATTTTGTGCCGAAACTGTTTGTATGGCTTCGGGATGAGGTGCCTGAATGACTTCTTTAAGAATAGTGAAACCTAAATATCCAATATAGAGGCAACCTAAAATACGAATAATATTGAGATAACTATCGTTAACACTCAGTACTCCTTTTAAAACAAGTACCGAAATAAAAATTAAAATAAGGGAAGCTAAATTTGTACCAAAAATGGTTTCAAGTGCTTTTTTATAACCCCCTTTAAGTCCAGCACTTGCAACTAAAATCATCACAGGGCCAGGGGTGGCAATCATAATAACTACACTAAAAATAAAGAGAAAATAATCAAAATAATTCATGGCGTTTTAAGCATCTTATTTATTAGGCTATAAAGTAGCTTTATATTATCTTATTTAAAATAAGATATTGAAAATTATCATCAAAAGTACAGACAAATAAAAAGGCGGTATATCCGCCTTTTTATAAAGCTTAAAGATTAACTCAAGTGTTCACCGAATAGCGCTAAAGCTTCTTCAGCGGTAAAGGTGTATTGAGTATTACAGAACTGGCAATCCATACGAATAGGGTTCTGATCTTCTAATGTTTCATGAACAGCGTCTACACCAATTTGAATCAGCGCATTTGCACAGCGTTCTTTTGAACATGTACAACCAAATTTGAGTGCTTCAATTTCTGGTAAACGAACTTCTTCTTCGTTATATAAACGATACAAGATTTCGTTTGCATCTAAATTGGTGAGCTCTTCAGCTTTTAATGTTTCAGTTAACATGGTCAAGCGTGGCCATAAATCTTCATCGACCAAGTTTTGCTCTTCTTCATTATGACGTGGTAAAAGCTGAATCAGTAAACCACCAGAGCGTTTTGTCGTACTCGCTAACACAATGCGAGTTGGAATTTGTGCAGACAAATCGTAATACTGCATGAGGCAACCTGCTAAGGTTACTTGATCAAGTGGCACGATCCCTTGATAACGCTCGCCAAATTCCGGTTCGATATTAATAAATAAAAGAGGATTAACTAAAGCGCCGAGAACTGTGCTGCTGTCTGTTGCTTCAATGAAGCGTGGATCTGTTTCGTAATCAGCAAGAGCACGAACTTCTCCTAAATGGTTACATTCAGCCATTGCCCACTTAAAGGTACCGCTAGCCTGGATTTGCAAGCTGATACGACCTTTGATTTTTAGTGTACTTGCAAGTAATGCAGTCGCACTCAACATTTCACCTAGCAGAATTTTAACCGCAGGCATATAGTCACGTTGAGCTAAGATAGTTTGTAGTGCCTCTTCTAGATGAACTACTTCCCCACGAACTGGAAAGTTCTCAATATAAAAGCGTTGGCGTAAATCAGACATAATATTCTCCAGGGCCCTAAGCAGATTATAACAATTTCTTTTTAATCAAGCTTAGGGAATGCAGCGAAGCCGCAAGCCGAACAGGGGCAGCTTATTGATGCCCATTGTCCAATTATTTAGGCAATGTGAATAAGTCCTTAATATAGTCATTTTTTGAAATCTCAAGTTATTCTAGATGATCTCTTGTAATATCAATACGATTTGGCTGTAAATGACGCTTTAAATTCACATCGTGTTTTGACGTGGCCTGTTGTTGAGCATCACTTTCAAACAAGTGTTCAAGTTCGGCTAAAGCGTTACGATGCGTCTCAAATATCTTTTGTTCATCAGTATAAATACTTTGCTGTTGTATGAGCAATTTCTCATCATAGTCACGAAAGATTTCGATATTATTATAGGCTTGTTCATCAGAAATCCCGAGTTCGCGCAAGGCCCGATAAGCCATTCCTAATGACGATAAATATGTTTCACGCCAAATATATTCAACACCTAAATCTCTTAAAAGATGTACATGATGGCGATCACGAGCACGAGCCAATATCCTTAAGTTTGGATAATTTAATCTAAGATGGCGAGCGACATTCATTGAATCTTCAACATCATCAATCGCTAAAATAAATACTTTGGCTTTTTCAATACCAGCAGAGCGAAGTAATTCCGGTTGAGTCACGTCACCATAATAGAGTGATCCGCCGTAACGTCGCACAAAGTCGACCTGATGCAGATTATTGTCAATTGCCGTAAACCCAAGATGTTGTAGACGGGCAATACGCGCAATAATTTGTCCAAATCGGCCAAAACCGGCAATGATAATCGGGTTTTCTTGCTGAGGAATTTCATCGTACTCAGGTGGACGTTCTTTATTAAAAAGTGGAATGACCTTAGTCGCCATAAGCCAGTAAATCACTGGTGTGAGTACCATCGACAAAGTAACAATAAGCGTCACAGGTTCTAATAAAGCTTGAGTTAAAATCTTTTCACTTTTAGCTAAGCTTAAAATGACGAAAGCAAACTCACCGCCTTGAGCTAAACAAGTTCCCAATAGTAGGCTGTTATTCCAACTATACTTTTTATAGCGTGCAATGGCGGTCAATATAAGCGTTTTGATGAGCAATAAGCCGACTGCTCCACCAATAATAAGCAAAGGCATTTCAATAAGTAAAGACAGTTGAGTGGTCATGCCCACAGTCATAAAGAATAAGCCAAGTAGTAAACCTTTAAACGGTGCAATACTGGCTTCAACTTCGTGACGAAATTCGGAATCTGCTAATAATACGCCTGTGAGGAAAGCACCTAATGTGGTGCTAATTCCTAACGTATCCATCAGCAAGACAACAGCAAGAATAATAAATAATCCTACTGCTGTAATGAGTTCAGTTGCTCCACTTTTGGCAACAAAACGAAAAAACGGACGCATCACATAACGACTAAACAGAAATAGGCCAGTGAATGTTGCGATAATAGCCGCAAAATAAGCGACGCCGTGATGGGTTGATTCTGTTCCTGCGAGTAATGGAATAATTGCAAGTAACGGGATCGCAGCTATATCTTGAAATAGCAAAATTGAAAAAGATTGCTGACCATAGGTCGTGTTGAGTTGCTGCTTCTCAGTCAGAAGCTGTAATACAAAGGCCGTAGAAGAAAGAGCAAGGGCAAAACCAATCACAAAACTGACAGCAAGTTGCTGTTGAAATAGTAATAGTACGATCAGCATAAGAACGCCACCGCTAATAAGAACTTGCAGACTTCCCGTTACAAAAATAGAGTCACGCATTTCCCACAAACGCTGTGGTCTTAATTCTAAGCCAATCAGGAACATCAATAAAATGACACCGAATTCGGCAAGTTCCATAATTGCTTCAGGGTCATGGGCAATATTTAAAACACTAGGGCCCAGCAGTATTCCTGTAAATAAATAACCTAAAACTGTTGCAATCCCTAGGCGTTTGCCAAGAGGGACTAAAATCAGAGAAGCTCCAAGAAAGATAGTTGCTTGCAGTAGGAATGACATCCATTGCCTCGAATGTATTAGTCTCTTTTAAGTGTAAAGCCAAAAAGGCTTCTTCACACCATGATATTCAAATCATCTAATTAAATTCTTGCGGATCGACATCAATTGATAGTCTGAGTTGATGTTGTCTTGGCGCATGAACCAATTGTGCCCACCACTGTCTTAAGTAAAAATGTAGACGAGCACGGTCAGCAGATAAAATCACCATATGTGCACGATAGCGTCCCGCTTTACGTTCCATTGGTGCTGGAATAGGTCCCCAAATATCAATAATCTCACCAGCGACTTGGCGAAGTTGCTCGGCAGCTTCATTTAAAAAATGCAAGGTATAGTCCCGATCTTTGGACTCCGCACGTATCAGTACGGCATAGCGATAAGGTGGCAGTAAAGCAATTTTACGTTCCGCAAGAGTCTGTTTGGCAACCGCGCGATAATCTTTTTCGATGAGTGTAGTAAGTAATGGATGATCTGGTCTTAGTGTTTGCAAATAAACATGACCTTTATGCTCACCACGACCAGCACGGCCTGCTACTTGAACAATCAATTGTGCAGTACGTTCTGGGGCACGTATATCGACACTGAGTAAACCCGCATCAATATCTAAAATGGCAACCAAGGTCACGTGGGGAAAATGATGTCCTTTTGCCAACATTTGCGTGCCGAGCAAAATTGTTGGTTTGTTTTGATGAATACGATCATAGATTTTTTGCCAGCTCCCGACTCGGCTGGTACTGTCGCGGTCAACCCGAATCACGTCATGCTCTGGAAATAATTCTTGTAAGTGTTCTTCGACCTTGGCTGTTCCTGCACCTAAAGTTTTTAAACTCTTATGCTGACATTCAGGGCAATGATCTGGTAAACGATGAATGGTTCCGCAGTGATGACAATGTAAATAAGAATAAGGTTGGGTGTGCAGAGTAAAATGTGCATCACAATGTGGACAATTTGCTTGCCATCCACAGCTTTCGCAGACCAGCACAGGTGCATAGCCACGACGGTTTAAAAAGATTAAAACCTGTTCTTTTTTAGCTAATGTATTTTTAATTTGTTCAATTAACGGCTGACTTATACCATGCTGTTTTTTTACAATTTTAAGGTCAATTAAATGCATTTTAGGCAAAAGTGCATGGCCTGCACGCTTGTTAAGTTGCAGTGAAGTTAATTTGCCAGTTTCGACTAAATAATAACTATCAATACTCGGTGTTGCTGAACCTAAAATAACAGGACAGCTTTGTAGGTGACCGCGATAAAGCGCGACATCACGCGCATGGTAACGGAAGCCTTCTTGCTGCTTATAAGACAGGTCATGCTCTTCATCTAAAATGATTAAGCCCAAACGTGGCAGCGGTGTATAGATGGCAGAGCGTGTCCCTAAAATAATAGATGCTTTGCCAGTCTGTGCCTGTTGCCATGCTTGCAAGCGTTTAGAGTCGTTTAAGCCTGAATGTAACAGTGCAATATCACAATTAAAACGAGACTTAAAACGGGAAATGGTTTGGGGGGTTAAACCAATTTCTGGAACTAACACCAGTACTTGTTTACCTTGCTTTAGCACCTCGTGCATGATGTGCAAATAAACTTCTGTTTTACCACTACCCGTTAAACCATCTAGCAAAAATGCTTGGTATTGGTGCTGTGCTTTAATAACCTGTTGGGTTGCTTGCTTTTGGTCTTCATTTAGCGTGAGCGGCATTTGTGCCAATTGCACGGGTGTTGGACTAAAATCATGAGGTTCAAGCGTACACTCAACCAACCCTTTCTTTTCTAGCGCTTTAAGTGTTGCAGTTTCTACACCACTTAAATTCAAAATATTCTCTGTTGTTCCAGCAGGATGTAACTTTAAAATCTGATAAGCATCTTGTTGCTTTACTGAACGTTTAAGCAGTGCCTCAACATTGTCGCATGGAGTAATTTTCCAGAGATGGAACAAAACGTCCATCGGTTTGCCCTGACGCAGTATAGCCGGAAGGGCGGTTTGCATGACCTCGCCAACTGGAAATTGGTAATATTGTGCGGACCATGTCAATAAACTTAAAACTTGTTCATCTAAAATAGGTTGTTCATCTAAAAGTTCAGAAATGGCTTTAAGCTGAAATTTGCCTGTAAATGGCTCATGTGGATTCACTTTTTCAGTGATGATACCAATCAGGTTCTGTCGCCCAAATGAAATAGCGACGCGTGAGCCTACTTGAGCCCGTTCATATTGTGCTTCGGTGAGTGTATAGTCAAAAGTGTCGTACAGATGCACAGGTACGGCAACACGCACACGATAAACAACTGAATTAGGCTTTGGCGTTATGGTCATAGAGGCTCATTTCGTCAATTTTAAAAAACGGCATAGCGTCGTGAAGAGGACTTGGGTATTCTACACAGGCTATAGAACGAATATGAATGATTGCGTAGCATAGATGCAACAGCAGCGACTATTATTTTTGGAAAATTAGAACATTACCATGCCTGCATATCAATTTACTGCCATTGATGCTTCAGGGAAGCAGCAAAAAGGAGTGCTTGAGGGAGACTCAGCACGCCAGATTCGCCAACAATTACGCGATAAAGCATGGACCCCAATTAGCGTTGACCCTGTTGAACAAAAAGATAAACATCAGAGTCAGGGATTATTTCAAAAAAAGTTTAGTGCCTATGACTTGGCACTCATGACCAGACAACTTTCTGTTTTGGTTGCAGCCGGAATTCCTCTAGAAGAGGCTCTGCGTGCGGTGAGCCGACAAAGTGAAAAAGCGCATGTGCAAAATCTCTTATCATCTGTTCGTTCAAGAGTCATGGAAGGACACTCATTAGCTCAAGGTATGCAGCAATCTGGACGTTTTCCGGACCTCTATATTGCAACAGTTGCTGCAGGTGAGCGTTCGGGGCATTTAGATCTGATTTTAGATCAGCTTTCGGACTACACCGAAAACCGTTTTGCTATGCAGAAGAAAGTTCAGGGAGCTATGATTTACCCGATCATTTTAATGCTGATGTCATTTGCTATTGTGATGGGCTTAATGACTTTTGTTGTGCCAGAAATTGTCAAAACTTTTGATCAAAATAAAGATGCACTACCGTGGATTACGGTCGCTTTAATGAAAGCCAGCGATTTTATTCGCCATGCATGGGTGTTTATTATCATTTTTGCAGTTGTGGGAATTGTCGCATTTGTACGGTTTCTAAAAACAACAGCTGGGCATTATGCTTTTGATCGATTAACACTCAAATTGCCATTATTCGGTAAACTGTCACGTGGTATTAATTCTGCACGTTTTGCCAGTACCCTGTCTATTTTGACTCGTTCAGGTGTGCCGCTGGTCGATGCCTTAAAAATTGGCGCAGCTGTCACCAATAATTGGGTCATACGCGATTCAATTGCCCAAGCTGCCGAGCGTGTTACAGAAGGTGGTAACTTGGGTACGCAGCTGGAGCGCAGTGGTTATTTCCCACCGATGATGGTACAAATGATTCGAAGTGGTGAGGCATCAGGTGAGCTTGACCGCATGTTGGAACGAGCATCGACCATGCAAGATCGTGAGGTTACGACCTTTATTTCAACCTTATTGGCATTACTTGAACCGCTTATGCTGGTTTTAATGGCAAGCATTGTACTGGTTATTGTAATCGCGGTTATGCTGCCAATCGTAAATATGAACAATATGATTTAATAACTTTGATATTAGAGATAATGATGAAAGTAAAAAATATTCAAAGCGAAACAGCGATGGAACAACTTAGCCAATCTGCGGTTTCAAACCAGTTTGAGCCGTGTTCTGATAAACATACCTCAAGCGTAGCTTTACAAATTGCACAATCGTGCCATTCCGAGCATAGCTCTCCATCTTGCGTTCGGACAAAGCTTCGCTTTGCTAATCCTCACTCAGGCTTTACCCTCATTGAAGTGATGGTTGTGATTGTGATTTTAGGTGTTTTAGCAGCGCTAATCGTACCAAACGTCATGGGTCGTAGTGAAAAAGCAAAAATTGATACCACCCAAATTACATTAAAAGGTGTAGCTGGTGCTTTAGATCAGTACAAGCTCGATAACGGTCATTTCCCATCTATGCAAGAAGGCGGGTTAGACGCTTTGGTTAATCAGCCTGCTACAGCAAAAAACTGGATGCCGGGTGGATACGTGAAAGGTGGCTACCCTAAAGATAGTTGGAAAAATGATGTTCAATATGTCATTCCAGGTGCAGATGGCCGAGCTTTTGATTTGTACTCGTTTGGTGCAGATGGCAAAGAGGGCGGCGAAGGTAATGATGCAGATATTTATTACCAACCTTAATTAAAATGTAATGGAGATTATCAATTCGTTTAAAAATATAAACCGATAAATACGAATTGATAATCTTTCTTAATCACAAAAAATATAGTAAGTTTATGAAAAATATAAAATAAAGTTAATAATTATATTTGAGACTTATAATAAGAATTATTCCCATATTTAATAGTTACAAGAAAGTTAAAATGTAGAGAAAAATAAGCTATATATTTAAATAAAAGATTTGCATAATAAATAAAAAGTACTTTATTACATTAAAATGGAGAGATTAAATGAAAGCATTTCTCATAGTAGATGAACTGACTCAGTTTCATTGGGCAATGCTTAAATCTGTCCTGTTGATCCTGAGCTTACTACCAATTGCGCATGTCTCATTAAATTTATGGCTCAATACAGAAGGGAGTAGTCAAATCATGATTGGTTTCTTCGCCCTCAGTATTGTGAGTGCATGGTTGATGGTCAGTTTTTTTACTGCTCTAAAAGCGAGCGTCTGGCAAGCTAAACAAATATCTTCTAAATATGAGCAATTGCTTTTTAAAGTCTATCGCTATGTACCGATGGTCTTTTTATCAAGTTTGGTCGCCTATTTATCTTTGCAATTATCGATCGCTTTTTAATGATATTTTAAAACCAAATTTTTAGATAAATCGTAGACTAAACATCTACGTTTTATTATTTTAATTTAAGCAGACTGTTGTACGAGTATTATTTGTACATATTTTATGCTTAAAATCAAATATTTAAGGATACGAGAAAAAGTAAATGGAACAAATTGAGTGGAGTGATTTTACAAAGGTAGAGCTTCGAGTGGGTAAAATTATTGAAGCTGAAGTTTTTGAAAAGGCACGTAAACCTGCCTATATTTTGCATGTCGATTTTGGTGAAGAGTTAGGGATACGTAAATCGAGTGCACAGATTACTAAGCTTTATCAGCCACAAGATTTGATTGGTAAGTTAGTCGTTGCTGTGGTGAATTTCCCTAAAAAACAAATTGGACCTATTCAGTCAGAATGCTTAGTGACAGGGTTTCATAATGCAGATGGTGATGTAGCCCTTTGTATCCCAGAGTTCGACGTGCCTCTGGGTACAAAGTTATTGTAGTTTAGCGACGTGACTTAAATGAAACGTCAACTTTACGCGGGCGGTAGACCCAACCTAAAACCAGCAGTAATACTGCAAATCCTAGAACTGGATAATCACCTAAACGGTTATAAAGGGTTTGACCTTGCATAGCAGGTAAATCACCTCTCAATACAAACTCTTTATCAAGCGGTGCTTGTTCAGTGATATGACCATTTTGATCAATAAACGCTGTTATACCTGTGTTAGTTGCGCGAATAAACCAGCGGCCATTTTCTTTAGCGCGCATCTGCACCATTTGTAAGTGTTGCCACGGCCCAGCAGTACCCGTAAACCAAGCGTCATTAGATACAGTCACTAAAAAGTCGCTGTTTTCTGCATTACGTCGAGTCAGGTTTGGATAAGCCACTTCATAACAAATCGCAGCAGCAAGTGCATGCCCTTTAATCATGAGCGGTTTCTGATTAATCTCGCCGCGTGAAAAACCACTCATGCTAATATCATTTTGCATGGCTGGTAGCACCCAAGAGAGTAAGCCTGAGAGTGGAATATATTCACCAAAAGGCACAAGACGCTGCTTTTTATATAGACCACTTGCATCGCTGCCAGAAGCCATAATACTGTTGTAATACAGTGGAGTACCGACTTCATGTGATTTGGTCACATCCCAGTAAGGAATTCCAGTTACCCATGCAGTGTGGTTCTTTTTAGCTTGTGCATCCATTGCATCTAAAAACGGTTCAATGTCAGTTTGGAAGAGTGGAATTGAAGATTCAGGCCATACAATTAAGTCGCGGCCCCATTCAGATTGACTCAATCCAGCATAAATTTCTAATGTTCTGATTTGATATTCAGTTAGCCATTTTAAATCTTGTGGAATGTTACCTTGAATGAGTGAAACACTAAGCGGTTTAGCAGCTTTAGGTTGTACAAACTGTATATATGAAGCTCCCCATGCACCCAAAACTAACAGGGCAGAAGGGATGATCCAGAAAAGACGTTTACGTAGAACCTCAACTAAAGCACAGGCTAAGATAATCACTACAAAGGAAATTGCATAGATACCGAATAAAGGTGCATAGCCATCAAGTAAACGCTCAGTAAAAGCGTAACCCACAAATAGCCATGGAAAACCTGTAAATACCCAAGTTTTAGCCCATTCAAAAACAATCCAGAGTGGTGCGAAAGTCAGTGGTGTTTCTGGGAAAAAACGTCGGTAAACCCAAGTTTGGAATGCGGTAAATAAGCCCATCACAAGGGCCATAATAACAATCATCCCCACACTTAAAAAAGCGTTGGTATCACCATAAACATGGATTGAAGTGTAGAGCCAGAAAGCCCCCACAAACCATAAACCAAATCCATAACTCCAACCAATAGCAAAGGCTTGTCTGGCAGAGCGCTTATATAAGGTTGCATAGAGTAGGGCTGGTGACAAAATTGCCAACCACCACCAATAATAAGGTGCCAGCGCAAAACTGAACACGGCACCTGAAAATAAAGCAATGAGCAAAGGAAAAATAAAAGGAAGCTGTTTTGGTTGTTGCGAAGAATCTAACAGCTTTTCAAAGTATGCTCTCATTGACGTACAGCTCGAATCAGATGAATAGTGCGGGCATCTGCTTCAACAATTGTAAATAACCAATTCCCAAGTTCAACCGTTTGACCTTGTAAATCACTGACCAATCCAATTTCTTGAAGCAATAAACCGCCGACAGTTTCTACTTCATCGTCAGAAAAATCAGCATCTAAAACAGTATTGAAATGTTCGATTGGTGTAAGTGCTTGAACCATCCATGCATTTGCTACCGTATGGTCATTGTCAGGAACAATGTACTGAGCATCTTCATCAGCCGTGTCATGTTCATCTTCGATTTCGCCAACGATCTCTTCAAGAATATCTTCAAGCGTAACAAGACCTGCTGTTGAACCATATTCATCAATCACAATAGCAATGTGAGTTTGAGTATGTTTTAACATGCGTAGTACCTGATCGGAACGGGCACTTTCAGGGACAAATAAGGGCTGACGCATAAGAATTCGAATATCAACTTTGGTATTCGGTTCAGTTAGAAACGGTAATAAATCTTTTGCGAGCAAAATTCCGACAACATTATCAGGCTGATCAGAAGAGAAGACTGGAAAGCGTGAGTGAGCAGACTCGACCAGTACATCAAGAATATCAAGTAACTGATCATCTTCTTGCAAACTGATCATTGCTGTTCGTGGTGTCATGACTTCACGAATTTTTGTAGCAGGAAGGTCAAGAACACCTTCAAGCATGGCAACAGTATCTGGTTCTAAAAAGCGGCGTGAATTTTGGACTAATTTTAATAATTCATCACGGGTTTCTGGTGCTGTGCCTAACCATTTTCGTAAGCCGCGCATTCCCCACGACGGACTTGGTTCCTCTTGCATGATCTTTCCTAAAGACTCAATCTATCAAATGAATACTTTGAATCATACCGAAGAAAGGATGCTTATGCATCTATAAAACAAGCTAAAAGACAAAACGCATATTGTTATGTAAATGCTAGTTACAGTTAATAGGTCAGTAATTTGTTTATGCTAAAATGTGAAAATTCTATTTGTTCGAGTTTGTTATGTCGGAACAATCCATTTCACCTACTGTCCAAATTAATACACGTGGTTTACGTTGTCCTGAACCTGTCATGATGTTGCATCAGGCGATTCGTAAAGCAAAATCAGGAGATGTTGTTGAAGTGTTAGCAACTGATCCTTCGACTTCGTGGGATATCCCAAAGTTTTGTATGCATTTAGGGCATGAATTATTGCTCAAAGAAGAAGTTCTGGATGAACAGAACCATAAAGAATACCGTTATCTGGTACAGAAAGGATAAGGTTGTTCTAGCTTTAAATGAATAAAAGCCCCGAATAATCGGGGCTTTTTATATTGCATGTTTGGATAGTTTGGACCACCACCACCTGAGGCAGGAAGAACAAAGCAGCGCTTTGTCCTGCCGCAAGTGCAAAAGCTATGCTTTTGCAGAGAAGGTGGCTGTTCTATTACATGTTTGGATAGTTTGGACCACCACCACCTTCAGGCGTTACCCATGTGATGTTTTGAGATGGGTCTTTAATGTCACAGGTCTTACAGTGAACACAGTTCGCTGCGTTAATCTGGAAGCGTTTAGAACCATCATTATCTTCCATAATTTCGTAAACACCAGCTGGGCAGTAGCGTTGTGCAGGCTCATCCCATTTCGGTAAGTTTACATTCACTGGAATTGAAGGATCAGTCAGCTTCAAGTGAGCTGGCTGGTTTTCTTCATGAACAGTGTTTGAAATAAACACAGAAGATAGGCGGTCAAAAGTTAACTTGCCATCTGGTTTTGGATAGTTTGGTTTGAAGCTGGTCGCATCAACAGTTTTCAATACAGCGAAGTCTTGCTTCAAGTCATGCAAAGTAAATGGAACTTTAAAGACATTCTGGTCGATAAAGTTAAATGCACCACCAATCCACTGACCAAACTTGTGCATTGCTGGACCAAAGTTACGAGAGTTATAAAGCTCTTCTTTTAACCAGCTGTTGTTGAATTTGTCAGTGTATGAAGTCAATTCTTTAGTGAATAAATCTTCACCTTCGGTAACACGTGCAATGGCAAGGTCACCGC
The DNA here is from genome assembly GCF_900520355.1 of Acinetobacter calcoaceticus. Lineage (NCBI taxonomy): Bacteria > Pseudomonadati > Pseudomonadota > Gammaproteobacteria > Moraxellales > Moraxellaceae > Acinetobacter > Acinetobacter calcoaceticus. Next base: position 3,519,900 of record NZ_LS999521.1, on the reverse strand, counting down.
CTTTTTCTACACCGGCAGCAATGGCTTCAAAAACAGCTTCACCACATAACATGCCTGATTTCATGGCAGTGTGAGAGCCTTTGATTTTTGCAAAGTTTAAGAAACCTGCATCATCACCAATCAAGCAACCGCCTGGGAAAGTCAATTTAGGTAATGAGTTGAAACCACCTTTCACTACAGCACGAGCGCCGTAAGAAATACGTTTACCGCCTTCTAAAAACTGTTTAATCAGTGGATGAGTTTTCCAGCGCTGCATTTCCATAAATGGATACATGTGTGGATTTTCATATGACAAGTCCACGATCATACCCAAAGTTACTTGGTTGTTTTCAGCGTGGTATAACCACCAGCCACCAGAAGAAGCAGTTTCAGCCAATGGCCAGCCTGCACCGTGCATAACTAAGCCCGGTTTATGTTTCGCAGGGTCGATTTCCCAAAGCTCTTTAATCCCGATACCGTAGTGCTGAGGATCAACATTTTTATCGAGGTTGTATTTAGCAATCAGGCTTTTACCTAAGTGACCACGGCAACCTTCAGCAAAGAGGGTGTATTTAGCGTGAAGTTCATAGCCTGGTGTAAAGTTATGCGTTGGCTCGCCATCTTTACCAATACCCATGTCACCAGTTTGAATACCTTTTACAGTACCATCTTCATGGTAAAGCACTTCAGATGCAGCAAACCCTGGGAAGATAGATACTTCTAATTCTTCAGCTTTTTGGCCTAACCAGCGAACCACGTTACCTAAAGAGATAACATAGTTGCCATCGTTATGCATGGTTTTAGGAACCATCCAGTGAGGCACTTCTTTAGATGTGGTGTCTGATAACAAGAAGAAAGTTTTGTCTTCAGTTACAGGTACGTTAAGAGGCGCACCTTCTTCTTTCCAGTTCGGGAAAAGTTCGTTGATGGCACGTGGCTCAAGCACAGCACCAGACAAGATATGCGCACCTACTTCAGAGCCTTTTTCAACTACACAAACAGAAAGATCGGGTAAGTTTTTTTCAATCGCTAATTGACGGATCTTAATCGCAGCAGACAGACCTGCAGGTCCTGCACCTACGATGACAACGTCAAACTCCATCGATTCACGTTCGATGTGTTCCATGTAGGACTCCTCAATACTTAAAGGTGGCAACCGTCATATTCAGAAATTCGGTGCTGCCGTGAGTGTTTTAATCCATAGGCGCAAATATGCTATTGTGCCTTTTATCGTTTTGGCTAGTATAGTTTTAAACCATGATCTAGCCAATTGGCTGAGTCGTCATATTTTTTCGTCAGCAAGGCATAAACTATGGTAAATCAAAATAATTCCCCATCGGATATGGGAAAAATACCGTTATCTGATGATAAAAACTTAATGAACATTGCACAATACTTAAAAGGTGTACAGCAAAGTCACAAAAGGTCAATTCCACCTTTAGAGCAGTGGCATCCAAAGCATTGCGGCAAAATGGATTTGACGGTTAAAGCCAATGGAGAATGGTGGCACGAAGGTCAATTAATTAAGCGCCAAGCCCTATTAGATCTATTTACCAAAGTCCTATGGAAAGAAGAGGGTAAATTCTACCTGAAAACCCCCGTAGAACAAATTGAAATTGAGGTCGAAGATGAACCTTTATTAGTCAATCAGGTAGATCAAGTTGAAATTTCAGGTGAGCAGTTTTTACAACTGACCACGACGAATCAAGATGTGATTTTGGTCGATGCTGAACATCCAATTTTTATGCGTGAATATGATGGGGAATTGCGTCCTTATGTGCATGTGCGTTTTGGAATTAATGCCCTTATTCAACGCCAGTCTTTTTATCACTTAGTGAACTATGGAACACTGATTGAAAATGATAAAGGTGAAACCGTTTTAGAGTTAAAAAGTGGTAATTTGCTCTTGCAATTAGGCACTTGAGGTTTAAGCTTTAGGAAGTGAAATTTTCTGACACTTCAGTACAGCCATGACAGCCATACAACCCCTATTTACCGATCTAGAACCTATGCCTAACGCATCTGCTGATGCTCCAATTGGTATTTTTGACTCGGGAATTGGCGGAATGTCGGTTGCAGCAGAAATTGCCAGATATTTGCCAAACGAACGCATTGTGTATTATGCCGATACAGCTTATGTTCCTTATGGCCCACGTTCCGATGACGAAATTAGAGAACTTACTGCTCGTGCTGTTGACTGGTTATACCGTCAGGGTTGCAAAATTGCGGTGGTTGCCTGTAACACTGCTTCAGCATTTAGTCTTGACCATTTACGTGAGCATTATGGCGAACACTTCCCAATTGTTGGGTTAGTTCCAGCATTAAAACCAGCAGTCTTACAAACCCGTTCTAAAGTGGTTGCCGTGTTGGCGACACCTGCTACTTTTCGTGGACAACTCATTAAAGATGTTGTTGAAAAGTTTGCTATTCCAGCAGGTGTTAAAGTGATGACTTTAACCAACCTCGAACTTGTTCCTTGTGTGGAAGCAGGGCAGCAAATGGGAGAGGCATGTTTAAACGCATTAAAAGAGGTTTTACAGCCTGCCGCAGAGCAAGGAGCAGACTATTTAGTGCTCGGTTGTACTCATTATCCTTTCTTAAATGAAGCAATTCATCATCTTTTTGATAACCAATTCACACTGGTTGACTCTGGGTTGGCAGTAGCCCGACAAACAGCCCGTATTTTAATAAAAAATGCGTTATTATGTGACCAAATAGGTCAGAATGTTGCACGTATTGAATGTTATGTCAGCGGCAATAATGCCGAGGCATTGCAACCTGTTTTACAAAATATGATTCCACAAGAGTTAACTTGGACACTTCATAATCTGAATTGATCTTTTGAGTATCATTTAGAAAATAGTGTTTTTTTAGATTTATTATTTTATTTGGGGCGGTTCATGATCTTGGCTGATATTAAGTCACGAACAGATCATGGGGCGAAAGGGTATTGTTATGCTCGATACACGCTATCAGATTTTTATTTCAACGTCTGGCCGCGATATGCAGCCAGAGCGCATGGTTTTGTCTCAAACCTTGGTAGGGATGGGTTTCTTTGCCTGGGGATTAGAACATCGAACACCTTTAACCACTACACTTGCACGTCGACAGATTGATGAATGTGATTATGTAATCCTACTTTTAGGCAGTCAGTATGGAGAACAATCGATTTCTGGTGTGAGTTATTTGTCTTTAGAATATGAATATGCGTTAAGTCAGGCGAAACTGATTATTGTGTTCATGCATGAACAGCCAGAAAATCGTGAAATAGATTTACAAGAAACACATCCACAACTTAAAGATAAATTTCTCGCATTTAGAAAAAAATTATTACATGAAGCAGAGCATATTTTTTACTTTAAAACGCCACGTGAACTTGAGTTGGTCATTCGTTTAAATATCCCTTTAATGATTGAACAATATGGGGGACAAGGCTGGGTTCCTACACATCAAGCCCATCAGTTAGAAGATGAGATTAAATTATTAAAAAGTAAAATTTTGCAGTTAGAACAGCGATTAAGCGAGCCATTAACACAGTTAAATGAAGTTGCACCGCAAGATATTTTTGCATTTGAATATCAGATTCAAGCATTTCAGGATGGCAACTTTAAAGAGCTTAAACGACAACGGCAAATGACGTGGTCTCAGTTGTTAAGCGTGCTGGCAAAGCGCTTTGAAACAGCGATGCCAGAAGAGAATTTTGCAGCTTGTCTGAATGAATATTTAAATCAGGCTGGCTTAGAAGATGCTCGTCAGGAATTACCTCGTGCGCATGCGGTTGCCTGTGCGCAGATTAATCATAAGGCACTGTTCCGAATTAAAAATCAAATGCAATCACAAGGCTGGATTGTCCCAACTCAAACTGAACAATCATATGGGCTATGGAAATTAACCACTAAAGCTCAAAAGATATTGCTGAGCTATAAATGGAATCATCGGGGCATTCGATTAAAAGCTTAGAGCGATTCAATTTATATATGACACTGAAAACTGTTACATTAGTGTCATAAGATGAACTGAAAGGCATTTACACATGTCGTTTGAACAAAAACCGAAAGTTACTGTCATTTTAGCGAATTTAGGCACACCAGATGAGGCGACTGTGCCTGCGGTGCGCCGTTTTTTAAAACAGTTTTTATCTGATTCACGTGTGATTGAAATACCGAAACTGATCTGGTGGATTATTTTAAATCTGTTTGTTTTACCTTTTCGCCCGAAAAGAGTAGCGCATGCCTATGCTTCAGTATGGTCAACAGATTCGCCAATGCGTGAAATTGTGTTTGAGCAAACTAAACGTGTGCAAGCTTATTTAGAACGTGAAAATAAACAGTTTGATTTAACTGTTTTACCCGCAATGACTTATGGGAATCCTGGCATTGATAAGGTTCTGGAAAAGTTAGCGGACAATCCACAAGAACATGTCATTTTATTACCTTTGTTTCCTCAATATTCTGCAACATCTACAGCGCCGTTATACGATGCGTTTGCCAAATGGATTCCTAAACAGCGGAATTTGCCGGGGCTGACAATTATTAAAGACTATTATCAGCATCCCATGTTTATTCAGGCATTAGCCGAAAGTGTTTTAGTCTACCAAGAGCAGCATGGTAAGCCTGAAAAACTATTGATGTCTTTTCATGGGATTCCACAGCCATATGCAGACAAAGGTGATCCTTATGCAGACCGTTGTCGCATCACAGCAAAGCTGGTGGCCGAAGCCTTACATTTAAAAGATGATGAATGGGCAATTAGCTTCCAGTCCCGTTTTGGAAAACAAGAATGGGTGAAACCTTATACCGATCAGCTTTTACAAGATTGGGCGCAGCAAGGTGTTAAGTCTGTTCAGGTGTTAAGTCCAGCTTTTTCTGCCGATTGTCTAGAAACGCTTGAAGAATTAGCGATTCAAAATGCAGAGCTATTTCAACAAGCAGGTGGTGGGAGTTACGCTTATATTCCTGCCTTAAATAGCGATCAGGCTCATATTGATTTGCTTGCAGGATTAGTTCAGGCTAATCTTGATGCCCTTACCCATACCTTAGCCCACCGTTAATTGTGTTTTAGCCAGAGGTTTTTATGCTGCAAGTCAAAATTGTTCCCGTTACTGCATTTGCTCAAAATTGTTCCCTCGTTTGGGACAGTGAAACGAAAGAAGCAGTTTTGATTGATGCTGGTGGTGATGCTGCTATTTTGAAAAAAGAAGTTGAAAATTTAGGCTTAAAAGTAAAAGCACTTTGGCTGACTCATGGACATTTAGACCATGCTGGAGCGGTAGGTGAGCTTGCCAAAGAATGGAGCGTTCCAGTTATTGGTCCACATAAAGAAGATCAGTTCTGGCTAGATATGATTCAAGAAGTATCAGCACGTTACGGCTTCCCAATTCCGCAACCTGTCAAAGTCGATCAATGGCTTGAAGGTGGCGAAGTGCTAAAACTTGGTGAAGATGAGTTTGAGGTGCGCTTTGCACCGGGGCATACGCCAGGACATATTGTTTTCTATAATAAAAACCATGGCTTACTTTGGACGGGTGATGTTCTGTTTAAAGGTTCGATTGGACGAACAGACTTCCCGCGTGGAAACCATGATCAGTTGATTGAATCGATTAAACGTGAATGTTTTAGTTTGCCAGATGATACTCAGTTTATTTCTGGACATGGTCCGATGAGTACCATTGGCTATGAAAAACAATTTAACCCGTTTGTCGCGGGTAAAGCAGGTTAATCCTCATAATCATCTTCATTTTGACTACCCTTGTCTTGCTGAGGAGCATCTTGGGTAGGCAATTTATATTCATCGTTTGCCCAAGCTCCTAAATCAATTAATTTACAGCGTTCTGAGCAAAACGGACGAAACTCATTACCTTCCCAAACACTTGGTCCACCACAACGTGGGCAGGGGAATGTACGTGGCATAGGGCAATGTCCTTCATTGTGAAAAGAAATAGATTAGGCAAAAGTCAGGTGTCTTGGTAGACTTGTGCCGATTTTTATTTAGTTTGATGTGATTATGCCGATTCGTCAATTTCAAGCACAACGTATGCAAGCGCCTCGCGATTTTACCCCAATTGAAAATACTCCAATTTGTGTAGAAATTGGTGCAGGTAAGGGTAAACATGCTTTGCTCTTTAGCGGGCAACACCCACAGTATACGTTATATGCAATTGAACGAACCCGAGAAAAATTCTTGGCAATGCAAAAGCAGCATAGTTTGGAACCAAGAGATAATTTGGTGCCTGTACATGCAGATGCTTTACCTTGGGTTGTACACGCTTTACACCCTGTTCAAGTTGAACATTTTTTTATTCTCTACCCAAATCCAGAACCACATAATCCGGCACAGCGCTGGTTGAATATGCCATTTTTTGAATTCTTAATCTCACGCCTGCAAACAGGTGGAACCATTACATTGGCAAGTAATATTCCTGAATATATTGAAGAAGCAGAACATCAGTTATTAAATGTGTGGAAACTGCCTTATCAAAAAGAAAAAATTGCTCAAACGTCTGCACGTACTCATTTTGAAATTAAATATTTAGAACGTGGCGAGCTTTGTCAGCAACTCATTATGACCAAGCCTGAAGGCTACAGCACACGTTTTGATGAGTTTGCACCATTGCAAGGGCAAGTGCATGGCGAATAAGCGGGTTGCCATTATCGGGGCAGGCCCAGCAGGTCTTATGGCTGCTGAAGTGTTAAGCCAATATGCTTATGAAATTGATGTGTATGAGCAAAAACCCTCAGCTGCACGTAAGTTTCTCATGGCTGGTAAAACAGGTTTAAACATATCGCATGCTGAACCTTTAGCACAGTTTATTGAGCGTTATGACCATGTTGAATGGTTGAGACCGTGGGTTGAAAAGTGGGGTGCAGTCTGGATTCAAGACTGGATGAAAAGTCTTGGAATTGAATCTTACGTTGGCAGCTCGGGTCGTATTTTTCCTGTCGAAATGAAAGCAGCGCCTTTACTGCGTGCTTGGCTAAAACGCTTGGCAGAGCAGCAAGTTAAATTTTTTTATCGTCATCGTTGTATTGATTTACAAGGTACAGCAGTGACTTTGGAAAATCAGAATAATCAAAACACTGAAACTTTTACCCAGCAATATGATGCGGTCGTGTTGGCTTGTGGTGCTGTGTCGTGGTCTCAATTGGGCAGCGACGGAGCTTGGCTACAATGGATTGATCCATCTAATATTGAGCCTTTCCAACCGAGTAATGCAGGTGTTTTACATGCATGGTCGTCTTTTATGAGCGATTGTTTTGGTGAGCCGTTAAAGCGTGTACATGCATGGGTTGATCCAAGTCAAATTGTGCAAGGTGATATTGTAATTACCCACTATGGTTTTGAAAGTGGTGTGATCTATAAACTGGGCCGAGCCTTACGAGAACAACAAAAACAAGAACAAAGTTTAAATCTATTTTTAGACTTATTACCCGATGTTGAATTAAGCCAGCTTATAAAAAAATTACAGGCTGGAAAAAAGCAATCTTTGACGAATATCTGGCGAAAGGCAGGATTAGATACAGCTAAAATTAACCTCATTCGTGAAATAGTTGATAAAGCTTTATGGAATCAACCGGAAATAATGGCTGAGCAGATCAAGTCATTAAAAATAGCCTTAGATGGTTTTAGACCTATTGAAGAAGCGATTAGCTGTGCTGGGGGTATTAAACAAGAGGCACTGTCCGAAAGTTTAAATCTCAAACAAATATCAGGTGTATTTTGCTGCGGTGAAATGCTGGATTGGGATGCGCCTACTGGCGGTTATTTGCTTACGGCATGCTTTGCCACAGGGCGAGCCGCGGGAGAGGGTGTGCATTCATTCTTGGAGCGATAAGCGCTTCATTTTGCGCTTTGTTTGATATGTGAAAAGTGTTAGTTTTGAACAATCAATAATAATAGGAACGATGAGAACATGTCTCAAGTATCACCAGTCTATCAAGGAAGTTGTTTATGCCAAGGTATTCGCTATGAAATTAAAGGCGATATCGGAGATATTATTCAATGTCACTGCCAACGCTGTCGTAAAGCAAATGGCACTGCCTTTGCGACCAATGCTCCTGTCAAAAGTGAAGACTTTAAAATCACTCAAGGTGAAGACTTAGTCAAAAAATTTGCTGTGGAAGGTGTGTATCGTTGGTTCTGTAGTGAATGTGGTTCACCTTTGATTAGCTCTCGTGATGGACAGCCTGAACTTTATCGTTTAAGAATTGGTACTCTTGATACACTATTAGACCAAAAACCGACAATGCATATTTTTGCTGCTTCAAAAGCAGAGTGGGAATGTATTCAGGACGATTTACTTCAATACGCTGAACGCCCATGAGTTGAAAAGAGTATTTCAATCAACTTTTAGTTGTTTTAAGATACTGATCAAGGGGAGATGGCATTCCTCCCTAGAAAAACCGCCGTATTGGCTAATGATGCCTACGTGATCCTCATATATTTATATTGTTAGGTGCGTAGGTTATTGCGTACTCGGCCATTTTGGGAGTACGCGATGTCAGTTTATCCTTCATGCTTTTTTGCTCTTTTAGCGCCTATCTAAAGGGGTAGTCCTATGTATTATTCTCTACTTTCAATTGCTTTAGGTTCTGTTCTAGGGGCATGGCTGCGTTGGTTTTTGGGCTTAAAGCTCAACTCGATTTATCCGCAAATTCCACTTGGCACCGTCACTGTTAATTTAGTCGGTGGTTTTATTATTGGTTTTGCGATTGCCTATTTTGCTCACAGTGATTTAAGTCCAAATTATAAACTTTTTGTGATTACTGGTTTTTGTGGTGCTTTAACCACTTTTTCTACATTCTCAATTGAGATTGTGACTTTATTGCAAAGTGGTAAGTTGGGCATGGCAATGCTGGGAATTTCCATTCATTTGATTGGATCGTTAATTTTTACGTGTTTGGGGTTGGCGACTTATTATTGGGTAGCAGGCAACTGAGTATTTGAATGTTTTAGGACAGAATATACAGCCTCTGTTTTATAATATTCTCCAACACCATTTGTATAGGCATACCTTACTTTTGAAAGATCAAAAGTAAGCAAAAATCTTTTGTTTCGCTGATGCTACATCCTTATAGCACAGCGAAACAGTGGCATCCTTGCCGCTTGTCACGATAGTAAATAACTAATTATTATTTAAATTTTAAAAAGAAAATTATCTGATTTATTCTTTGATTTGATACGCGTTAAAGTCATCAACAGCCTGACTGAAATCAGAGATATATTGTTTTTGCAAAATATTGGATAAGTGCAAACAGATAATAGGTTCTGTTAATGAAAATGGTTTTGCCTACTTTTCCCAAAAGAAAAGTAGGTCGAGCCGAAGGCTAATCTAGGTATAAAATCTAACTGAAAAAACTCTGTTGTGACAATCCTATGATTTGAGGCATTAGCTACTAAAGCTTATTACTTTTCAGCTAAAGCCTGACCTTCAAACTTCACACCATCCCAACCATTTTGCATAAACTGGCGAATATTTTGATGATCAGTCCCCTCTGGTGTAGCCAATACAGATGCATAGTGTTCTGCAAATAAACTCAAAGTTTGTGCTTGGTCTAAACCTTGTAACTTGGCAAAAGAGAAAACTTTTGCACTGCCTTGATTTTCAGTAGCAGCGTTATGCTGTGCGCCATTTTGAAAAGCTGTTGGAGTATGTTGGTAGCGGGCTTCAATATGAGCTAAAACGTCTGAAAATTTTGCTGTGCCTGCTTGTAATTGGGCAAGTAATTCTTGTGCCATTATCTTAAAACTTCCTATCAAATGAGGGTTTAAGCATAGCATCGAATAAAAGCTTTGGAAGCTTGCCGAATACAAAAAATTGATAAGTTGTGAGAAAAATAAGAAGAGTTTTTATACAAGTTGTGGATAAGTTCTCTTTTATACACAATATAAAAAGGACGAAAAAACGGACATAAAAAAAAGAAGCCTAAGTGGAGGAGATAGTCTTAGGCTTCCAATGATTTAAGTGTATTGGTCAAATCTTAACGTAAGATTAACTCTTACGATTAAAGCGAGCGAAGCGTTTATTAAAGGTTGCAACACGACCTTCATTGCTGGCTTGGCGTACTTCACCTGTGTAGAAAGGGTGTGATGCACTTGAAATATCAAGGGTGACATAAGGATAGACTTGTCCTTGATATTCTTTAGTTTGCTTCGTCTGAATCGTACTACCAATTACGAAATACGCATCTGCATTAGTATCATGAAATAACACTTGTTGATAAGCAGGATGAATATCTTTACGCATGAGAGATCTCCTAATTATTTTTGAATACAGAAATGTTATAACATAACATTAGGTAAAGTCAATGCATCTAGTGAGGAGTGCATTGGGAAAAGTTATGGTGTAGGTGGAACGAGTTCTTCGAACAGATCTTTTAGATTGTCGTGTACTTTTAAGTGAATCAAATTCCAGTAGTGACCCGAAATTGTACGATTTACCATGAGCGTATCTGGAGATGGTTTAAAGACATCCCAATATTTTAATGATTTTTTCACGAGTAACATGCCATCATGATGTGATGAGTTTTCAGCAAAATCATAGGTTGTGGTTAAAGGACGTAATAAAATTTCAATCCAGAGCTTATATAAATCACTCGGGAATTTATCTTTTTCAACAATGGAATGTAAGGCTACAAGTTCTGTTTCAAGCAACTCAATATTTTCATGACGCGCTGCATTTACCAGATGTTTAAAGTTTTGCACAATTTCATTTGAAAGTGTTTTAACACTGCCATAGTCATAAATAATGACACTACCATCTTGGCGGAAAGCGAAATTACCAGGGTGAGGGTCACAGTGAAAACGTTTTAAAAAGAACATTTCCTGACCTAAAGCACGAATGAGACGACGTCCAATGGCATTTCGAGTTTCGATAGGCCAAGAGCTCGCAGTTTCAATACTTTCACCTTGTTCGAGGCTGAGTGTCAAAATACGTCTTGAAGAATAATCTTTATAGACCGTTGGAATAATAATTTTGTCGTCTAGTTGGCTATGGAATATTTTAAAAACTTCAAGGTTCTGAGCTTCAATTTCATAGTTGAGTTCTGCTGAAAGGCTGTCTTGAATTTCTGCAAAAAGCTGATCTTGCAATTTTTTATCAATTTTAAGTACGCCCATTAAACGCAGTGCTAGACGTACTTGTTTTAAATCGCTTTCACAGGCTTCATCAACGCCAGGATATTGGACTTTAACTACGACTTGTTCCCCACTAAGAAGAACTGCTTTATGAACCTGCCCAATAGAAGCTGCGGCAAAAGGTTCACTATCAAAAGATTTAAACGCAACATTAAGTGGCTTTCCAAGTTCTTTTTCGACTTGTTGTTGAATAGCGGCAAAAGGAACTGCTGGGGCTTGGCGTTGTAGTTTTGAAATTGCTTTGGCTACTTCGGGCGGGAAAATGTCTTTATATTGTGAGGCAATTTGCCCAACTTTCATGACCGCGCCTTTCATTTCACCTAAGGTGTCGGCAATTTGCAAACCAATATCTTGAAATAGTTTGCTTTTTGCAGCCAGTTTCTGATCTTCGTCTGCATTAAAGTTTCGGATCGAATTAGAAACGGTTTTTGTTGCAATGCTCGCGGTCATCCCTGCAAGTTTCATAAAACGTTTGCCAGGTGAACTTGCATTCTTTGCCATATCTTCGATACCTCGTTAACTACAGCATAATACTGCGTAGTTTTGATCATAGGTGACAAAGCTTAAAAAGCCTATACGAAATTGTTTATCTCATGTAAGAAAATTTTCGAAAAACAAAATGTTATTTTTATAGTAAAAAATATGAAAAGCTTTTGAATATTCATTTCATAAACAAAGCTTTAATAACTATAAGAGGTGTGTTTTTTTGATGCTAAGGTGAATGTCATGTTAGATAAGAATAGAGATAACAAAAGTTATGACAAGTTTAAATTCGGCCCATGGGCGTTCTCAAGCGGTTCCACTGTCTGTGTTTGAGCAATCGAAAGATGCACATATTATTCGTTCTGATGAAGAAGCCATTGAGCTTGCCAGACAACTTGCCCAAGAGTTTGCTCAAGAGGCATCTGCTCGGGATAAAGAGCGCCGTTTACCCTTAAATGAAATTCAACAATTCTCACAAAGTGGCTTGTGGGCGATTACGGTTCCTAAGCAGTTTGGGGGCGCGCAAGTTAAATATCGGACCTTGGCTGAGGTGATTAAAACAATTGCGAGTGTTGACCCATCTCTGGCCCAGCTTCCACAAAATCACTTGGCTTTTATTGAACATTTACGACTTGATGCAGCTCCAGAACAACAACAATTCTTCTTTAATTTAGTGTTAAAAGGCATTCGCTTTGGCAATGCTTTTTCTGAAAAAAATAGCAAAACGGTTGCAGATCTCACTACAACATTACGAAAGACCGAGCACGGCTATGAAATTAATGGCAAGAAATTCTTTGCAACGGGAGCATTACTTGCACATTGGATTCCAATTGTGGCTGTGAATGAAGAAGGGCAACCTTATGCTGCTTTAGTGCCACGTGAAACATCGGGAGTTAATATTATTAATGATTGGTCTGGTTTTGGGCAACGTACCACCGCGAGTGGCACAGTTGAGTTAAACCAAGTGCCGGTACGTGAAGAATATTTAGTTCCGATTTATAAAGCGTTTGAACGACCAACACCAGCAGGTGCAGTTTCTCAGTTTATTCAAGCCGCAGTAGATGCGGGTATTGCGCGTGGTGCAATTGAAGAAACAATTCACTATGTCAAAAATCATAGCCGCCCATGGGTCGACTCAGGTTTGGAAAAAGCGAGTGATGACCCTTACACGATTGCAAATATTGGTGATTTAAAAATAAAACTACGTGCAGCAGAAGCGGTATTAGATTTGGCAGGAGATGCGATTGACCAAGCGATTGCCGACACGACAGAAGAGCTTGTAAATCAGGCCACGCTTTTGGTTGCCGAAGCAAAAGTATTAACCACAGAAGTTGCCATTTTAGCTGCCAATAAGCTTTTTGAGTTGTCAGGGACACGTTCCACTTTGTCTGAACTGAATCTGGATCGCCATTGGCGTAATGCTCGTACTCATACTTTGCATGATCCGGTACGTTGGAAATATCACCTTGTAGGGAACTACTATCTCAATGGTATTTATCCACCCCGTCATGCTTGGAGCTAAATTGAAGAAAATAGGATTAGGAGAATAACGATGACAATAATACAAATTGAAGTAGAAGAACTATCTCTAGGGGCCGACTATGAGAAAGTGGCAAGCAGATTTCGGCCGATTTTTGAAAAGATTGCCCAAGGTGCAATTCAACGTGAAAAAGAACGAATCTTACCTTTTGAACCCATTCAGTGGTTAAAAGAGGCGAAATTGGGTGCTGTACGAGTACCGGTTAAATATGGTGGAGATGGGGTGTCATTGCCACAGCTTTTCCAGCTTCTAGCTGAGCTTGCGCAAGCAGACTCGAATATTGTGCAAGCTTTGCGTGGACACTTCGCTTTTGTTGAAGACCGCTTAGTTGCCCATAAAGAACATTCGCAAGATGTTTGGTTTCAGCGTTTTGTACAAGGTGATTTAGTCGGAAATGCATGGACAGAAGTTGGTAATGTACAAATTGGTGATGTGGTTACACGAGTCACTAAAGATGCTTCGGGTAACTTGGTGGTGAACGGCGAAAAGTATTATTCAACTGGAAGTATTTTTGCGGACTGGATCGACTTATTTGCTTATGATGAAGTGAATGATCGTCATGTGATTGCCGCTATTTACCGCCACGAAACGGGTGTGAGTGTTATTGATGATTGGGATGGTTTTGGGCAAAAAACCACGGGTAGCGGCACCTTAAAAGTACATCAAGTTCATTTACCAGCTTCGCACCTCATTCCATTTGATCAACGTTTTAAATATCAGACCGCTTTTTATCAGGTCGTGCACCTTGCAACTTTAACAGGAATTGCGCAGGCAGCCGTGGAGACGTTTAGTCAGGAAATTCGTGAACGGAAACGTATTTTTAGCCATGGTAATGGAGACTTAGTTCGCCACGACCCGCAAGTTTTACAGGTGGTGGGTAAAGCCTCTGCTCAAGCTTATGCGAGCCAAGCAATTACCGTAAAAACAGCAGAAGCACTACAAAAGGCTTATGAAAGTCACTTTAGTGAGTTAGAAGTGAAAGAGCATCAGTTTAATGTAGATGCTGAGCTTGAGTCCGCGCAAGGGCAGGTGGTGATTTCTAACTTGGTACTGGATTTAACCAGCCAATTATTTAATGCTTTAGGCGCATCGGCAAGCAGTCAGGTTAAACAGCTAGATCGCTTCTGGCGTAATGCACGAACAGTATCTTCACACAATCCACTCATCTATAAAGAAAAAGTAATTGGAGATTGGGAGGTGAACCGTACAGATTTACCGTTTGTCTGGCAAATTGGAGCAAGCCCAAGAGCCAAATCTGCATAGTAAAAAAAAAGCCGATATTTCATCGGCTTTTTTATTAGGTTTGGCTTAAACGTTTGGTGTTTAAATAGAGCCTTGAAAGTAATAACACACAGGCAATGCTTAAACCAATAATCAAGCCTAGCCATACACCAGCTACGCCCCAATGAGTATAACGCGCTAAATAAAGTCCAATAGGGAAAGCAATCACCCAATATGCCATGAGTGTAATCCACATCGGTGCTTGAGTATCTTGCATACCTCTTAAACAACCTGCGGCACTCACTTGCAATGCATCCATCAACTGATATGCCATTGCAAACCAGAGTAAATACATCGCAACAGGAGCTACGGTTAAGTCTTGAGTATAAATCGAGATAATTTGTTCACGGCATAGAGCAATAAAAGTCATGGTTAATATGGCAAAAAATATTGCTGTGCTGAGACCAATCTTTTGTACCTGATACATTGCAGCCCAGTTCTTTTCACCATAATAAGTACCGACACGGATGGTTAAGGCAATGGCTAGCGAAAGCGGAATCATAAACAGCACAGAGGTAACGGAAATTGCGACTTGGTGTGCAGCAATAAACACTTCACCAAGTGGGCTAAGGACCAATGCACCTGTACTAAAAATACTAATCTCAAAGAACACAGCTAAACCGATTGGTAGACCAAGCTGTAAAATTCTTTTAACCCAAGTCATATTAATTTTATCAAATCGGCCAAAAATAGACGTGTTTCGATAAGCTGAGGCTTTATAAATATAGCCAGCTAAAGTAATCAGCATGAGCCACTGTAAAATGGATGTTGCAAAACCACAGCCCGCGCTACCTAATGCAGGTATTGGTCCTAATCCATGCATAAAAATCATGTTAAGCGGAATCAACACAACTAAAGCTAACATGCTAATAGCTGTGACAGGGCGTGGATGGCCTAAAGCCTCTGAATAGCCACGTAGCGCTGCGTACATGGTCACAGCTGGCATACCTAAGCCAATTGCATGCAAGAATAGGCTTGCTTTAGGTCGTAAGCTCTCTGGTACACCGAACACGTGTAAGAAAAAAGGCATAAGCTGCAAAATGAGCATTGCCAGTACACCTAAAATGACAGCAACCCACAATGACTGACGAACAACGACAGGAATCTGCTCTGTATTTCTTGCGCCTTTTGCTTCGGCTACCAAGGGTGTAGTTGCAATCATAATGCCGCTGAACAGGAGCATGATTGGAACCCATAAACCGACCCCTACAGCAATTGCTGCTAAGTCGGTTGCGGATAAATGGCCTGCCATAATGGTATCAATTAACCCAAAGCCTGCTTGAGCAAACTGGGTAATTAAAATCGGTAGCATTAAGTGGAAGAGTTGTTTTAATTCAGACCGAAAAGACGTGACATTCGACACAAAAGGTACTCTTTATCAATATACAAATGAAGCTACCGTTGCAAAGTGAGTAAAACACCGACAAAAATGATGATCCCACCAAGAAACCGTTGCCATGTAACAGGTGTCTTTTCTGTACCTAACCAGCCAAAGTGGTCAAGCAACATTGAAATAACGATTTGCCCAAAAACGACTAGCCCTGTAAAGGTTAAAAAACCAAGTTTAGGTGCAGTATAAATGCTCATGCTAATTGCATAAACCCCAAGAAATCCTCCAGTCCAAAGAAGCCAAGGAATATTGGATATTTCACTTAAAGTGGGTTTCTCGGCGCTTTGAAAGAAAACCATAATAGCCAAAACAATAGTTCCCACAAAAAATGATAAGAGCGCTGCTTGTAATGGCGAGTGTAATTGTTCTCTGAGCTGTGCATTAATAGCAGTTTGAAAAGCCATGGCAACACCAATTCCCATAGCTAGGGGTAAAAACAGGAAGAGTTGACTAGAGAATTTCATCATTTTTATCAGTATTTAAGTATGTTTAAAATTAGTCTAAAGCAATTAAGGTATGTTTTCATAAGCCCATTGATGCAGTCATGTTAAAATAGAAATATTGTGTAAATTGGGCTTGCTCCTTGGCTGTATTAAATCCTGCTTCTATTCCTTTATCTTTATATATCCACATGCCTTGGTGCGTGCGTAAATGTCCATATTGTGACTTTAACTCGCATGCCGTACCAGATGGAGCACTTTCGTCAGAACTCGAGCAAACCTATTTAAAAGCGTTGGTCGCCGATTTTGAAACTCAACTAGAAATGGCACAGGGGCGTTTAATTCACAGTGTATTTATTGGTGGTGGTACCCCTTCACTCATTTCGGCACAGGGTTACGTCTGGCTGTTTGAACAGCTTAAGTCGCTGCTCAAATTTGAAGATGGCTGTGAAATTACCTTAGAAGCCAACCCAGGAACAGTAGAGCATGACCCATTTGCAGGATATTTAGAAGCTGATATTAACCGCTTGTCTATTGGCGTACAGAGTTTTAATACCGATCATTTGCAAAAGCTTGGTCGTATTCATTCAGCAAATAATGCTATCGATGCGATTCAACAGGCAAAGCAAGCTGGCTTTAAGCGGGTGAACGTCGATTTAATGCATGGTTTGCCTGAGCAAACGCTAGAGCAGGCACTTTATGATTTAAAAGTTGCTGTAGAGAATGGGGCAACTCATATTAGTTGGTATCAACTTACTATTGAGCCTAATACGGTTTTCTTTCGTACCCAGCCCGTTTTGCCGCAAGATGAAATGCTAGAAGACATTCAAGAGCAGGGCGAGGCATATCTTAAGGCAAATGGTTTTATAAACTATGAAGTTTCGGCATGGCGTAAAGAGCTGCCTTCAACACACAACTTAAATTATTGGGAATTTGGCGATTATCTTGCGATTGGTGCAGGTGCACATGGCAAAGTTACACGACCAGATGGAGTGTACCGTTTCCAAAAAACTCGTTTGCCGAAAGACTATTTAGCCAAGGTTCCAGCTGAACATTTGCAAATGAAAAAGATTGAGGCAACAGAGTTACCTTTTGAATTTATGATGAATGCTTTGCGTTTAAATGATGGGGTAAAAGCTGAGTTATATGAACAGCGTACAGGCTTAAGCTTAGATAGCATAAATGACGTACTAACATCGCTGCGAGCTAGAAAACTATTGGTAGATGATATTTCTCGTTTAGCCTGTACAGAGCAGGGGCATATTTTCTTAAACTCAGTGCTTGAAGAATTTTTATAATGAAGCAAAGCAAAAGCCGCATCATAAGATGCGGCTTTTTTATTTTAGCGAGTCGTATAACCGCCGTTTGCAAAAATTGTTTGGCCGGTAATCCACCAACCATCTGTGACCAAGAAACGGATTAAAGGCTCAATATCTTCAATTTTGGTGAGCCCACCTAAAGCTGAAGCTGATTTATGGTAAGCCACCGCCTCGGCAGATTCCTGTCCATAAAAGAAAGGTGTATCCATAGGACCCGGTGCAACAGCAGTCACAGAAATCTGACGGTCTCCAAATTCTTTTGATGCAGCGCGAGTGTAATGCTCAACAGGCGCTTTTAAACCTTCATAGGTTGAATACAGCCCAGTGTAAGCTGCAAGAAGAGAAGTAACGATTGAACAGATTTTTCCGCCATCATTTAAATGACGACCAGCCGACTGAATAAAGAAATAGGCAATTTTTGAGTTGATATCACTCATGCTATCAAACTCTTGTTCGGTGGTTTCCAAGAAGGATTTTTTCAAAACCTTTCCAACCGTATTAATGGCAATATCAATTCCACCAAAATGCTGTTTGGTGTCTATAAAGAGTTTTTCTATATTATCAATATGGGTTAAGTCTGCCTGAATTAAAACGGCATCTGCACCTAATGCTTTTACATCTGCTAAGGTTTGTTCTGCATCGGCCTGAGTTTCCGAACTATTGTAGTGAATTGCGATTTTTGCACCTTGCTCTGCAAATTTACGGCTAATGAGTCCACCTAAGTTTTTTGCACCGCCTGTAATCAATACAACTTTATCTTTGAGAGTATGAGTTGTCATGATGATTGTTCCTATGATGACTTGTTCTAATGTGTTTTTAGTCTAGATTGGCGGTAATTTTTGATCAATTATGCTAGTTTGGTTTAACTATTCAGAAAACACGAACAATTAAATGGATCGGTTGCAGCAATTTTTTATTTTTACAGAAGTCGCTAAACGACAAAGTTTTAGTGAAGTGGCAAATCAGCTTGATTTACCTCGTTCGACAGTGACGAGTGCAATTCAGCAACTTGAAACGCACTATGGTGTTCGGCTATTTCATCGGACCACACGCAAAGTAAGTCTCACTCAAGATGGACAAAGAATACTACCTGAATGTCAAAATCTATTATTTGACTATGAACAGCTCGAACAACTCATACAGACACAAAAGCAGCATTACCGTGGCACGCTAAAAGTCTCTATGCCTAGCCGAATTGTGCATCAAGTCATTATTCCTGAACTTCCCGATTTTTATAGCCGCTATCCAGATATTCATTTACAACTGAATAGCTCTGATGACATCACTGACTTGATCGAGAAAGGGATTGACTGCGTTGTTCGGGTGGGGCAGTTAGATAATAGTAGTTTGATTGCGAAGTTCGTTGGCAACTTGATTATGGTGAACTGTGCAAGTCCCAATTATTTGGAACAGTACGGTATGCCTGAGCAATTAGAAGATCTCTCTCAGCACAAACTCGTTAATTACGCAGGAGCCGTAGGGGAAAAACAAGGCGTATTTTTATATCAAGATGGAACAGTGATGATGGACAGTGCGTTGAGTGTGAATAATACAGAAGCGTATGTTGCAGCGGCCTATGCTGGCTTGGGGATTATTCAACTTCCATACTATGATGTTCAGGAGAAAATTGAACAAGGAACTTTGGTTGAAGTACTAAGCGCACATACGCCTCAATCTTTGCCACTCAATATTTTATATCCGAACCGAAGTTATATTCCTAAACGTTTAGAAATCTTTATGAACTGGGTTAAAGACATTTTATATAAGAAATGCATCGTCATCTTTTAGTCATGAAATTAAAATAAGATAACAATAAAAAAAGCCTCTCGCAGTGAGAGGCTTTTTAGAATTTGGTGGGTCGTCCGCGATTCGAACGCGGGACCAACGGATTAAAAGTCCGCTGCTCTACCAGCTGAGCTAACGACCCAAATAGGTTCAAAACAGATAAGTGGTGGGTCGTCCGCGATTCGAACGCGGGACCAACGGATTAAAAGTCCGCTGCTCTACCAGCTGAGCTAACGACCCTGAACAAACATTCAAACAATGTTTGAATGTGAAGTGCAAGATAACTAAAAGTTTTCTAACACCACCTTTGTTTTGATGTCGCGTATTTTAGCAAGTTATTCAACTAACACAAGAGGTAAATCAAAAACATTTGCATGATTGCCTATAAAAAGCACGATTTTCTCTTGTTTAGCTAAAAAATGAACTAAAAACGATATTTATATGCCTGAATGTTGTCAAAAATCTCAGTTGTGACATCACAATAGCTGTTCGCACCAGGTAATAAAGCGAGTAAACGTTCAGAAGTTTTGCCTGGATTAAACGAATCTTCCTTCAATTTATTCTTTTGATATTTAAAAGTACCTGTTGTTTCAACTTTAGCTTGCACACGTAAAAACACGGGTACTGCGTAAGCCGGTAGGCATTTTTTAAATATAGTGACCATTTCTGTTAAATCAGACTCATTTAATTCGGCACCATCAGCAAGTGTGATTGCTGCCATACCAGCACGACCATTGGTATTTGGAATTTCTACACCATAGACCACCGCTTCAGCGATCTTGTCATATTCACAAACCATGTTCTCAACTTCAGTCGTAGATACATTTTCGCCTTTCCAACGGAAAGTATCTCCTAAGCGGTCAACAAACTGGGCATGACGGAAACCAATATTACGAACAAGATCACCTGTGTTGAAATATGAGTCACCTTTTTTAAAGATATCTTTCATAATCACAGATTTATTCTTTTCTGGGTCTGTATAGCCGTCAAAAGGCGAACGACTGGTAATTTTACCAACTAGCAAACCGATTTCACCTGCTTTAACTTTTTTACACCAGCCATTTTTATCGCGTACAGGCTCATTCTTTTCTTTATCAAACTGAATGACCGCGTAGGGCATAGGAGAGAAGCCTACGGTGTTATTGAAATTGAAAATATTACTAAATCCGACATTGCCTTCACTTGATGCATAAAGCTCAAGAACTTCTTGAACACCAAAACGTTGTTTGAACTTATCCCAGATGTTTGGACGCATGCCATTGCCGATCATTTTGGTTACACGGTGAGCACGGTCAATTTCTGTAGTAGGAGCGTCCATTAAGTAGCGACAAAGCTCTCCTACATATCCAATTGCAGAGGCATTAAATTTCTGAACATCTTTCCAGAAAGCACTGGTTGAATATTTACGTCGAATTGCAAGGGTAGAACTTCCTGCAATCACTCCACACCAGCAAACGACGACACCCGTTGCATGATACAGCGGTAAAGTTACATACATCACATCATCTGGGCCAAGATTTAAAATGTGGCCATAGGTGCCATATGCGAGCGTCCAGCGACTGTGTTTGAAAATAACAGCCTTTGGTAAGCCAGTAGTGCCTGAGGTATAAATATAAAACAGGCCATCGCTCCCATGAACAGACTGGGTAGTCGATGGGTTAAATTTTGGAAATTGATCAATTTCTATTGCAAGATTGGCATAACCTTGAGGCGCTATTCCCGCATCTTGACGGGTAGCCTGATCTGCAAACCAATGGAAACGGTCTTTAGGAACATTGAGGTCCTGACGAATTTCATCAATTACCGCCCGAACTTCTTCACCTGCAATGACGGCAATTGGTTTGACCAGATTGATACTATGAGCGAGAACCTTACCTACTTGAGAGGTATTAACAAGCGCAATAGTTACCCCAATTTTAGCTAAGCCTACAATAGTAGCAATAAGTTCAGAACGGTTCTCAACCATTACGGCAATCACGTCACCTTTACGTGCGCCAAGAGAGAGATAGTAATGAGAAATCTGGTTAGCCCATTCGTTTAAAGCTTCATATGAGTAACTTTGATCTTCAAATAATAATGCAATACCTTGCGGATTTCGCTTAACAGCTTTTTCAAAAGCTACACCCAATCCCGTTGGGGTATTTGCTGTTCTTAAGTAAGCCTGTTTAAGACCATTCAGGATATGGGGTACCTTGGGGATGAAGCTAGGAAGTCTTGTTGCAACATCACCAAGCGTAATGATATCGGTCTGTGTTGTCTGGCTCATATCAATCCTATTTATTTTTCGATCAATCCAAAAAAGGTTGCGTTGGCAAAAGTACAGTATTTTTCATGGTTCACCATGCTTTTAAAACTTTTCTTCTAGTGCAATCAACCTAATTGGTTAAAAATAACAAAAAAAACCTAGTCATCGAAATGACTAGGTTTGTTTAAATTAGCTGCAATTGAGCAAATGATTTACTCAGCTACAGGATTTGCTTTCTTTGGTGGACGACCACGAGGACGACGAGGAGGACGATTTGGTTTGTCCAGATCAGCCTTAGAATCTTCTGATTCAACCTCTGCATTAGCTTCTACTGGTGCTACAGCTTGTTCAGTGGCTGCTTTGGCTTTTGCTCTCGGTTGTTTCACAGCCGGAGCTTCAACCACAGTTGTCGCTGGTGTTTCTTCTACGCTTGTTTCACTTTGCGCTACTTCAGTTACCTGATCAAGCTCAAGCGGTTGTTGTTTTGACTCAACAGGTGCTTGCGTTTCAGCAACAGGAGCAACAACAGTTTCTTCAACAACCGGAGCTACAGGAGCGGCTTCTTCTGGTGCAGAGTGTTGTTGTTTAACTTGCTCAAAAGCTTGTTCAGCAGCAAGTTTTGCTAAACGACGGCGCTCACGTGGATCATTAGCAACACGTGGTGTCGACTCTTTTTGTGGCGTCAATGCAAGTACAGGCGCAGGCTCTGCTTCTTGTGATGGTTTGTTGCTTGGAAGCTCTGCATCACGAGTAACAGGCTTCTTGTCTTCAGCATCAGACGCGACTTCTGTTACTAGAGTGCTTGCGTACTGTTCGGCAAATTTCAGCAATGCACGATTAAACGTTGGGACTAAACCAAACTGTTCAATCAATACTGTGCAGTCTTCACCATAAACATGACGAATCAAGCTACCAATTGTGTATTGCGCCAAAGTTGGAATTTGCGATGGGGCAATAGACGGTACCGCAGCTTTAGCACGTTTTGCGTTGCGTTGTTCACGGCGACGCATGCGAGGGTCATTACTCGCACGTTGAATTTGCGGTTGATTTTTGTTGTCTGCCGAAGGAGGAGTAGTTTCTTTTGCTTCAGCAGTTACTACCTCTTCTACAACAGCAACAGGTGCTGGAGCCGACTCTTGAACGACTTCAACAACAGGTGCTGTTTCAGTACGTTTTTTAACAGGCTGCTCAGGAGTTAAAGCGATAATTTCGCTTTGTGCCTGATCAACATTAATCACTAAGGCTGTATTCATGACTTCATGCTTTGGAGCATCAATCAGATTAACCTTAACTTGTTTCTCATCAACAATTACTGGTGCCGCCGGCGCATTTTGATTTTCATTCAATACGCTTGGATCGCGGTGGCGATTTGGACGATTCGGACGTTGTTGATTATTACGGTCACGACGCGGCACGACATTTTCAGTTTGTTGTCCATCATTTTGTTGTTGTGGATGTGGCTGATCAGTGTGCGGACGTTTTTGTTGACGTTTTAACTCACGTTGTTCTTGACGTGATAACTGTACAACTTCTTCATGAACCTGTTGTGGTTGCTGCTGCTGTTGTGGCTCTTGAGTATGGTGATGTTGTTCACGTTGCTCTTTGTGCTTACGTTTTTTGTTGTTTGGACGTTGTTGTACTTTCTCGTCTTTTTCAACATTCTCACGAACTTCCTGTTTAGCAGGAGATTGCGAAATATAAGCATTGTTAGATGGCGCCGAAACAACTTCAGCAACTGCTGGTACTACAACTTGTCCAAACTGGCCACGGCTTACAGCGCCAGTATTCACCATTTGTTCAATTGTCGCAGCAGCATTTTGAGCCGAGCGAGATTGGTCAACAGTTTTAGCTTGTTTTTGAACAAAAAGATTCTCTAACCATGCACAAGGGCTTGCTGCTTTTTGAGTGCTTGGTTGAGCAGCAGAAGGTTGAGCTGATTGATTTACTTTCTTTTGAGCAGTGGCATTGTTTGCAGCAGGAGCTGCATGAGCATGGCCATGATCTGCTTCTTCTAAATGCCATTCAGAAGATTCATAACCTAACTCTTTCTCGCTTGAACGAGTTGCTTCAGTACGCTCATAGCTAGATGGTGCAAAGCCATCTGGATTGTACTGAATTTCATAGTGAGGTGTTTCTAAGTGTGGGTGAGGTAAAATAGTCACACGAACACTAGAGGTTTGCTCTAAATAAACAAGGCTATGTCGTTTTTCATTGAGTAAGAACGCTGCAATTTCAACAGGAACTTCTACTTGTACTTCACCATGACGTTCACGAAGTGCAATTTCTTCGACTTTACGCATAATTGAAAGCGAAAGTGAACGTAAGTCACGGACCATACCTGTGCCATGACAGCGTGGGCAAACATATCCAGTTGCTTCTTCAAGTGATGGACGTAAGCGTTGACGGCTCATTTCCATTAAGCCAAAACGAGAGAGTTGGCCAAACTGGATGCGCGCACGGTCGCTTTGTGTTGCTTCACGAAGTTTTGCTTCAACCATGCGTTGGTTGCGTTCTTTAGTCATGTCAATAAAGTCGATCACAACTAAACCGCCAATGTCACGAAGACGAAGTTGGCGAGCAATTTCTTCTGCTGCTTCTAGGTTTGTATTTAGTGCAGTTTCTTCAACGTCATGTCCACGAGTCGATTTCGCAGAGTTAATATCGATTGAAACTAAAGCTTCAGTCTGATCAATTACGATTGAACCACCAGAAGGAAGTTTTACTTCACGCTCGTAAGCAGTTTGAATCTGGCTTTCAATACCAAAATGTGCAAACAATGGCTCATTTAAAGTATAAGTTTTAAGCTTGTCTAATTGACGAGGCATTACTGCTTTAACAAAGTTATAAGCTTCGTTATAGGCCTGTTCACTATCAATTAAAATTTCTGCAACGTCATCACGTAAGTAATCGCGAATAGCACGAGTGACTACACCAGCTTCTTGGTGAACAAGCATTGGAGACGGGCCAGAACTTGCTGTGCCTTGGATTTGTGTCCAAAGGTCAAGCAAGTGCTGTAAATCTAACTGTAACTCTTCTTGAGTACGGCCAATACCTGCGGTACGCACAATAACGCTCATGCCACGAGGTAAATTTAAAGAAGCTAAAATTTCTTTTAATTCTTCACGTACAGAACCTGAAATTTGACGGCTAATACCACCGCCTTTCGGGTTGTTTGGCATAAGAACCAAATAACGTCCTGCAAGTGAAATGAATGTAGAAAGGGCAGCGCCTTTGTTACCACGTTCTTCTTTTTCAACCTGAACTAGTAATTCAGTACCTTCAGTGATGAGTTCACGAATGTTTGAAGTTTGTCGCGGGTCTGCCTGGAAATAGCTGTTCGCAATTTCACGCATAGACAAAAAGCCTTGACGGCCTGCGCCATATTCGACAAACACAGCTTCTAAAGAAGGTTCTACGCGGGTTACATGGCCTTTATAGATATTGGATTTTTTCTGTTCTCGGGTACGATTTTCTAAATCAAAATCGTAAAGACGATTACCAGTGATAAGTGCAACGCGGACTTCTTCTGCGTGAGTTGCATTAATCAACATACGTTTCATGGGTGTGACACCTAATAGTGACCCACACAAACATATCGCACAAACTTAAAGGTTCTGAACGAACATCGAACATGACGGATCATTTCCCAGATCTCAAAATATTTGTGGTCTGAGTCATCTGTTACCGGCTACATTTAGCCTGAACTTCGATTCTCGTCTGTGATGTAGGCAATACTGCTTCAACCTTTAAATCGGACTTCCTTAGTGCTTCACTGGCGGGTGAGCGGTACATTGGTTAATGACTTTCACTGTCATTGTGCGCGAAGTGACTTCTTTTTAGAAGTTTGATACGGAATGTTCATCGTATCGGTGCTTTCGGCAGTTCCAATGCATCAACGCTTTAGCCTGAAGGCAACATTAAGGAGCGATTTGTCTGATGTGTATCAGTTTACGTTCCATAACCAACTAGAGTTGGTAACATATTTTTTTGAACAAACTGAATTAAACGCAACAGTTTGTCATTTTGCCGATATAATAAGCCTTCGGCGTCGGCATAATTCTTTAGGACCTATCCGAGCTGATGGTGAAAGCATCATTTTGATTGAGGTTTCAATCAGGGAAATTCCCTATTAGATGTTCACTTACGGCGGTATCCGTGCGCTGACTATATCAAACCTTGCAGCATCTGCCTATGGGCTAAGCTTAGATTTCTTGTGAAAAAACTAAGCTAAACGGTCATTTATTAATCAAATTTAGCAAAATTTCAGGTTTAAATATTAGTATGAATTCTACACAGCAATGGCAAAGTGTCACTTGGTTTGAGGTGGATGAACATCAAGCAGGACAAAGAATTGATAATTTCCTGTTCTCGCGTTTAAAAGGTGTACCTAAAAGTCGTATTTATCGTTTGATTCGTGAAAGTCAGGTTCGAGTCAATAAAAAACGTGTTAAAGCAGAGACTAAACTTGAGATTGGCGATCAGATTCGTGTTGCTCCAATTCGTTATGAACAAAAAGATGAAACAGCCGCTCCCGTCAGTGACAATGTAGCACAAAGCTTATTAAGCCGTATTGTCTATGAAGACGAAGGGCTATTAGTTGTTAACAAACCTTCAGGTATTGCTGTCCATGGTGGTAGTGGTATGGCATATGGTTTGATTGAGGCACTCCGCGCAGCGACTGGCAAAAAATATTTAGAACTTATTCATCGTATTGACCGTGATACTTCAGGTCTGGTCATGATTAGTAAAAAACGAAGCACATTAAAACAACTACAAGATATGTTGCGTGAGCACAAAATTCGTAAAACCTATGCTGCGATTGTTAAGGGGCAGGTGAGCCTAGATAAACAACTGATTGATGCGCCTTTATTGCGGTATGAATTGGCAAATGGCGAGCGTCGTGTACGTGTGACTAAAGATGGTAAACCAAGTAAAACTGAATGGGTTGTAGCAGAGCGCTTTAAAAATGCAACATTAATCCATGCGTCACCTTTGTCAGGTCGTACTCATCAGATCCGTGTGCATGGTTTAAGCATTGGGCACCCGTTGATTGGTGATGATAAATATGGACACACTACTGTGTACACTGGCCCTGAAGCCCGCCGTCTATGCTTACATGCGATGCGTTTAGATATTCCGGGTTATCCATCAATTGAAGCGCCGTTACCAGAAGATATGACCCAGTTATTAAAGGCTTTGAGAGTGGCAAAATGAGTCTAAAAACCGAATTAGTTATTTTTGACTGGGATGGGACTTTATATAACTCTGTTGGACAGATTGTTGCGAGCTTACAACATGCTGCAGAACAACATGAATTGCCTTTAACCAATGAAGCAGCAAAAAGCATTATTGGTTTAGGCTTGCCCGAAGTTATGCAAACCTTATTCCCAGAAGCACCTGAGTTACATGATTCAATTTTAAAAGCATATGGCGATCATTATATTGCCAATTCTACAAATGACGCATGGTTCGATGGTGTTGCTGAGCTATTACATGATTTAAAGGCTCAAGGTTTAAAACTTGCAGTTGCAACGGGTAAAAACCGTCGTGGGTTAGATCGCGTAATCGCAAAAACACAGAGTACTCATCTTTTTGATGTGACTCGAGCAGCCAATGAAACTCGATCGAAACCCGATCCACTCATGTTGCAAGAAATCTTAACAGTCACTGGAGTGAGTGTTGAGCGTGCTGTAATGATTGGTGATAGTAGCTATGACCTTGAGATGGCCCAGCGTTTAAACATGCCACGAATTGGTGTCGGTTATGGCGTTCATTCGGTTGAAGTGCTACAACAATTCAAGCCTTTAACAATTGCCAAAGATGTTAAAGAGCTTCATCGCTTCCTAAACGGTTATGCTCAGTTACCTGCTATAGATTTAGTGTAATTTAAAGCGGTACGAAGGGGGATAATTCCCCCTTATTTGAATTTAAAAAACAATAAGAAGAGAAAAATGAGTCGTTCTATTCGTCTATTAAATCTTTTACAACAACTTCGTGAAGCGCGTTATCCAATCACTGCACAAGTTCTTGCTGAGCGTATGGGAATTAGTGTGCGAAGTATCTATCGGGACATTGATAGTTTACGTGAGCAGGGTGTAGAAATTGAGGCATCGGCAGGTATAGGTTTTCAGCTTAAAGAAGATATTGTATTGCCACCAATGTCGCTCAATGAAAATGAAGTCGAAGCTATTTTTTTGGCGCTGTATTGGTTGAAGAGTGTGCCAGATCAATCGTTACAATCGGCATCTACATCAGTATTAGCTAAATTGAATTCTGTTTTACCCGAACATCGCCAATATTTATTACAGCAAACGACCTTAAGAGCGTTTAATACATGGCTACCAGTAGATGAAAATCGAGTCGAACAAGTACGTTTAGCCATTCGGCAGCAAGTCAAAATTTCGATGCATTATCATGATGAACAGCAACGAAGTAGTGTTCGAACCTTGTGGCCTTTTGCATTGGGATATTTTAATGACAAAATTGTGTTGGCTGCGTGGTGTGAACTCAGGCAGGATTTTCGACATTTTAGAATAGATCGCATTCAACAGCTGAGTTTAAGCCAAGAATTATACCCATCATTTAAGCAACAACTATTTCAGCAGTGGTGGGCGCAAGAATCGCAGACTACTGACAAAAACTGACAAAGAGGTTTTGTAGACTAGGACCCACGATAAACAAGGAGCCATAAAAATGAGCCTTAAACTTTATACTAACAAAGAGTCACGTGGTGTTGTGGTCGACTGGCTTTTAGTCGAATTAGGTGTTGAATGTGAACGTATTGAAGTCGCATATAAGACCGAAATGAAATCATCAGAATATCTAAAAATTAATCCTTTTGGAAAAGTACCCGTATTGGTAGATGGCGATGTTGTTGTTTACGAGTTAGGTGCAATCTGTGCGTATTTAGCCGATAAATTTTTCGAAAAAGGTTTAGCTCCTGCATTAGATGACCCTAAACGTGGTTTGTATTATCGCTGGTTATTTGTGATGGCGGGTCCATGGGAAGCTGCGGGTGTTGATAAAGCCCTCGGAATAGAGGTATCTCCTGAGCAAAAAATATTTGTGGGTTATGGTGACTATAACGATGCTTACCAAGCTTTAGTGCAGGGGCTTAGTGAAGCTAACCCATATGTATGTGGTGAACAGTTTACGGCTGCCGATGTCAGTGTTGGAGCAATGCTATTATGGCAGTTGAAAATGGGGGCGATTGAATCACATCCTGCCATTACGCGTTATGTTGAAACCATTAAGCAACGCGAAAATTTGCAAGCGTTAGGGGCGGTGTTCTCCAGCTAAGCTTTTAAGTAAAAAGTCATCTATTTGGATGACTTTTTGTTTTTATAAGTAAGAAGTTAGTTGGTCAGAAAGCCTGCAGCAACGTTAATGCAAATCGCTAAAATTGTAGTATTAAAACCAAATGACAACACGGCGTGAAATAAGTTTAAAAGCCGCATATGCTTATTGGTAATTGAAACGTCAGCAGTTTGGGCCGAAGTTCCAATAATATAACTAAAATATAAAAAGTCCGGATAGATCGGATGTTCTGTTCCGGGAAAATCTAAACCACCATTTTTTTCATTTCTAGATAAAGCCATATAAAAATCATGAGCATAATGCAGAGCAAAAACGGTATGCATAAATAGCCATGCCGAAACAATTGTTAATAATGCTAAGGCAACATGTCCTAGTTTTGCAGAACTATCGGAAGGAAGTTGTGATAGTTGAATTAGAATAGCAACCATACACATGGTTAAGGCCAGTAACACAATCAGCATGATGACCCATTTACTTTCATCTTGCTTTTTTGCTTGTTGTTGCATTTGTGAGTGATCGGCACTTTTCATGAGCTGCCAAACATGAAGTAAATATATGCTCACGGAAGTATTCCAACTTACTAATAAAATGGTTGACCATTTCCATGAGGTTAGCCAAGTCAAAATAGCTGCTGTGATAAATCCTACAAATAAAGCAATAAAGAAATGAGGGCGGTTTCGTACACTACGTCCAAAATGTTGAAATAATGCAACCATTTTCCTAATCTCCTTTTACTAGATAATAAATATATTATTTTTTATTAAATGGTGAAAATAATATCCAGTTTTATATAGATTTTATTCCAAGATTTTCAATTATATTTACTTTTACCGATTAGGTAAAATAGAACAAAAGCGCGGGCTAAACTGTTTATAAAAAGTATAAAATAAATAAAAAGATTATTTACTTATACCTTTTATAAAGGTGTTGTTATTAATCATGGGCTTAAAAATAAAATATAGCTTTCTTGATTAGGTGTGGGTTAAGTTTTTATCCAGATGGAATACTTTAGTGAGCTGGTCAATAAACTTTTGAACGCCTAAAGACTGTGAATTTTTGCGGTAATTTACAAATAAATCGAGAGTCGGTAATTCAACATCCAGTGGACGAACCACCGTATTTTTAATCCCTAAAGGTGCAACGTAGGCTGGTAAAATCGTACAACCTAACCCTGATCCCAGAGAGTTAATATTAAACAACATACTGTCCGCTTTTTGAACAATATTAAGGTCAATATTGTGTGTTTTAGCAAAGTCTAAAATAGTGTTATGTAATGTTTGTGACTGCTCGGCAGCAGGAATAATAAAGTCAACGCCTTGTAAGGCATGGACAGGAATTCGGTCATATTGAGTAAGTGGGTGATTTTTAGGAAGTAAAAAAATTAAGGGTTCAGTCAAAACAAATTGGCTTTGGATGTCATCACTAAGTATATTTTCTCGGGTAAAGGTAATGTCCAACTCACCTTTTTTTAAGGCTTTAAGTTGTTCTGTATTGTTTAGGTTAGATAATTCAATGATGAGGTCGGGGTGTTGTAATCGCAAATTAGGAAGAACGTAAGGGAAAATTTTCATTTCTGCAATGGGGACAAAACCGATACGTAATAGTTGCTGTTTAGCCTTAGAAACCTGTCGTGCTAGAGCAACTGCTTTTTCAGCTTGAATAAGTGTTAAGCGGGCATGTTCTAAAAACACTACGCCTTCTTCGGTTAATTCAACTTTACGTTTTGTACGGTTTAAAAGTCGTACACCTACGTCTTCTTCTAAATCTTTAATTTGTTGGCTAAGGGAGGGCTGTGCGGTAAAAAGTTTCAGAGCAGCTTTACTAAAATTTAATTCTTCAGCAACGGTAATGAAATATCGGAGGTGGCGTAGTTCCATAAGACTAATCCAAAAAATGTCTTACTATGATTTGTGTGAAGTATAAAGCATAAAAGGATATAGCGTGAAGGTGCTTTAGGTATTTATAAAATAAATGGAATTTTAATTTTCATTAAATATTTAATATATAAATATAAGTTCTAGTAATTCATAAAATATATTAATTATGAGAGGTTAAGTACATTATTTTTAATTAATCAAAGAAATATTTAAATGTTTTAAATATTAATATGGGTGATTCTCATATTATGCAAAAATAAAGAAGAGTAAATTAAGATTATAAAATATAAATTCTGTCAGAATGAATTAACTTTAAATGTTACTAAATATTTTGTTTTATAGTCTGTCAAAGCATGTGAAGGGGGGAAAGTAAGGCCTATCAAGGCAAAAACGACTAAATCTCTGATAATTTCATGTGACTAATTATTGTTATGTTATACAAGTGCTCTTATTAAGAATGGTAATTATCGACGCATAAACCCAACACATCCATGTATTTTTTATGGCAATCTAATTCAACTTATGTTGGCTGTGACCACAATAAAAGGGATATTTATATGATAAATAAGTGCAAGTGCCATAGCTTAATTTGTTTTAATTGTTAAGATAGAAACCTGAACACATCCATTCTGCAGATGCTAAAACATAGAAAAGCCCATGAAAGACAAGCCGACATTAACATATCAATTGCCGACTCAGTCCTGTTGGACGCATACATGGATAAAACCTCCTTTTTATCATCCCGAGTCAGGGCATGAATCTGATACACGTTTTTATAACCAACAACCTAAATTGCCAGCTCGTGGCTCAAAAGAGTTATTGCGTTGGTTAGCCACTCGTGAGTCTTTTACATGGAAAGTCGATATTCAAAATGAATATGATACGCGTGTAAACACTGCTGTGGCATTACCTCAAAATCGACCTCAGGCAGATTTAGATGATTGGCAAGTTTGGTTTGTTGGGCATGCAACAGTATTGATTCAGATCGGACCTTATAACTTTATTACCGATCCGGTATGGTGTGATTATGCAAGCCCTTCACAGGGGCGTGGACCTCGTCGTGTGTGTCCTGCAGGTTTTGCGTTAGAACAATTACCGGTTATTCATGGTGTTCTACTCAGCCATAATCACTATGATCATATGGATTTGGCTACGCTTGAGTGGTTACATAAAAAATTCGCAATGCCCATTTACACGGGACTCGGGAATGGCTTTTATTTACCCAAAGAGTTTCATGTAATTGAGATGGATTGGTGGCAAGAAATTCCTTATCACGAATTAAGAATAATCTATACACCTGCCCAGCATGGCTCCGGGCGTGGTCTACGCGACCAGAATAAAGCACTGTGGGGAGGCTTTTCTGTTGTGGCTAAAACTGGTCATTGTTTCTTTGCAGGGGATACCGGTTATGCAGGGCATTTTAAACAAATCCATGCACGTTATGGCGCGCCACGTGTTGCTTTACTTCCAATCGGCGCTTATGAACCTCGCAAGTTAATGAGTTATGTTCATATGAACCCTCAAGATGCTGTGCATGCACATTTAGATTTGCAAGCTCATCGTTCTGTTGCAATTCATTATCGAACTTTCCAGTTGACCGACGAAGACAGAGAAGATCCTGAACATGCTTTAATGCAAGCAATTAAAGCGTCATCGAAACTTGCGAGTCCTTTTTATTGCATTCGCGAAGGGCATAAATTGACCGTGTAAAAGTACATCATTTTATATTTAAGTAAAAAAGCCAGTTCAATTTGAACTGGCTTTTATTATTTTGGCTTAAATTATGCTAAGTCAAAACGATCAAGATTCATGACTTTGGTCCATGCCGCTACGAAGTCTTGAACAAATTTTTCTTTACCATCTGCCTGAGCATAAACTTCTATCAGTGCACGCAAGATTGAGTTTGAACCGAAGACTAAATCATTACGTGTTGCAGTAAATTTTACTGTGCCTGTTTTACGGTCTTTGCCTTCAAATACTTCACCTGATGAATCAACAGGTGCCCATACAGTAGACATGTCGAGTAAGTTCGTAAAGAAGTCTGTGCTGAGTACACCGACCTGATGAGTGAATACGCCGTGTTGCGAACCATCCCAGTTGGTACCTAGCACACGTAAACCACCAATCAATGCAGTTAACTCTGGTGCAGTTAAAGTCAGTTGTTGTGCTTTATCAATTAACAATGCTTCAGTTGCTGCATTGATTCCTTCTTTTTTCCAATTTCTAAAACCATCGGCAAGGCCGAGGAGTAATTGGAAAGATTCGACATCAGTTTGACTTTGTAACGCATCAACACGACCAGAGGCAAATGGAATGCTAATGTTGAAACCTGCCGCCTGAGCAGCTTGCTCTACACCAAGGTTACCTGCTAGCACAATTAAATCAGCCAATGACAGTTGAGTTGATGCTTTGATCTCTTCAATTTTAGTTAAAGTCTCAACCGCTTTTTGGTTCACTTCCCAATCACGTTGCGGTGATAAAGCAATACGGGCGCCGTTTGCACCACCACGCTTGTCCCCACCACGGAAAGTTGACGCTGAAGCCCAACCCAGAGAAACCAACTCGCCAGCAGATAGTCCCAATGCAACAATTTTTGCTTTTGCATCAGCAATGCTGGCAGAAGATGGGGTAGTGCTAGCAGCAGGTAATGGATCTTGCCAAATTAAATCTTCAGCAGGAACTTCTGGACCTAAATAACGTGCTTTTGGCCCCATATCACGGTGAGTTAATTTAAACCATGCACGGGCAAAAGCATTGGCGAAAGCTTGTGGGTCGTTATGGAAGCGACGAGAGATCTTTTCAAACTCAGGATCAAAACGTAAGGTCAAATCTGTAGTGAGCATCGTTGGCTTACGTTTAATTGATGGGTCAAAAGGATCGGGGATGATCGCTTCAGCATCTGCTGCTACCCATTGAATTGCACCAGCAGGTGAACGTTCTTGTACCCACTCGTATTTGAATAGGTTTTCAAAGAAGTAATTGCTCCATTGTGTTGGAGTCTGAGACCAAATGACTTCTAAACCTGAAGTGATGGCGTCTTTACCAACACCTGTACCAAAGCTATTTGACCAGCCAAAGCCCATTTGTTCAATTGGCGCGCCTTCCGGATCAGCCTGCACATGGTCCGCAGAGCCAGCACCGTGGGTTTTACCTAAAGTATGACCGCCTGCAATCAATGCAACAATTTCTTCGTCATCCATTGCCATGTTGCCGAAAGTCGCACGAATAAACGGTGCAGCTGATTTTGGATCACCACTGGCTTGTGGGCCTTCAGGGTTCACATAAATTAGTCCCATTTCGGTTGCAGCTAAATTGCTGCCTGCCAATGCTTCAGAGTTTCGATGAGCTAACCATTCTTTTTCATCGCCCCAGTTTACGTCGTTGTCTGGTTCCCAAACATCTTCACGACCTGCACCAAAACCAAAGGTGCGGAAGCCAGAAGACTCAAGTGCAATGTTACCAGCAAGAATAAATAAATCTGCCCACGATATTTTTTGACCGTATTTTTGTTTAACTGGCCATAGCAAACGGCGTGCTTTATCTAAGCTGGCATTGTCAGGCCAACTATTTAATGGTGCAAAACGTTGCTGACCGCGACCAGCACCACCACGGCCATCACCCATACGATATGTGCCGGCAGCATGCCATGCTAAACGAATAAATAAGCCTGTATAATTTCCCCAATCGGCTGGCCACCAATCTTGAGAATCGGTTAATACATTTTTGATATCCGCT
Organism: Acinetobacter calcoaceticus; assembly: GCF_900520355.1. Lineage (NCBI taxonomy): Bacteria > Pseudomonadati > Pseudomonadota > Gammaproteobacteria > Moraxellales > Moraxellaceae > Acinetobacter > Acinetobacter calcoaceticus. Next base: position 3,485,376 of record NZ_LS999521.1, on the reverse strand, counting down.
TTGAGGGCATAGTAGTCGAGTTTGTTAAATTCTTTACGGTAATCAAAATCTTTACCGAGTGGATTAGAACGTTCTGAATGCTGATTGAGTAAGTCAACGCGTAATTGTTTTGGCCACCAATGTAAACTAGGCGTTCCACCACCGACTGTTACTTGTGGTTTTGAGGTATGACCTGAAAAAGGACATTTTGATTCGTCTGACATGGTTATATTCTCTCTGGGTAATAATTATTGAGCTCTTGATAAAGTAGTAGGGCTCATTTTCCTGGACTTCTGGGTTAAAAACTCATGTTTATCAAATAAAGAAATGAGTAAACAAATGGTGAGAGAAACCGTTTAAAAAATTCTTTTCACTAAGATGTTGGCCCATCATTTTTATTCAATAATGCATCAGATTCCTTTAATTGTTATTCCTCCAATTTACTGGATGAAGGTTAAAAAACAAAAGGAAAAATAAGCTGAAGGTTGTAAATAATGATGCATAGAATTACCTCTTCAATTGCTGGAACAACGTAAGATCTTTTAATAACGCTCTTTAAACATAGTAAAAGTAGAAGACTTATTTTTCAAATGGATTAAAATGCAAATATTGATTTAAAAAACCGATTGAAGTTTTGTTTGAAAAAGTAGAGTGCAAGTAATTAGTGAAAAGAAATTTTATATATTTGGTTGTAATTCTAGAAACTATATAAACAATAAAGGAGAGCGTTGCTCTCCTTTATTGTTTATATATTAAACATTTACGATTCGATTTGATTTGACCATATCTGCTAAACCGTGAGTTTTAAAATAGTACTCAAGCCAGCTTTTTACAATGAGAGGATTATTCATTTTCATTACATCCTCAAGTAATTTTTGTGCATCTGTCATTGGCACATGACAAATTGCTTTTCGTACTCGCAAAATGTTACTCGAACTCATTGAAAGAGTGTTGAAACCCATCGCCATGAGCAAAATGGCAGATAATGGATCACCTGCCATTTCACCGCAAATACTGACCGGTTTTTTGTATTCATGGCATTCTTTAACCAGACGGCTTAATGCACGAAGTATTGACGGATGAAAGTGTGAATAAACGTTTGCTACATGTGGATTATTGCGGTCAACTGCAAGTAAGTATTGTGTTAAATCGTTTGAACCAACCGAAAAGAAATCGACGAGTTCAGCAAACTCATCAATTTGTAGAAGTACGCTTGGCACCTCAACCATAATTCCGATTTTTGGCTTATTAATTTTAACTTGTTCTTCTTCTTGCACTGCAATCCAGTCACGCTCAAGTAAATAAAGTACTTCTTCGACTTCACTTACTGTAGTGACCATTGGCAATAAAATATGCAAATTATTTAAACCAATACTTGCTTTGAGCATTGCGCGAATTTGTGACGAAAAAATCTCGGGATGATCGAGTGTGAAACGAATACCACGCCATCCTAGTGCCGAATTTTCTTCTTCAATACTAAAATAAGGAAGATCTTTATCGGCACCAATATCCAGAGTTCGCATCACCACAGGTTTATTGGCAAAATGACTCAATTGTTGACGATAGATTGCGCGTTGTTCTTCTTCACCCGGGAAACGTTCCCGTAGCATAAATGGAATTTCACTTCGATATAGACCAACGCCTTGAGCTCCGCGTTGTACACCGCGAACCACATCAATCATAAGGCCTGTGTTTACATAAAGTGGAACAGATACACCATCTGGAGTAATCGCTTCTCTTGTCTCGTATTGTTTGAGATCTTTTGCGATCTGCTCATCTTCTTTTTGAATTTCTTTATAGCGTTGGCGTAAACGGCGTGGAGGATTGACAAAAATACGGCCTTGATAGGCATCCACAATCATTTCTGCATCATCAAGCGTGTTAACTGGCAGTTCAGTTACGCCAACCACAGTTGGAATTCCTAGTGCCCGAGCCACAATCACCATATGTGAATTGGCTGCGCCTTCGGATGTAACAATGGCAGCAATATTATCAACTGGTAGTTCAACTAACGCAGCCGTACTGATTTCTTCACCAATTAAAATACTGTCTGGGCTAAGCTCGCGGTGGCTAGAATCTTCTTTCTGCAAAGACGCTAAAATACGGCGACCTAAATCTTTAAGATCAGAAACTCGCTCACGTAAGTAGTCATCTTCCATTTGTGAAAATAAAGCAGTGTGCTTTTCAATCACACGGCGAACAGCCCCTTGGGCCCAATGTCCATCGCGAATAAGTTCTTTGATTTCGGCGGGTAATGCATTTTCATCAAGCATTCTTAAGAAAACGCTGAATAGGGCGCGTTCTTCTGCCATTAATGAATCATGCATTTTTTCATCTAAAGAACGAATCTCTAAGCGAACTGATGAAATGGCTTGATCTAAAATTCGAAGCTCATCACTAATATCTTCAGCTTCACGGTCAGGTACTGAACCTAAGTCGGCAGGAGGATATAAAATAATAGCTCGACCTAAAGCGACGCCACCTGCACCTGAAACACCCTGAAAGGTTTTATAGGCTGGGCCATTGCTTGGCTTGCGAAAAACATCAATATTGCCAACCGCATGGGCATGCGCAATAACACCTGAAAGTTGTGCACACAGCGTGACTAAAAATGACTCGGCGGCTTCGCTAAAATCTTGAGGAAGTTTGTTTTGTACAACTAAAACGCCCATAACCTTACGGCGATACATGACAGGTACGCCAAGGAATGAGTTGTAAATTTCTTCACCAGTTTCTGGTAAATACAAGAAACGCTCATGTTTTGGTGCATTGTCAAGGTTAACAATTTCTTCGCGTTGCCCTACCAGACCGACCAAGCCTTCACCTAGTTGTAGGGAAACATGGCCTACTGACTCTGGATTCAAGCCTTTTGAGGCCATTAATACATAGCGCTGATTTCGTTCATCGAGTAAATAAATAGAACAAACATCCACTTTCATGGCCTCAGCAACCTGATTGACCATAATGTCTAATGATTCATGCAAACTGACGGACGCATTTACTTCTTGGACAATGCGCCGTAGAGTGTCGAGTTGCATGTTTGACATGGATGTATACTCCAGTATTTTTTTAGACTATGAATGTATTTATAACAGCACTTTTAATAAAAATCATTTGCTAGATAAATGATTTTTAGGGTAATTGTTGCACCGGCAACTGTGTACACAACTCCACCATGGCTTTACGATAAACGTCACGCTTGAAGTTCACCACTTGTCCAAGAGGATACCAATAGCTGACCCACTGCCATTCATCGAATTCGGGCGGGTCGGAGAGGTTTAACTGAATATTTTTTGCAGACGCATTTAATTTCAGTAAAAACCATTTTTGTTTCTGTCCGATACATACGGGGTCAGAGTCTGACCGAATGTAACGATGTGGCAAACGATAACGCAACCAACCTTTGGTTTGCGCAATAATCTGGACATGTTCGGGCAATAAGCCGATTTCTTCTCTCAGTTCTCGAAAAAGTGCCTGTTCAGGGGTTTCTCCAAACTGAATGCCTCCTTGTGGAAATTGCCAAGCATTGTGACCAATGCGCTTTGCCCATAAAACCTGTCCATCATCGTTTGCCAAAATGATCCCGACGTTCGGTCGGAAACCTTCTGAATCGATCATTTGGCTACCTAAATATTGTCTATATCGTTGACTTTAATCGCGGGGACAAACACTTTTTTATGTCCAGCTCGAAAAGATCAAAGTAAAATGTTTAAATTGCTACGATCTTAACGAATTTCTATCGACTAGCGGAGATAGATTTACATTTTTTTTCTTAAATTTCAGTTTAAACGAGAATTTTCATGAAACTGGCGTTGTTTGATTTAGACCACACCTTGTTAAATACCGATTCAGACCATTCTTGGGGTGAATTTTTAGTCAATGAAGGTTTGGTTGATCCGGTTCATCATCGTCAGATGAATGATAAATTTTATGAAGATTACAAAGCAGGGCAACTTGACCCCTATGCTTATAATGAATTTGTCTTTGGATTTTTAACAAAGCACGACAATAATTACTTAATTGAACTTCACCAGTTGTTCATGCAAAAAGTGATTCGCCCACAAATGCGTCCAAAAGGTTTTGATGCCATCAAAAAACATCAGGACTTAGGACATACGATTGTTGGAATTACTGCAACAAGTGATTTTATTACTGCGCCGATTTTTCGCGAATTTGGTATTACAGAAATTTTGGCAACCAATGCTGAAGTTGCTGAGGGGAAATATACAGGTAAAGTTGCTGGTTTAGCGTGTTATCAAAAGGGCAAGCTTGCACGTCTAGATGGGTGGTTGGAAGGTCGTAGCGTGTCTGAGTCTTGGGCTTATTCAGATTCAATTAATGATCGTTTTTTACTTGAATATGCAACTCACGCGATTGCAGTGAATCCTGATGATCGCCTTGAAAAGCTGGCTCAAGAAAATAATTGGGAAATTCAGGACTGGTCGATTTAAGATTGTGGAGTTGGAAGAGTAGCTTGCAAAGCTTTGAGATCTTCCAACTCTTAATTAATTATATTTAAAATCATTTTTTGAATATTTTTTTATAAATCTTGTTCCAAAAGTAGATATAAGTATGTCTAATAAAAAATAAATTTTGCCTTGGCAAAGGTTTAATAATATAAAAATTTTTAATTTAAATATGAGGGAATAATGCCAAAAAAAGCACAAATTAAATTACCAAAACAACTTTGGAATGATGAAAGTATTGATTTAACACGTCATAGCTATCAAGGGAAATTACTTAATAAAAGTGAAGGCTTCAAATTAGGTAAGGCTCAACGTAAAAAAGTTCCGCGAGAACAACTGTCAGAGCTTTCTGAGCGACCAAAAGGTATAACTGCTTTAACAATCTATGATTGGAGTAACCAACGACGTTTAGAGCAGCTCAAACCAATTCGTGCAAAACGAATGAGTATTTCACCCTTTACATTTTATCGTGGTATGCCTTCTTTAATGCTTTTTGATCAGGCTTGGGAACAGGTGAGCTCAGGCTTATTTCAACAGATTTGTGGAGATTGCCATTTAAGTAATTTTGGTGGGTTTGCTAGCCCAGAGCGTAATCTGTTGTTTGGAATCAATGATTTTGATGAGACGTTGGTGGCCCCATTTGAATGGGATTTAAAGCGTTTAGCTACCAGTTTTGTGATTGCGGCTCATGATATTGATCTTGCAGATAAGGTTGGTTTAAAAGCAATTAAAACGATGTTAAATAGTTATCGTCAGCACTTATTAGAAAATACGGAACTTTCGCCTCTACAAGTTTGGTATGAAAAAGTTGATGCCAGTACCTTATTAGAAAATACTGAATGCCGAAAACTGAGAAAGAAACGCGAGAAGCATCTTGATTCAGCGCAGAAGAGAAATGCATATTCTGTTTTACCGAAGCTCACTCAGCAAGATCAAGATACAGGATTTCGCTATTTTGTGGATGATGTGCCGTTATTATGGCATCCAAATACAGATGAACCTTTCAGTAAAGATGTTGATGCATTCTTTCAGCAATATCGTGATTCTTTGAAATATGATCGCCAAGTACTTTTTGATCGTTATCAACGGACAGATGTGGCTTTGAAAGTGGTTGGTGTCGGTAGTGTTGGTACAAGATCCGCGATTGCATTGTTTCAAGACGCAGATCGGGAACCGTTAATTTTACAAATGAAAGAAGCGAATCCATCGATTTTAAGTCCATTATTTGTAGAAAAAGTAAAACATGAAGGTGAGCGCGTGGTACATGGTCAGCAACTCATGCAAGCTGCTAGTGACATCTTTCTTGGATTTTCTTCAACATCGAATCAACATTTTCATGTACGTCAGTTACGTGATATGAAAATCTCGGTTGATCTTAGTGATATGGATGATGAGTATTTCTATGAGTATGCCGAAAGTTGTGGTTTGGCTTTAGCTCATGCCCATGCTAAGTCTGGAAATGCTGATGTACTTATGGGATATCTAGGAGAGGGCAGTACAATTGTAGAAGTATTACAAACGTATGCAGAGGAGTATGCAGAGCGCAATTTAAACGATTATCAGCAATTTATGAATGAAGTTACAGATGGTAAGATTCCGCTCGCTGGAGATGATGCGCTTTAAGAATAAGTATGCTGCTACAGATGACATCAAATAATTCGAAAGGTTAGAGAAAAAATGTTTAATAAAATTATGTCTGGTTTGGGTCTTCAAGGTGTAACGGTAGAAACTGTTTTAGAGAATCCAAACTTGCAAGCAGGCGAGATACTGCATGGGGAAATTAGCTTCAAAGGAGGATCAACTGATAAAGAGATTAATGGTCTTTATTTGAAGTTGATGACGATGGCAGAAGTTGAATCTGATGACCATGAGTTTAATCAACCTTTGGTCTTACAAGAGTGGTTAGTGAATTCTCGATTTTTATTGCCGGCCCATCAGGCACATTCTTTTCCTTTCAGTATTCAATTACCATTTGAGACACCTATTACAGAAGTTGCCTGTCGACGAAATGGTACACGTGTTTGGATTCAAACCCATATGGATGTTGATTGGGGATTAGATGCAACTGATCGTGATTATCTAAAAGTGCTGCCAACCCCCGCTATGCAAATGTTTTTACAGGCTATGCAGCGATGTGGCTTTATTTTATCAACAGTTGATGTAGAAAAAGGTCAACTTACTGCGCGAAATTTCAGGTCAACAATTGGTTGCTACCAAGAGCTTGAATTTGTCTCTTCACATATGTTTAGTGGGTTTAATGAGGTTGAGGTCTCTTTCGTTGCTGAACCTAATCAAACTCACGTTATGCTTGAAGTTGACCGCCATTTTCGATCAGATCAACTATTAACGATGACCATTTCACATCATATGCTTGATGAAAACCAAATGGTGCAACAAATTCGAAGCCTATTGCAGCTTGGATAAAATAAATTAGGTGCATCAAATGAGAGTTTTTTATGCATCCTGCATCATTTTAATCAGTTCTTGCATAGCTCTAGATTGAGTACGTGCAGGATGCCATACCATGCCTAACTGACGATTCATTTCTACATCTAAATCAAGCTGCTGCATATCTTGATTCAGTAAAGTTTTTGGCAAAACTGACCAACCTAAACCAATAGACACCAGCATACGAATAGACTCAAGCGGGTTATTGCTCATGGTGATTTTAGGTTTAAGCCCTTGTTTTTCAAACTCGGCTAAAGTGATTTGAGCAGTGTAAGTTTGTGCGGCGGGTAACAAGCTTGGGTATTCAATGAGGTCTTGTAAGGTCAGATTCGTTTTTTGTGCCAGTGGATGAAAAGGGGCAGCAACAAAAACTAAAGGGTCATTCCAGATGGTAATGTAGTTAAGGCGATCATCACCTGAAGGGGGAAGTGTTAAAAATGCTAATTCTAAATCACCAGCGAGTACTTTTTCGTGCGCTTGCTCTGAGTCAACAAAATGCACATCTAAAGTCACTTGCGGAAATTGTTGAACAAAGTGTTTAAGGGGCGCGGGTAAATGATGCAAGCCAATGTGATGACTCGTTCCAATTTTTAAACGACCTTGTATCTGAGTTTGTTCATGGCTGAGAGTGTGATGGATATCGCCAAGCTCATTTAGCCAGTTTTTAACTTTGGGTAATAGTGAATGAGCAGCATGAGTTGCTTGAACCCCACGGCCTGCCGACTCAAATAGTTTTACACCAAAATATTCTTCTAAACTGTGAATCCGTTTGGTTACAGCCGGTTGAGTAATGAATAGTTGATCTGCTGCCACAGAGATAGACCCTGTTTCCATAACTTTTACAAAAGCTTCAAAGGCTGCAAGATTCATAATACAACTCAACTTGGAATAGAAAAATCGAGGGGCTAAAGTTGCCAAGCCAAAATCGTATCATGCTTGCAGCGAAACGAGTTAGAAAGTTGTGAATTACCGCACTAATCTTAGCCTAAGCTGTTGTTTCTTCCTTTGCTAAAGCTGAAATGCGACGATCTTTAGCAGCCCATACTTTTTCATGAAAGAAAAACGCAAATGCTTGTACGGTTGGTTCGAGCATACTTAATGTTAAAGCCATCCATAGGTTACCTGTGACTAGATAAGCAACTAGCATTGCTACACTAATATGCATAATGTAATAGCTGAATGTTTTCTTTAAAGTACGTTGATTATTGATAACAAATTTTTGGATTTTAGCCATGATCATTCTCTTTAGCCACTTTTGATATTTTTAGTATAGAGTTTAGAGTATAAGATTAAAAATTGATTATGCAAATGATAATCATTAACAAAAACGATTTATTAAATTTGATGTGTATGGAAGGGATTATGATTCATTCTAAAAAGTTTTCTAATTTATAAAAATGATAAATTAGATTTATGTAAAACTCTGGCTATAATCGAAGAAAGATTAGAATTACCCAGTCCAATGGAGCAAGACGACATGGCAGGCAAAACTTTATATGACAAATTGTGGGATGACCACGTTGTTTCACAGCGTGATGATGGCTCATGTTTACTTTATATTGACCGTCATTTATTGCATGAAGTGACTAGTCCACAAGCATTTGAAGGTTTGCAACTTGCGGGTCGTCAACCATGGCGTTTAAGTGCAAACGTTGCTACACCAGACCATAACGTTCCAACATCTAAAAAGGAACGTGAGCAAGGCATCGCGGGTATTGAAGATGAGACGTCTCGTATTCAGGTTCAAACTTTAGATGATAATTGTAAAACCTTTAATATTGTTGAATTTAATATTAACGATATCCGTCAGGGGATTGTGCATGTCGTTGGACCTGAACAGGGCTTAACTTTACCCGGCATGACTGTGGTGTGTGGGGATTCGCATACAGCAACACATGGGGCTTTTGGTTGCTTGGCACATGGTATTGGAACATCTGAAGTTGAACATGTTTTAGCCACACAATGTTTGATTCAGAAAAAATCTAAAAATATGTTAATCCGTGTAGATGGCGTGTTAGGCAAAGGCGTAACACCAAAAGATGTGGTGTTGGCAATTATTGCTAAAATTGGTACCGCAGGTGGTACGGGTTACGCGATTGAATTTGGTGGTCAAGTGTTCCGTGATATGTCGATTGAAGGGCGTATGACGGTATGTAACATGGCGATTGAAGCGGGTGCTCGTGTAGGCATGGTTGCTGTTGATGACAAAACCGTTGAATACGTGAAAGGCCGTAGCTATGCACCAAAAGGCGAGCAATGGGAACAAGCAGTTGCTTACTGGGACACTTTGCATTCAGATGAAGATGCGGTTTTTGATGTAGTCGTTGAATTAAATGGTGCAGAGATCGAACCACAAGTGTCTTGGGGAACTTCACCTGAGATGGTTATTCCGGTCACTGAAGCTGTACCAACCTTAGAACAAGCAAAAGATGATGTTCAACGCAATGACTGGACGCGTGCTTATCAATATATGGGCTTAAATGCAGGTCAAGCATTAGCTGATATTCAACTTGACCGTGTCTTTATTGGTTCTTGCACTAATTCTCGTATTGAAGATATCCGTGCTGCGGCCGAGGTAGTTAAAGGCCGTAAAGTGGCGTCTAGCATTAAGCAAGCTATGATTGTTCCAGGGTCAGGTTTAGTTAAACAACAGGCAGAGAAAGAAGGCTTAGATAAAATCTTCTTGGAAGCTGGTTTTGAATGGCGTGAACCAGGTTGTTCAATGTGTTTAGCAATGAATGCAGATAAATTACAACCAGGTGAACACTGTGCATCGACGTCTAACCGTAACTTTGAAGGCCGTCAAGGCAATGGTGGTCGCACTCACTTGGTGAGCCCAGCAATGGCGGCAGCGGCTGCAATCGCAGGTCACTTTGTTGATGTTCGTTCATTTTAATTCGGTCTGGAGCAAACCATGAAAGCTTATACAGTTGAACAAGGTATCGTTGCACCATTAGATCGTGCCAATGTTGATACAGATTTAATCATTCCAAAACAGTTTTTGAAATCAATCAAACGTACTGGTTTTGGCGATAACTTATTTGATGAGCTTCGTTATTTAGATGAAGGTTATCCGGGACAAGATAATTCAGTTCGTCCAAAAAATCTGGATTTCATTTTGAACCAGCCACGTTATCAAGGAGCAAATGTTTTAATTGCTCGTACTAACTTCGGTTGTGGTTCAAGTCGTGAGCATGCGCCTTGGGCATTAAATGAGTACGGATTTCGTACTGTTATTGCGCCAAGCTTTGCTGATATTTTCTTTAATAACTGTTTCAAAAATGGCATGTTACCTGTCATTTTGTCAGAAGAAATTGTTGATCAGTTATTTAAAGAATGTGCTGCCAATGAAGGCTATCAATTAACAATTGATTTAGCAGCTCAGGAAGTACGTACTCCAACAGGTGAAGCTTTTAAATTCGAAGTTGACCCATTTCGCAAGCATTGCTTGTTAAATGGCTTGGATGATATTGGTTTAACGCTTCAAAATGCGGATGCAATTCGCGCTTATGAAGAAAAAACTAAACAGGTTCGTCCTTGGGTATTCCAAGAGTTAAATTAACCTTTTGGTACATTTTAAACATAGCCATGGCGTAGCGTTCAAACTCTTGCTAACATGCTAAAGCATAAAAACACCTTAAAATTATGCACTAGATGAGGATTGGGCTTGAACAATGAAGAGGAACGTTACTCATAGCTTTTTGTTGAGCCTGTGCGCAATAACACTCAGTGCTTGTCAGAGCACATACAATGTAGTGGATACTGTCCGTATTAAGCAGGCTGAACAAGAAAATTTGGGGCAGAATGCAGCAATATATTGTTCGGGCGCGAAGAGTTGTGAATTTGAACGACTCAATGATATTACTGTAGTGGATGCACAAACACGACGAATTAGTAATCAGGCAATTCATCAAGGAATTGTACGGTTGCACGGTTCAGTGCTTAGCCAAACCAACAGTTTATATTTATCTGTGCCTGCTAAACAATATGAAGTGGTGATCCGTTTCTATCCGATTTCTCCAGATCGGGCCGAAACAATCCATGTTATTCACCAGTTTAATGCCAACCATCGCTATACATTTAAAATGTACCGAGACAAAACTAACCGTTCGGGTAGTTTGCTGAATGTTTCTGTGCCAGATCCATTATGTGTCGACTTAGAGCAAGATGAGCGTGTGATTCGCCGTTTTTGTCGACCATTTGATGTAACAACAGGGCTAGGCGAGTTCCTTGAACAGAAAAAACTAACACCGCGGTAGTCATAACACTGCTTGTTTTTTGGAAAATGGAAAAAGTTCATGTCTAAACAGATTTTAATTTTAGCTGGTGATGGTATTGGTCCTGAAATTGTTGGGGCAGCAGAAAAAGTATTAAATACAGTAAATGAAAAATTTAATTTATCGTTGACTTGGGAACATGGCCTATTGGGCGGCGCTGCAATTGATGCACATGGCGAACCATATCCCGCTGTAACGAGTGAACAGGCAAAAAAAGCTGATGCAATTTTACTGGGTGCAGTAGGCGGACCAAAATGGGATGCAATTGAGCGTTCTATTCGTCCTGAACGTGGTCTTTTAAAAATTCGTAGTGAACTCAACTTGTTTGCTAACTTACGCCCAGCGATTTTATATCCGCAATTGGCAGATGCTTCTAGCTTAAAACCTGAAATTGTTGCTGGTTTAGATATTCTGATTGTTCGTGAGCTTACTGGCGGTATCTATTTTGGCCAGCCACGTGGTATCCGTGAACTCGAAAACGGTGAAAAACAAGGCTATAACACTGACGTTTATTCTGAAAGTGAAATTAAGCGCATTGCAAAAGTTGCTTTTGAACTTGCAGGATTACGTGGTGGTAAAGTCTGTTCAGTCGATAAAGCGAACGTTTTAGAAGTAACAGAACTTTGGAAGCAAACAGTTACTGATTTGCAGCAAGCGAGTTATTCAAACATTCAGCTTTCTCATATGTATGTGGATAATGCTGCAATGCAGCTTGTACGTGCACCAAAACAGTTTGACGTGATCGTAACAGGTAACTTGTTTGGCGATATCTTATCTGATGAAGCGGCAATGCTTACAGGCTCAATCGGCATGTTGCCATCAGCTTCTTTAGATGAAAATGGCAAAGGCATGTATGAACCTTGTCATGGTTCTGCACCTGACATTGCAGGTCAAAATGTGGCGAATCCATTAGCAACTATTCTTTCGGTTGCAATGATGCTTCGCTATACATTCCGTGAAGAAGCTGCCGCAAAAGCAATTGAAGATGCGGTAGGTCAAGTACTTGATCAAGGCTTGCGTACAGCAGATATTATGTCTGAAGGTATGACAAAAGTGGGTACAGCCGAGATGGGTGAGGCAGTTGTCGCTGCTCTTGCTTAAAAGTTTCTTATAAAAAAACGCAGCTCAACGCTGCGTTTTTTATGCCTATGTTTTAGCAAGCTTTACCTTCATATTGAATAGACTGTGCAATATTATTCTTAAGCTGAAAAATAACTTTGCAGTTGAAATTCACATCGTAAGAATTACCACCAAGATTACCTGACTGTATAGCGACCGAATTACCTCTCATATCGACATTACTCACCATAGGAATTGGGATATTTATCGGCCGTAGAATGGTATAAATCAGCTGATCTTGCGTTTTTTGCGGTGTTTTTAATACCTGAAAACCAAGACTTCTTAGATTTAGATCTTGTTGAATGGTTGCGGCAGGTTTGCCGAGAAACCCTTTTAAATATTCTTGTAAATTTACAGATTGGTGTGGATGGCTAGTGCAACCGTTCACATTCATCATGATTAAACAAAGTAGGCCAATTTGATATCGGGTATCTATATTCATTTTTATCTCAATAAAAAAATTATATTTGTTATTAAAGAACAATAGGTTGGATTTGAATGCTTGTAAAGTAAAAAAGGAAGATTATGATAAATGAAAGGTGTACTTATCTTTAGACTTATCCTTACATTCAAACCGTTCTAATAATAATTTCATAGAAAACTTAAGGAAGAAAAGTATGAGAAAAATTGCTTTTGCATTTTTATGCAGTTTAGGAATGACTGTCGTCTACGCTGATAACTGTGATAGTGCCCGTAATACTTATGATGATATTTATTGTACAAATAAAATTTATGCGAGTGCAGATGCAGACCTGAATAAGAATTATCAAGCATTGCGAGTAAAGTTAAATACCGCGCAAAAAAATATTCTTAAGAAATCTCAGCTCGCATGGATACGTCAACGTGATGCTGAGTGTACAGATTCAAATAGGAATAGCGTAGACGTGCAATGTCGTTTACAGACAACGCAGGAAAGAAACCATTGGCTGCAAGAAAGGTTGCGTGAATGCCAAACGGTAGGATGTAAAACCAGTCGCTTAAGTGAATAAATGACGCAATAAAAAAGCCACATTATGAAGTGGCTTTTTTGCATTCACTAATTAGCGAGCACGGTACGTAATACGACCTTTAGTCAAGTCATATGGTGTCATTTCGACTTTTACACTGTCGCCAGTAAGAATACGAATATAGTGTTTACGCATTTTACCAGAAATGTGTGCAATAACTTCGTGACCGTTTTCAAGACGTACACGGAACATCGTATTAGGAAGCGTTTCGGTGACAACGCCTTCGAACTCAATGAGTTCCTCTTTATTGGCCATAGCCTACCTGATGATCAAATTGGGAAGGCGCAAATTATAGTCAATTTATTTAAAAAAAACAAGATAGACATACTTCTACTCAAGCATCTGGTTAAAGTATGACTAATAAAAAAAGATGTAATTTTTTTCACAAAAGAAGTGTAATTCTGTTGTCAGTTCGGTCAATCAACGCTAATCTAAAATCATAGTTATTAGGGACTGTTAATTGCGTAAAAGTCAACGGCCCTAAATATCAATGAAGTATCTACATGGAAGGGCACTGCGTGGGTCAGCTAACAGATGCATCAGTTGTATTACGCTTTGGCTATCAAGCGATTCGTCGTGCGGGATTGCCAACAGAAGAAATATTAACCAAAGCGGGAGTTGCTTTAAATCAGGTTGATACAAATGCACGTACACCGTTAAGTGCACAGTACGCCTTTTGGACTGCTGCTCAGGAAGTCAGTAAAGATCCAGATATCGGTCTGCATTTAGGCGAGCATTTGCCTTTGTATCGTGGTCAGGTCATTGAACATCTATTTATTAGTAGTGATACCTTTGGTGAAGGCCTAAAGCGGGCTTTGGCTTATCAGCGCCTCATTAGTGATGCATTCGATGCGAAACTGGTGATTGAAGAAGGGCGCTGTTATTTAACCAATGGCGAACAGACCGGTGCTGATAATCTTGTTAATCGACATTTCTCTGAATGTGCAATTTCGGGCATCCTTAGATTTTTTAAGTTTATTACCGAAGGTCAATTTCACCCGATTTTTATCGATTTTAACTTCAACGAAGGCGCAGCCGAGGATGAGTATTTCCGCGTATATGGTTGTCCGGTCAGTTTAGGTCAAAAAGAAACGCGTTTATATTTTGATCCAGCTATTCTAGATTTTCAGCTTTGGCAAGCAGAGCCTGAGTTATTGCAATTGCATGAGCAGCTTGCGATTGAAAAACTACAAGAATTAGCGCGTTATGATTTGGTGGGTGAAGTTCGTAGAGCAATTGGTTCAACGCTGGAAAGCGGAGAAACAACTTTAGAGACAGTTGCAGCTCAGTTAAATATTACACCGCGCCGCTTACGTACTCAGCTAAGCGAAGCCAATACCAGTTTTCAGCAAATACTTTCTGACTATCGTTGCCGTTTGGCTAAAAAGCTTTTGGCCAATACCAGTGAGAGTGTTGAACGTATTGTATATTTAACAGGCTTCTCTGAACCAAGTACGTTCTATCGGGCATTCAAACGCTGGACAAATGAGACACCAGTTGAATACCGGAAACGTAAACAGCATCGCTAGATAAGTATAAGTCGAGCAGGCTAAGCTTACTCAGGTAAGTTTAGCCAATGTGGGCCAAGTGGTGGCTGTGGCAAATCAAATTGCTCAGGATAGTTACACTGAATAAAATAAAGACCATCTGGTGGCGCAGTGACTCCTGCCGCCTTACGATCTTGTGCAGCAAACATTGCATCGATATGGTCAACTTCATACATGCCTTGACCAATTTCGAGTAAACATCCAACAATATTGCGAACCATATGGTGTAAAAAGCCATCTGCTTGAATATCTAGAACCAAATAGCGCCCATGTTCAAATAAACGGCAATGTTTTACATGTCGAACAGGCTGATTTGACTGGCAGGCTGCTGCGCGGAAGCTTTCAAAGTTATGAGTCCCTTCAAATTTGCTAGCTGCTTCAATCATCTTTTTCACATCTAACTGTTGATAAATGTGAGTAACCTGTTTATGTAATAGTGCAGGCCGATGAGACGTGTTATATATAATATAGCGGTAACGTCGAGCAGTCGCTTTAAAGCGGGCATGAAAACTTTCATCCATCAGTTTAATCCACTGAATGGAGATATCTTTAGGTAGCTGGCTGTTTGCTCCTCTTAACCATCCCGTTTCTGGACGAATGGCATGCGTATCGAAGTGTGCCACCATATTTGTCGCATGTACTCCTGCATCGGTACGACCAGCACCATGAAGTGCTATAGGTTCATTTGCGACTTTGCTAAGCACACGTTCAATAGTTTCTTGTACGCTGGCAACGCCTGGCTGTTGTGTTTGCCAACCTCGATATTGAACTCCGCTAAATTCAATACCGACTGCATAACGTTGCATAGCTTTACCTCTATTTAATGCAAATTTTCGTTCCAATGGCTGAGCCACTGTTCTGGGGTTGAGTATTTTAAATAGATTTGAAGTGCTTTTGCATAGAGATCTGCATGACTATGTGCATCACTAATGACAATTTTTGCAGTTTTGGTCCACTCACTAATCGCATAGCGTTGATCAATACCACCAAAGGTAACCTGAGTGGTAAGAACTGGAACGCAGCCATGTGTATAGAGCTCATCTAATGTTGCTAGTAACTCTTGATTAACGGCTATGTTTCCAGTACCAAAACCCTGTAATACTAAAAATTGAGGTGGGGCTGGCAGTAAGTTTCGTAATTGCTGAACAAGTTGAGTAGTCGCGATAGGTTGCATCATCCAATTCAAAATTTGAAAAGATGCTGCACGCTCGATTTGCGTATCTTGCACAATCAGCCTATTTTGCTGAGGTGTAAATTCAGACTCAGCTTTAAGGCCGGAAAAAGCGTCAAGTTCAGTCGTATGTGTCTTTAACACAGTTTGTGCATGAAATACTTGATGATGAAAAGCAAGGTAAGTACCCACTGGTAAGCTAATCGCCTGCTCTAATGCAAGATATAAATTATCAATTGCATCAGTAAACTCACGGGTATTATCTCCTTGAATGTTAAGAAGAGGATATTGACTGCCAGTAATAACCACATGACAACTCTGTCCTAAAAAACGAGCTAGAGTCGCAGAAGCATAACTGAGTGTATCTGTACCATGAATAACGACGAAGTGCTGATAGCCTTCGAGTTGGAGCTGTTGTATACGTTGAATAAGACGTAGCCAATCAGGCGCTGTACAAGCGCTGCTATCTACAATATTGGGTGCAGCAAAACAGTCAACCGTTAAGTGAGGCGGTATAACTTTCTCAAGTTGAGGCAAAAACTGGTCATAAGGCATAGGCGCTAAAGGTTCACCTACACAACCAAAAGTACCACCCATATAAAATAAGGCTATTTTTTTCATCTTTTTCAGGCATAAAAGCAGTCATCTTTGACTGCTTATGGTAAAACGATCAGCTTTAAGAAGCTATGCGATTTAGTAGATTTTTCGCACGTTGTTGTTGCTCTGTGTTGAATTTTTGCTCATTACTTGCCAACAAAGCATGAGCGGCTGGGTAAGCACCTAACTTGATGTACTGCTCTGCAAGTTGTAAGTCGAGTTCATTTTCATCTAACTGTTTTAATTCTGGAAAAGCTTGGACAAGTGGGTCGTTGTTTTCAAGACTAAGTTCTGATTCATTTAAATTCGGTTGGTTATCTTCAGACTCTATAGGGTTTAACGAAAACTCAAGGGTTTCAATTGATAACGGCTGAGTTTGAATATTTTCTTCTAAGACGGTTTCTTGAGAGATATTGCTTTGTGAAGCAGTGTCTTTATCTATTGAAAAATCACTAAAATCAAGATCAATGTCTGGCGTAGCGGTTGTATCAATTTTGATTGTTTCAACAGACAATTCAGAGGTAGTCTCAAAAGACTTTTCTGCTTTATTTGGGATAGACTCTAAATCAAATGAAAACTCTAAAGTATTTAAGTCATTTGTTTCACTGTCTGTTTCAGTGCTAATTTTATCTTCAGGTTTAGCAGAATCGACTTCTGTTGTTTTTTGCTCAAATGAGAAATTAAATTCTAGAGGTTCAACTTCAACAACAGGTTCTTGCTTTACAGGTGCATAGTCTTTCTGCAAGTCATCGAAAGAAGCTTCAGAAGAACTTGTTGTTAATTGGTCAAACTGAGCTGTTGTGTCAGGTGTATTTTTTGGTTCTTTATATGTTTGAGCTTGAGGGAAATCGATGGCATCAGATTGTCTTGAAGACTCATATTCTTTTTGTCTAGTTTCTGCTTGAGCCACTATTTTATTTAATGTCAAGCTACGAATATGACTAATCAATTGCGTTATGGCAAATTCATCTTTCTGTGCAATATGAACTTCAAGCAATAATAAATAAAGCTCATGTTGAGTATTATCTTTTTTTAACGCCTGATTCACTTGAGCTTCAGCGGCTGAATATTGCTTTTCTTGAATGAGCTGTTGGATTTTTTGACGTACAGCTTCTGGAACAGGACTGCTCTGTGGAATAGATAGAAGTGTTTCTTCTACCTCATGTGCTTTACTTTTTTCACGGGAGTTTTTACTCGATTTAGAGTTTGCTTTTTTATTGGTTTTTTTATTTAGCATTTTAGGGGAGGTGGCCTCTTGTTTCTGGCTATTCTCGCGTTTTTTTAAAATAACAGCGACCACGAGTAATATGATGAACGGAATCACATATAGCATTACTTTCCCCTTAAAAAATAAATATTTGCAATATAAAGCGAGCTAACTCTGGTTTTAACTTAATGTTTTTGCTTATGAGTTTGCTGCTGTGCTTGTAACTGCTGTTGTAACTCTGCCAAACGTGCATTCAAAAGTTGAATACGCTGGTCTTTTAAACGTAAAGTTTGATTCAGTTTGGTTACATTCCTTTGTAATGTAACGTTTTTTTCTCTTTTTGTCATAACTTTTACTGCTAACTCAGTATTGTTTTGACTTTGTTGTGTGCTCTTTTTAGCACTTCCATGGGTAGAATTTTGGCTGTTTTCAGCCACGATACTCATTTCTGCTTGTTGCAAACGGTATTTAGCTTGGCCAGAAGGTGATTTTTTAGTACGCGTTATTTCTGTTTTTGATTTATTTTGCTGATTTTGAGTGGCAGGAGTATGGGCGAGTTTTAGAGCGATTCCCTGACGTAAACGGTTTACATCGCCTTGAATAAAAGCATGCTGATTTTGTTTTTGAATATCATGCATGACTTTTGCAACTGGCTGTTTGGTTTTCGCTGCAATACGATTAGCAATGCTCCATAAAGACTCATTGTGTTGTACTACATATTTACTTGAAGTTATTGGTCCTCTAGACGGACTTAGGGTTTGTTTCTTTGCAGAATTTTGACTGAGCTTTTTGGATGGAACAGACTTCTTTTGTACTGCTAAATTTTTAACCGACGGTTTTGGTGAATTATTTGCATCTGACTTAGTGAGAGCTTTTGTTTTCGCCTGATCAGGAGTAGGACTTATTGCAATTTGTTGAGCTGCCTGAGCCGAAGATTTTTCGCTAAGTGAGGGAGTTGAATTCGTATTTATCGCGGGGGCAGTCCCAGCGTTGATATTAAGACTTTGTTCACTATTTGAGTTTATTGTAGTTGGGGGCGAAGTTGATGAAGCATATTGGGTACTTTCTGGCAGATTTAAAGCAATATCCTTTTCATTCAGGACAAGCTGAGGTGATAAAGTACTTTCGTTATTTTCGGTCTTTTTTATAGAAGAGGGCTTAATTACAGTTTTGATATGCTGCAAACGAGTTGCAGAGCCTTCACTGATTTTTACAACAATATTGAGTTCAGGATCAATAACAGGGCGGGATGAGGTAATAACAATAACCCCAGAACCTTGTCCATTTTGGCGTGTATAAAAATTAAGATTTCCCGGCGGCTGATGAGTTACGCCCAAAGCACTTAAATCTTCGGGGGTTGCTAAACTGACTTGCAAAGTGGAATTGGGATCAGCTTGCTGGAAGTTCATTTCTGCATATAACAAATCGCCGGGTGCGGACTGAATTTGTATAGGGTCTAATGTAATCGCATAAATAGAAGGCGAAGACATAATGGTGAAAATGGCAATTTTTAATTTGTTATAAACAGTCATCTCAATCCATGACCTAATAAGTCGTAAAGTCGTTCAAAATTATACAATAATGAAATGTAAATAAATTGTAATTTTTTCACAAACCAGTTACGAAAAAGCCGATCTAATGTGATCGGCTTTTTGTTTTGACTGAATAATTCAGACCAAATTATGAGTTCTTATATTCTACTAAGATACGTAACATGCGACGTAAAGGTTCAGCAGCGCCCCAAAGTAATTGGTCACCTACTGTGAATGCGCCTAAATATTCTTTACCCATATTAAGTTTACGCAAACGGCCAACAGGTACAGTTAAAGTACCAGTTACAGCAACAGGTGTAAGGTCAGTCATAGACGCTTCACGAGTGTTTGGTACAACTTTCGCCCATTGGTTTGAAGTACGAATCATATCTTCGATTTCATCAAGTGGGACATCTTTTTTCAACTTGATCGTCAATGCTTGAGAGTGACAACGCATCGCGCCAATACGGACACAGTGACCATCAATTGGAACAATTTGTGAATTACCCAAGATCTTGTTGGTTTCAACCTGACCTTTCCACTCTTCTTTTGACTGACCGCTTTCAAGTTGCTTATCAATGTAAGGAATCAACGATCCAGCTAATGGCACACCAAAGTTAGCAGATGGGAAACCTTCACCACGTTGTAACTCAGCAACTTGACGATCAATATCCAAAATTGCAGATTTAGGATCATCTAACAATGTTTTGGTATTGTTATATAAGTAGCCCATACCAGTAATAAGCTCACGCATGTTTTGTGCGCCAGCGCCTGATGCTGCTTGATAAGTCATAGCAGTCATCCACTCAACCAAATTATTTTGGAAAAGTGAACCTACACCCATCAACATAAGCGATACTGTACAGTTACCGCCAACGAAAGTTTTGGTGCCGTTAACCAAGCCGTCTTTGATAACGTTAAGGTTTACTGGGTCAAGAACGATGATTGCATCATCTGACATACGTAAAGTAGAGGCTGCATCAATCCAGTAGCCATTCCAACCAGTTGCTTTTAACTGTGGGAAAACTTCAGACGTATAGTCACCACCTTGACAGGTAATAATGACATCCATTTGCTTCAGACTATTAATGTCTGTAGCTTCCATAAGTGCTGGGGCAGTCTTACCACCAAATGAAGGAGCTTCACCACCTGCATTACTGGTAGAGAAATAAAATGGCTCAATATGAGCAAAATCATTCTCTTCAACCATACGTTGCATAAGGACGGAACCGACCATCCCGCGCCAACCGACCAGACCTACTTTCATGTCATTTTGCCTCGGTGCGTTAAAATTGTTAGGGGGAGTTGAGTGTATCAAAAGTGTCCACAACTGCAAGCGTTACAGAAAGAAAACACCATGTTTATTG
This sequence comes from Acinetobacter calcoaceticus, assembly GCF_900520355.1. Lineage (NCBI taxonomy): Bacteria > Pseudomonadati > Pseudomonadota > Gammaproteobacteria > Moraxellales > Moraxellaceae > Acinetobacter > Acinetobacter calcoaceticus. The sequence goes on along the minus strand of NZ_LS999521.1, from coordinate 3,464,659 downwards.
AGTAGAATATCTTGTTTATGTTACATACAAAATTGATAAAGATGACAAAAAATTTAAAAATCAAATCATCTTAAAAGAGAAAATTCAATGATTTATATCGAAGTTTTAGCTGGTCTGGTGATTTGGTTAAGTTTCTGGTCACTTATTCCTCGTGATGAGTGGTGGTTTCGAGGCGCCGATTTCCCCCGTTTGCAGATTTTATTTGTTGGACTATTAGCCTTTGTGGGCATGCTGTTTTGGCCTACCGAATGGAATCTATGGCGTGAAATATTGCTTGCTGTGCTCATCGCTGCCATCGCCTATCAGCTTAAAATGGTTTTGCCTTATACCTTGCTCTGGAAAAAACAGGTTAAACAGGTGAGACGGTCTCAATTAGATCCTCAAAAGCAGATCTCATTGATTGTATCTAACGTTCTAACCCCTAATGATAAATATCATTTACTTCTTGAACAGGTTCAGACATTACAGCCTGATTTACTGCTTACCTTAGAAAGTGACAAGATATGGGAAAATGCTTTAAACGGAATTGAACAAAACTACCCGTATCGTGTTCCTGTGCCTTTAGATAATTTATATGGAATGCATTTATATAGCCGTTTACCTTTATCTAATACTGAAGTTAAATTTATTTTAAGTGATGAAATTCCTTCGATTCACACCACTGTAACGCTGCGTTCAGGAATGTCAGTTCAACTCTATTGTTTGCACCCAAAGCCACCGAGCCCAACTGAAGCGAAAGATTCGACTTTACGAGATGCCGAACTTTTAATTGTTGGGGATCAGATTAAAGACTTAGATGAAAGCTGTATTGTGATGGGGGATTTAAATGATGTAGCGTGGTCACGTACTACACGTTTATTTCAGCGGATTAGCGGATTACTTGACCCACGGGTTGGCCGACATTTCATTAATACTTTTCATGCAGATTATCCATTACTGCGTTGGTCTTTAGACCATATTTTTCATAGTACAGACTTTGGTTTAGTTAAAATGCAACGTTTGCCACATATTGGATCTGATCATTTTCCTGTGTATGTCGTTTTGCAGACCGGTCGGATATTTGAACAAGTTCAAGAAGAATTGGAACAAACTCAAACCGATGAAGAAGAGGCTCAAACCGCTATACAAGAAGGAATTGCAAAGGCTGAAAAAGAAGAGAAAATAGTGACTGATGAAATCGCACAGCCTTATAAAGAGAAAAGTATATGAAAATGAAATGTAAGCAATATCGTACAAAGATTTGAGTCTAGGGCGAATAGGCAGATGGTTATAAAAAACGTATTCTACATTCATCGGCACACGGAAACGGGAATGGACGATCCCACGTAAGGATACATTAAGCTGATATGGAATAGCATCACGGATCAGATGTTGGAACGGAAACGATAAAAATAACGATTAACCTGAAAGCACAACCTCATTTACCCGAGTTTTGCAGGACGCAGAACTCGGGTTATGCTTTTTTAAATATCAAGAAAATAAACAGCTATGTATTTATCAAACTTTCAAGAGTTCAAAATTTATATTGTTAATTTAACTGATTTAGCGCGTGATGCCTTACATATCTATGCCGGCTTAGCTGTATTTTTTATAGTTGCCTTTTTTCATCATCGTCAATTGAAATCGTCTTGGGCAATATGGGCAACTATTATTATTGCTATTGGTGCAGAGTTGTTTGATGCCCGTGATGATCTGATAAATTACGGTTATTGGCGAGTTGGCGCAAGTGTACACGATATTATCAATACGGTTTTTTGGCCCTTCATAATTTGGCTTATGGTTAGATTTAAAATATTTAAAGGGTAGGTTGTAGCTTTTATAGCTGAGACGGAAAGAGATTCATTCTATATTTTTCGGCATAAGTTAACTGCATTTACCTGAGCCTTTCATAAAGTGAATTCTAGACATTGTTTATTGAATAGATAGTCACAAGTTATTGTAATTTTTGTTCTTTTTAAGAAATATTTAATTTTTAAAACTTTTTAACTACGCATATCAATAGTAAGTTTTTCTAATACTTTGGCTGTTTTTTTAGGAAGAGATACAATTTTTATTCTGTTTAAGTAATTGTTTTTTTAGTTTTTTTATCTATCAGCATGGTATTTGTTTTATTTAGATATAAATTGGGGTTGTTTAATTGGCAAATCTCAATAGAATGTGCCGATCGTTGACATGTTGGATCGTCAACAGGCATTGTTGTTTATCTCGCCGGAGCGGCGAGCTGTGATTTGTTTGTGCATTTAAGTTTCTGTTTGGAAATTACTGTACATATTGAGGTTTCACTCTTAGCTAGTGGTCTTCTCCCTCTCATATTTGATACTTTGCGGTGCATAAGGATTGTCTTATGAAGAATTTTAAATTTAGCCTTGCTTGGCAAATTTTAATTGCTTTAATCCTAGGGATAGTTGTCGGGGCTGTTTTACATAACCAGCCTGAAATCAAAGATAGTATTGTGAATAATTTTCTTGCTCCATTGGGTAAGATTTTTATTAGCTTGATTAAAATGATTGTTATTCCAATCGTTTTCTCAACCTTAATTTTAGGTATTGCCGGTGTTGGCAGTACGAAAAGTTTAGGACGACTTGGTTTTAAAACCATTCTCTATTTTGAAATTATTACGACTATTGCTATTTTGGTTGGCTTGGTTGCAGCAAATATTTTCCACCCAGGCTCAGGCATTGATATGTCTCAGTTGGTGCAGTCAGATATTTCTCAATACAAGCATACAACTGAAGAAGTTCAGTCTCAGTCACATGGTCTTATTCAAACAATATTATCGCTTATCCCAACGAACATTATTAGTTCAATGGCGCATGGCGAAATGTTACCTGTGATTTTCTTTGCTGTGTTATTTGGTGTGGGGTTATCTTCATTACCAGCAACCACTAAAGACCCATTGTTGAATGTGTTTCATGCAGTTTCAGAAACAATGTTCCGCGTAACGCATATCATCATGAAGTATGCGCCTGTGGGTGTATTCGGCCTGATAGCAGTAACCGTTGCAAACTTTGGTTTCGCTTCACTTATTCCTTTGGGCAAGTTAGTCGTATTGGTATATAGTGCGATTTTGTTCTTTGCTTTAGTGGTACTTGGTTTAACTGCAAAAATGTTCGGAATTAATATCTTTATCTTACTTAAGATTTTAAAAGATGAATTGATTTTGGCATTTTCAACTGCAAGTTCAGAAACAGTTTTACCGCGTATTATGCAAAAGATGGAAGCTTATGGCGCGCCTAAAGCAATTTCTAGTTTTGTTATTCCAACAGGTTATTCATTTAACCTTGATGGTTCTACGCTTTACCAAAGTATCGCAGCAATCTTTATTGCACAGCTTTACGGTATCGAAATGTCAATTAGCCAACAAGTCATTTTAGTTGTAACTTTAATGATTACTTCTAAAGGTATTGCGGGTGTTCCTGGCGTATCATTTGTTGTGTTACTTGCCACATTAGGTAGTGTTGGTATTCCTGTAGAAGGCTTGGCATTTATTGCAGGTGTTGACCGTATCATGGATATGGCACGTACAGCGTTGAACGTTGTAGGTAATGCACTTGCAGTACTTGTAATTAGTAAATGGGAAAAACAATACGACTCTGAAAAAGCAGCAGCTTATGAAGCATCGTTTAAATAAACCAGACTTTTTCTAGTTGTAATAAAAACCCGCGTTGATCGCGGGTTTTTTTATGGAGTCATTTTAGTACTGACTCATATAGAGCTAGTGTCTGATCACACATGTCTTTCAAGCTAAACATAGTAACGGGGTCAACGGCTTGAGGCTGCTCAATATGTTTTTTCACTGTTTCCAGTAAAGCCGTTTCATTTTCTACTTCAACAAGACCTTGTGGATAGACATTAGATAAAATCTCGGCAACACCTCCACGGTTCCAGCCAATGACTGGTGTACCTACTGAGAGCGCTTCTAAGGCTGTTCTACCAAATGTTTCAGCTTGATTAGATAGTGATAAGACAATATCGCTAAAAGCGAGCCATTCACGTATATCTGAGCGATGTCCTACGAAGGTAATTTTATCTGCAAGTCCTTTACTTTGAATGGTGCTTTGCAGCTCATTTAAATAGGCCTGTTTTTTTGTATCAGCACCGCCGACCACAACCGCATGTAGTTGAGGATATTGTTCACCTAGTTTTTGCATAAGTTCAATTAAGCTTTCATGGCCTTTTAAACGTGTAATACGGCCAGGTAAGCAAAGTAAAAATTTATTTTCGAGTTCAGGAAAGTCATTAAAAACTTGATTAAACCATTGTGCTGGAGGGTGATAGTTATGCGGAAAAGCAGCTGGGTCAATCCCTCGATAAATGCGAACAATATCTTGGGGAGGGCAGTTTTTATAATGGTCAGTGATGTATTTAACCACGCTGTCAGAAACAGCAATGACTTTCTCGGCTTGAGTCATAATTGCGCTATAACGATTGACTGAGTAGAAGCCATGCACCGTGCTAATGAGATGAGGGCGTTTATTTTTAGGTATTTTTCTTAAAGCAAAATAAGTTAACCATGCAGGTACACGAGAACGGACATGAACAATGTTGGGCTGATGCTGTTCAATAAGCTGGCGTAAAGGCCGGATCTGCCACAGGCTTGAAAGTGACTTTTTATGAATCGGTAGTGTTAGGTGAGTAGAACCTTCAGCTTCGAGCTGTGAAACTAAGCGCCCGCCATTGGACACAACAATAGACTGATGGCCTTGTGCAACAAGCGCACGTGCGATTTCAAGTGTGCCGCGTTCTACGCCACCGCTGTTGAGTTCTGGGAGAAGTTGCATCACTTTCATTATTTTTGCCTTTAGGTTGTAGCAAAGCGGAGTCTTGCAGTTTATTCATTCAATATTTGGAGTTTACTCCTTACTTTTGTTTTGGCAAAAGTAACAAAACCATTTGTTGGACTAACGACACATCCGTGATGTCGTAGTCCAACGGGCGACATCCTTGTCGCCTTCGCACGATAGTACATACTGGATATTATTTAGATGTTTATTACTACCGTGCGGCCGTTACTGAGGATTATTAATAGATTTCTTCATATCCTTCAGGACGTGTTTTAAAGCGACGGTGGAACCACATATATTGAGTTGGTGCGATTCTAAGTTGATTTTCAATAATTTTATTGACGCGTGTTGCATCATCAACTTCATCTTCACTTGGCATATTGTCGACCGCAGGTTCAATCAGAACATGATATTTCGGGTTCTTAAGGTCTCCATGGCGGTAGAAATATAAAGGTACAGCAACTGCTTTTGAGATTTTCAATAAGCGGCGGTGTGCAGTGACTGTGGCTGCTGGTACACCAAAGAAAGGTGCCATCACGCCTTGTTTGAGCCCAAAGTCTTGATCTGGGCTATACCAAATTGCATCGCCATCTTTAAGGTGACGAATTAAACCACGCATATCGTCATGATCGATTTGTGCTTTATAAATTGTGCCACGGCAACGATAAATCAGCATGTCGAGTAAGGGGTTGTTTTGAGGGCGATAGACAACATCAGGTTCAAAATATTGAGCACAAAGATAGCCGCCTGCATCAAGAAGCGTGCTATGAGTGCCTAGTAATAAAACACCTTTACCCTGAGCTTGAGCATTTGTAATATGTTCTAAACCTTCAATAGTAACTCGGTTTTTGAACCAATCAGGTTTATACCAAGCATTTAATGTTTCAAACACGCCTAGCATCATGTCGACAAAAACTTGTTGCGCTTGTTGCTGAACTTTATCGGCAGACCATTCAGGAAAGCAGACTTCTAAATTACGAATAGTTGTTTTACGGCGTGATTTTAAATATTTCCAAGCCAGATTCGCTACACCATGCGCCAGACGCCATTGTATGGCCCACGGTAAAATAGCCAAAAGCATTAAAAAAACAATAGCAATCCAAACACCCCAATATTTAGGCAATAAAAAGGACCATTGAAACTCACCGGGCGTATAAGGCTGCTTTTGGCTCATAACGATAAAAAGATTTCAAAAAGTTAAAACTGGCAAAAGTGTATCACGAACTGAATTTATCGTCGTAATACACTGTTCAATTGAGTGTTAAGAGAGGATGAAATAAGAAGGCTGGGTTATCGGCGATTTTCTAAAAGAATTTTAACAGCGAGGCCGGCCAATACAGTTCCCATGAGCCAGCGTTGTATATTTGCCCAAAGAGGCTTTTGTTGTAGAAAAAGTGCAATGCTACCTGCAGAAAGTACAATAAGAGCATTTACTGAAACGCTTACAAAAATTTGAATTGTACCAAGTTGAATTGATTGCCATAAAATACTGCCTTGTTGGGGGTGAATAAACTGTGGCAGTAAAGATAAATACATAATGGCAATTTTAGGATTAAGCAAGTTGGTCGCAAAACCCATTAAAAAAAGTTTAGCTGGGGAATCTACTGATAAATCTTTTAGATTAAAAATAGGGGCGGCATTTGGTCGTAGTGCTTTCCATGCAAGCCAAAGTAAATAAATTGCACCAGCAATCCGAATGGTGTCATAAGCGTAGGGAACAGCGACAATTAACGCCGTAATACCAAAAGATGCGCAAAGCATATAAAAGATAAAACCTACAGCTACGCCGCCTAAAGAGATAAATCCTGCTGTTTTCCCTTGGCAAATTGAGCGGGAAATCAGGTAAATCATATTGGGGCCAGGAGTGAGTACCATCGCCAAACAAATTAGTCCAAATGCCAAAATTTGAGAAAGCTCCAGCATGCGAAAACACTCCAATATTATTATGTTGTTAGGTATAGCATAATTATTTTTATAAATCTTATATTCAAGTCTAAGGCTATTTTTAAAATACTGAAAATAGAAAAGATATAATCGATTACCATTATGTGATGTATAGGATTTGATTTTTAAAAAGCTTATATTCGCAATATAAAAAAGCCCCCTAAATTTAAGGAGGCTCTTTTTACGTTCTTTTTAGGAAAGTAAAGCTGATTAGTTTCCTTTACTCATTTGTTCAAGTACGTCCCAGCGTTCCAATTTTTCAAGTAATAACTCGTCAATTTCCGTAAGACGTTGGCTTGCTTTTGTTGCTGCATCAGCATTACTCACAAACCATGAACCATCAGCTAATTTATTTGAAAGTTCAGCTTGTTCAGTTTCCAGCTTTTCAATTTCAGCGGGTAATTGTTCAAGTTCACGCTGATCTTTATAACTAAGTTTGACTTTTTTAACACTGTTCTGAGCTGCGGCTTTTTCAGCTTCAGCTTTTGCCTGAGCTTTTTTTACATCAGATTTCTGATCTACAACTTTATCATCTGGACGCTGTTGTAAATAATCTTGATAGCCACCGATGTACTCTGCAATGTTACCTTTACCATCAAATACCCACGTCGACGTTACCACGTTGTCCATAAAGGCACGGTCATGGCTAATGAGAAGCAAGGTTCCTTTGTAATCGGATAACATTTCTTCGAGAAGCTCGAGTGTAACCATGTCTAAATCATTGGTTGGCTCATCCATTACAATCAGATTGGACGGTTTGAGCAACAATTTAGCCAGTAAGATACGATTTCGTTCACCACCAGAAAGTGCTTTTACTGGAGTACGGGCACGTTCAGGTGAAAATAGGAAGTCTTGAAGGTAGCTGTAAATATGACGACGGTTACCATTCACATCAACAAAATCAGAGCCTTCTGAAACGTTGGCCATGACTGTTTTTTCAAGGTCTAAGGCATTACGCAATTGGTCAAAATAAGCAACTTCCAACTGGGTGCCTGTTTTAACTGAACCACCATGTTCGATTGTACCTAAAATGGCTTTAATTAATGTCGTTTTACCAACACCGTTATCACCGACTAAACCAATACGGTCACCACGCATGACAAGAGCAGAAAAATCTTTGATCAGTAGATTGTCACCATAAGATACGCTTAAGTTTTCGATATCAAAGACTAATTTACCCGAACGATTGGCGTCTTGAGTCGCCATACTCACTTTGCCTTGTTGTGAGCGACGTGCTTTTGATTCGTCACGCAAAGCTTTTAAAGCACGAACGCGGCCTTCATTACGGGTACGACGAGCCTTAATACCTTGACGAATCCAAGCCTCTTCTTCTGCTAATTTTTTATCAAATAAAGCATTCTGTTTTTCTTCTGCTTCCATTTGCTGAGCTTTAAGCTCTAAATAACGTGAATAGTTGCCTTCATACGTGCGTAAAACGCCACGATCGAGTTCAACAATTCGAGTTGCAATACTATCTACAAAAGAACGGTCATGTGAAATAAACAGAAGCGTTAAATTATTTTGATCGAGTAAGAATTTTTCTAGCCATTCAATACTTTCAACATCTAAATGGTTCGTCGGTTCGTCGAGCAGTAATACGTCTGGTTGTGTCAAAAGAGCGCGCGCTAATAAAACACGGCGTTTACGTCCACCAGATAAGTCTGCTAAGTCTGCATTTGGATCAAGCCCCATTTTACTTAAAAGAGCATTTACCTTGTTCTCTAGTGCCCAGCCGTCTAACTGGTCTAGTTTATGCTGAAGGTTACCCATACGGTCACAGGCTTCCATATCTCCTAGCATACAAGCGTCGGTCGCTTCATGATAAGCCCTGAGTACTTCTGCCGCTTCTCCGGCACCATCTGCCACAATGTCGGCTACTTTGCCTGAGTCCATTGGAACGTCTTGGGCTAACATTGAGACAGTTAAACCATTTTGAATGGAAACTTCACCAGAATCTGGTAATAGGCTTCCCTCGATGAGTTTAAGTAAAGTAGACTTACCTTCACCATTACGCCCAATTAAACAGACTCGTTCGCCACGTTCTAGATTAAAGTTCGCGCCATCGAGCAAGGCAGGTCCGCCAAAAGCAAGTTGGACATCCCTTAGGGTAATATAGGCCATAATGTTTTCCAGAATCTCAAATGAGGATTTAAATGACTAAACCACCATATCATGATGATCAAGCGTCATTGTCCGCACCCATTGAAGATTTGCAAGTGCGAATTACATTTTTGGATGATTTAGTTGAAGAATTAAATCAACAACTCGCTATTCAGACCCAAGAAATAGCTGATTTAAAAAAACAAATGCAATTTCTTTATCAACGGGTGGAATCTTCAGATTTATCCGAAGGTATTGCTCCTTTTGATCCATCAACCAATAAACCGCCCCATTATTAATAAAATGGCAAGTTCAATACTTGCCATTTTATTAGAGTTTAGTCGTAAGTTGAGCTTAAAAGCTATGTAATACGATCTTCCCTTTTGTTGTGCCACTTTCAATTTGCTGGTGAGCTAACTTTAAGTTTTGTGCATTAATCGGGGTTAAAGTTTGCGTAACTGTGGTTTTGATTTTACCTGCGTCAACAAGCTCTGCAACCTCATTGAGTAATTCACTTTGTTTAGTCATGTCTTGGGTTTGATACATAGAACGAGTAAACATAAACTCCCAGTGAACTGATACGGACTTAGATTTAAAAGGTTTAATGTCTAACTGTGCCGGATCATCAATCAGTCCAAAATGGCCTTGTGGTGCAATCAACTCTACGATATCTGATAAATGTTGATCTGTTTGCGTGGTTGAAAAAACGTATAAAGGTGCATTTAAACCAAGTTGCTTTATTTGAGGTGCTAAAGGTTGAAGATGATCTAACACATAATCAGCACCGAGTTGCTTAACCCATTCTTGTGTTTCTGATCGTGAAGCCGTTGTAATAATCGTTAGATTAGTCAATTGTTTAAGAAGTTGAATCGTAATTGAACCTACTCCGCCAGCACCGCCAATGACTAAAATTGAAGTATTTTTTGGGGCAGCCTTTGGGACCTGTAATCGATCAAATAACATTTCCCACGCCGTAATTGCGGTTAAAGGGAGAGCTGCCGCTTCGGTAGGTTCTAAAGACTTCGGTTTATGACCAACGATGCGTTCATCAACCAACTGTAATTCACTATTGCTCCCTTGACGATTGAGTGCACCTGCATACCAAACTAAATCACCAACTTTAAATTGAGAAACTTGATCTCCAATTGCTTCAACCACTCCTGCTGCATCCCAGCCAAGAACTTTCCATTGATTATTCTCTGCACTGACATTCTTACGAATTTTAGTGTCGACTGGATTAACTGAAATTGCTTGTATGCGAACCAGTAGATCATAGCCCTCTGTAACAGGTGTCTCTAGTTCGACGTCAATAAGTGCCTCTGGCGATGTAATAGAACCCGCTTTTTGATATGCCACAGCTTTCATAATTATGATTCCTCTTGTTGAGAGTTTGATCATAACGTAAGCTTAAATTTGGTGACTACAGACAAATAACGCTCATAGTGTCAAAAAGGATACTGTAAAATGGCAAAAGCACGGCATTCTAGTTTTGATTGCTTTCCAGGTTGTTCTGTTGAGGCAGCCATTAGTTTGATTGATGGAAAGTGGAAATGCGTCATTCTTTGGCATTTGTTTAATGAAGGCACTTTACGATTCAATGAAATTCGAAAGCGCGTTCCGAGCATTACCCAAAGAATGTTAACTAATCAGCTACGTGAGTTAGAACAAGACGGGATTATTCATCGAGAAGTTTATCCTCAGGTTCCACCTAAGGTTGAGTATTCTTTAACTGATTTAGGGCAGGGTTTGGAGCAGATTCTTCTTGCTTTAAAAACATGGGGAGATGCCCATCTTGATCAGTTTGGTAAATTGGCACTTGTTGATCGCAATCAGAATCCTTAAATATATCTGAGTAAACTCACACAATTTGCACTGTGAAATGCCGATATTTTGGGCCTTGCTATCTTATTGGGCATTATTTTTATCATGTAACTTGCGTTTTCTGGTCAGCTTATGCAACTCTAATAAAAGAGATTAATAGGTTTTGCTATGGACAATATGGGAATTTGGGTTACCGTTATCATTGTTCTTTTCGTACTAGGCTCCATTTTTGGTTTAAGAGTGAGCCCTCGTGAAAAGGCACTTGGTATTATGCGTGACAAAGCTCGCAAAATAGGGCTACATCCACGCGTAATTGTTGCACCTGAATGGACACATGTTCCAATGGCGACTGAAAAACGTGCCAGCATGGTTGCTTATTATAGTGTATTGATTCCTGATGCCCGTTTATCTTTAATGCGTGCTCGCGTTATAGACGGCAAGTTAAAAGTAATTCAGGGTGATGAGAAATTTAATGATTCTCCCATTGCATTAAAAGGGATTTATGCTATTGATATGCAGGCAAACTGTGTAGGACTTTATTGGGATGAGGAATCAGACCTAAGAGCAACACAATTAGATGAGATGAAGGCTTATCTGTTGGCCTTGGCTACAGCCTGATTTTTAAATTTATTGGTATAGGAATAACATTTTATATGGCGAATACCTCGCGCTCTGCATCTCAAAGCACAGCATCTACTGCACCTGCTGCACCTAAACGTGCCTTAGTGATTGTGGAGTCGCCTGCCAAAGCGAAAACCATCAATAAATATTTGGGTTCGCAGTTCATTGTAAAGTCTTCTGTAGGTCATGTACGTGACTTGCCAACGGGCGGCAGTAAATCAACAGAGAAAAAGCCGGCTGCTCGGACCAAACTCTCTGAAGCCGAAAAAGAACAAAAAGCTAGTCAAGCTTTAGTTAACCGTATGGGAGTTGATCCAGAGCATGGCTGGGAAGCTCATTATGAAGTTCTGCCAGGTAAAGAAAATGTCGTTGCTGAACTAAAGAAACTTGCCAAAGATGCAGATGCGATCTATCTCGCAACGGATTTGGATAGAGAAGGGGAAGCCATTGCTTGGCACCTAAGAGAAGTTATCGGTGGTGATGACAGTCGTTATCACCGCGTAGTGTTCAACGAAATTACTAAAAATGCCATTCAAGAAGCATTTAAACAGCCAACACGTCTAGATCTAAATCGCGTAAATGCTCAGCAAGCACGCCGTTTCTTAGACCGAGTCGTGGGCTTTATGGTTTCGCCATTACTTTGGGAAAAAATTGCCCGTGGTTTATCTGCTGGACGTGTACAGTCTGTTGCAGTGAAACTGGTTGTTGAACGTGAACGTGAAATTCGCGCATTTATTCCTGAAGAATATTGGCAAGTTTTTGCAGATACGGTTTCTAAAAAAGATGATATTCGTCTTGAAGCGGTTAAACAGGCTGGAAAAACATTAAAGCTAAAAAATAAAGCTGAAACTGATGCTTTATTAGATGTTTTAAAAGGTGCTGAATATAAAGTTGCACAACGTGAAGATAAACCGACTAAGGTTAATCCAAGCGCGCCTTATATCACTTCAACTTTGCAACAAGCTGCAAGTACACGTTTAGGTTTTTCTGTGAAGAAAACCATGATGTTGGCGCAGCGTTTGTATGAAGCGGGTTTCATTACCTATATGCGTACTGACTCAACTTTCTTGAGTGATGATGCAGTAAGTATGGTCCGTGCACATATTGAAAGCCAATATGGTGAAAAATATATACCGGCAAAGCCAAACCGCTACGGTAACAAAGCGGGTGCTCAAGAAGCCCATGAAGCGATTCGTCCGTCAAATGTTGCGCTTACTGGTGATCAACTTGCGGGTGTAGAGCGTGATGCTCAACGTCTATATGATTTGATCTGGCGTCAGTTTGTTGCGTGTCAAATGACACCAGCAGAATATTTATCTTCTACTTTGATTGTTGAAGCAGCGAATGTTGAGTTAAAGGCGAAAGGCCGTACGCTTGTATTTGAAGGCTTCACTAAAGTACGCGGAGCGAATAAGTCAGATGACGATATTATTTTACCTGCAATTAAAGTAGGTGAAATCTTAAAGTTAGAAAAGCTCGATCCAAGTCAGCACTTTACTAAACCACCTGCACGTTTTACTGAAGCATCTTTAGTTAAAGAGCTTGAAAAACGTAGTATTGGCCGTCCTTCGACCTATGCAGCTATTATTTCTACCATTCAAGAACGTGGTTACGTTAAGTTAGAAAACCGTCGTCTTTTTGCCGAAAAAATGGGCGAGATTGTGACGGATCGTCTGGATGAAAGTTTTAATAACCTGATGAACTATGCCTTTACGGCAGATCTTGAAGGACAGCTTGATAAGGTCGCAACAGGTGAGCGTAACTGGAAAGAGTTGCTAGACACTTTCTATGGCGACTTTAAGAAACGCCTAACCAATGCTCAGGGTGAGCAGGGAATGCGCCGTAACCAACCGGTTGAAGTACCAGCAGTACATTGCCCTGAATGCTCACGTCCAATGCAGATTCGTACGGGTACAACTGGTGTATTCCTAGGGTGTTCTGGCTATAACTTGCCACCTAAAGAACGTTGTAAAGGTACACTGAACTTAACACCTGTTGAGTCTTTGGCTGCGCTATCTGATGATGATGGTGCTGAAACAGCAGACTTGATGTCAAAGCATCGCTGTGAGAAATGTGGCACTGCCATGGACAGCTATGTGATTGATGGTGGCCGTAAGTTGCATGTATGTGGTAACAACCCAGACTGTGATGGCTTTGAGCTTGAAGAAGGTGAGTTTAAGATTAAGGGTTATGATGGCCCAACCATTCCATGTGACAAATGTGATGGCGAAATGCAACTTAAGACGGGACGTTTTGGTCCATATTTCGCTTGTACGAGCTGTGATAATACCCGTAAAGTCTTGAAAAGTGGTCAACCTGCACCACCGCGTGTAGAACCAATCAAGATGGAGCATTTACGCTCAGCGAAGCATGATGACTTTTTTGTGTTACGTGATGGCGCGGCTGGTCTATTTTTGGCAGCAAGTAAATTCCCGAAAATTCGTGAAACACGTGCACCAAAAGTTGCAGAGCTACGAAGCGTTGCAGCTCAGCTTGATCCAAAATATCAATTTATTTTGCAAGCCCCAGATGTAGATCCTGAAGGGAATCCAACAGTTGTGAAATTCAGCCGTAAGAATCAATCACAATATGTAGGTTCAGAAACACCAGAAGGTAAACAAACCAAATGGAGCCTGATTTATCAAGATGGTAAATGGGTTGAGGGCTAAACAAGTCCACAATAAAAAATGCTAGCTCAGCTAGCATTTTTTATGTCTAAAACAATAAAAGAAAAATTTAATTTTATGGGGAACAAGAATGTGGAAAAACATTCGAGTCTTATGCTTATTCATTATTTTAATGATTGTGGCAGTTCAGGCATGGCGAGATCAAAATCAAGACTGGAATCAGACAGTTGTAGTCGTTTTACATCCAGTGAATGCTGATGGTTTACAATCAACACAGAGCTATATTCATCAGTTAAAAAACGAAAATTTTTGGGCAATCAGAAACTATTTAAATGAGTGGGCACAGCATTATCGCGGGCAATCAGGGAACTTTGAAATTCGCTTAGGACAACAGTTGCAGCAACGACCACCTGAGGTTCCTCAAAATGCCAATATCTTGCATGTTATGTGGTGGAGCCTAAAGTTTCGTTTTTATGCATGGCGACAACAACAACCCGAGGATAGTGGAGCCTCACTCAAACTTTACTTAAATTATTATGATCCAAATTATCAGAAAGTCTTGATCCATTCGACTGCTTTAGAAAAAGGTCGTATTGGTAGTGTTAATTTATTTGCGACCAAAACACAAGCTTTACAAAATCAGGTCGTGATTGTTCATGAGTTATTACATGGCTTTGGAGCACAGGACAAATATGATTTAAAAACAGGACAGCCGGTTTATCCTCTAGGCTATGCTCAACCAGAAAAAATTCCTCTTTATCCGCAAACTCAAGCTGAAATTATGGGAGGTCGCACTGCCTTATCTGAGCAGAGTAGTAAAATGCCCAATAATTTACAAGAAACGATCATAGGTTTACCTACTGCCCGAGAAATTGGCTGGGTGAAATAAAACTGTGGATAAATACTGCTTTATCCACATCAATTGTTAAGAAACGATGCAGATTTTATACAGACAAAAAGTGTGAAGTACATCACTATTGTTGGGTAGATGAAATTCTAATACCTGATAATAAGAGTAGCCATGATGAAAACTGTAGGTAATGATTTGGTACGTAATCAGTTACATGCTGACCGTAAATGGTATTTGATATTAGGTTTTGTGCTTATTGGTTTTGGTCTGATTTTATTTAGTTCATTGCCATTTGCGACTTTTTCTGTCGTTTTTTTATTTGGAATACTCATGATGGTCGGAGGTGTGTTACATCTCGTCGCGGCTATGAGTGTTTTTAAAGGTGCAAGCCGATGGTTATGGGCAATTTTTGGTGTGCTCTATTTAATGGCTGGTTACTATGCATTTTCCACCCCAGTCACCACAGCAGTGGTGCTGACAAGCCTATTATCGATAGCGCTGATTATTGCTGGGGCTATACGTACTATAAATGCAATTTTACTTAAGCCGATTACCGGATGGGGCTGGACCCTGTTTTCAGGATTGCTCACCCTATTTACAGGTATTTTAATTTTAGTTTCTAAAGATTCACCTTTTTGGGTGCTGGGAATGTTCCTTGCTGTTGATATCTTATTTCAGGGAATTAATTTCCTTGGTCTAGCTTCTGCTATCAAACATCTTCCATCCAGTTCAAAAACAGTATCTTAAAAAACAATATCGAATCAAAGAGCACTTTAAGTGCTCTTTTTGTTTTTAAAAGCCTAAGGTCCATCTCTGTTCTGGGTCTGCTAAACTATGCCTTGGTGTGTTAGCGATATGTGTTATGAGTCTTGCAAAATTAATTAATGAACTAAATGCTCAGCAAAAAAAAGCAGCGACTACCTCCGCACAGAACTGTTTAGTTTTGGCGGGTGCTGGTTGTGGCAAGACTAAAACGATTGTTGCGCGTGCAGCCTATTTAATTGATCAAGGCTTACCAGCAAATCAAATTCAGATTTTAACTTTTACGCGACGTGCTGCGAGTGAGATTGTTGCAAGAGTAGAGCAACATGTAGGAGCACAAGCAAAAGGTTTGCGAGCTTCAACTTTTCATACTTTTTGTATGTATTTACTACGCCGTAACCCACAAGCTTTTGGGTTAAATCAATTTAGTATTATTGATCGCGATGATCAGTTGCTCATGTTTCGTTTATTAAGAGGCAAAGATAAAGATAATGTTTTGCCTAAAGCCGCAGAGCTGTGTGATTTATATTCTTATGCTCGAAATACTCAAACAAAGCTTTCGGAAGCATTAATCAAACAGCTTCCAGATGCATATGAGCATAAAACTCAAATCGCAGATTTGATGAAAACCTATGAGCAGCGAAAAAGAGAACGTAATTTTTTAGATTACGACGATATCTTGTCGATTGTGGCTGTACATTTACAAAACTCGGAAGCACTCACCAACTGGGTTGCAGGTTTTTGTCAGGCACTGCTGGTTGATGAAATGCAAGATACCAACCCTTTGCAATGGGCTTTATTGCAGCCGTTAATTGGTAAAGTGAAGCTGTTTTGTGTTGGTGATGATGCGCAGTCAATTTATGGCTTTCGTGGTGCAGACTTTGAAAATATCCATTCTTTTAAAGAGCGGATACCTGACGCAGTCATTCATACACTGGATTTAAATTACCGCTCGACTCAAGAAATTTTAGATTTATCAAACTGGTTATTAGCAAATAGCCCAATTGATTATCAAAAACAGTTACAAGCACATCGTGGTCAAGGCCAAAAGCCACAGCTACATTTGTTTGGTAACGAGTTCGAAGAGGCGAATTGGATTGCGCAAGACTTAATTACACGGCATCAGCAAGGTGCGGGCTGGTATGACCATATGGTTTTAGTCCGTTCTGGTTATAGCGCTCGTTATTTGGAAGGGGCTTTTATTGCTGCTGAAATTCCTTATCGTTTTATTGGTGGTGTAAAACTTCTTGAGTCGGCACATGTGAAGGATGTGCTTAGCCTACTAAGGATTGTGAGTAACCCTCACGATGATTTAGCTTGGATGCGTTTTTTAACCTTGTGGGACGGTATTGGCGATGTTGGAGCGAGTAAGCTCGCTCAAGAGCTAATGGGAATTACTGATGTTGAGGAGCGCTGCAAGCGTCTAGAGCGCCATGGAAAAGTTCCCTTACAAGCGATTTTAATTTTAAAACAGCTAGATGTATTACAGCAGCATGTTGAAGCAAGTATTGGCTTAGCACTTGATGCTTTAGGTGAACAGCTAGAACAAAATTATAAAACTAAAGATTGGTCACGTCGGTTAAAAGACTTTGATTTGGTCAAACAACTTGCACGCAAACATGCATCTTTGGGCGAATTTCTTGAAGAATATGTGCTTGAACCTATTTCAGTTTCTGAAATTGAAAAAGCAGCTGATCAGGATTTAGTCACTTTAATTACGATTCATTCAGCTAAAGGTGCGGAGCAGAAAGTCTGTTATGTACCTCATGTATCGCCAAATCAATATCCTTATGCAAGAGCACAGGGCGATTTTGACGATGTCGAGGAAGAGCGCCGCGTATTGTATGTTGCATTAACACGTGCAGAAAATGAATTAATTTTGACCAAGCAAAACCTCAATACATGGTCAGAAGACAATTATGACGAGCAAGGCCGTAAAATCGAAAGTTATTTCCTAAATAACCTTCCAACACATTTGGTTCAGGCAAAGATTCATAGGCAAGTACCTCAGCCGTTTGCCAAAAAGCAATGGAACCGTTCACCTACAGTAAATTTAGGTTTTGGTATCGATCTGGATTAAACTACTGTATAAGACACTGTGATTACTTAAATATATATTGGCTGCTCCCTTTTATTGCCAATTAAGGTTAGAAAATGAAGATATTAGTTCGTAATTTAGATCGTGCTGTGAGTGAAACTGAAATTTTAGAGTTATTCAAAGCATTTGGTAAAGTTGAAACGTGTGTTCTTGTTACTGATAAAGACACAGGTAAATCGAAAGGTTTTGGTTTTGTTGAAATGCCTAACCCACGTGAAGCAATTAAGGCAATTAAAGGCTTAAACTTGCTTAAAGTTAAAGGCAATGGAATTCGCGTTAAAGCAGCGGAAGAGTAAGTCTTTATTGCGAAAAGACAGTTTTTAGCTCTTTCGATTGTCGCGCCAAATGGTATTCGCATAGCTGAAGGTATAAAAACACTTGAAGTGCGTTCATGGGCGCTTGCACAGTTACCAGTGAAAGATCTATTAATTGTCGAAAATCAGAATTATCTGGTCAAAGATACTGATGAAGAAGAGGGAATTGCTGTCGCTTTGGTTGATGTCGACTCTATTCATGCTTGGCGAAATAATGAAATTGAGTCTGTGTGTGCAACTGCTTGGGACGAAGGGTATTTTGCTTGGGTTCTAAGTAATGTCCGTCCTATAAGGCAGCCATTAAAAACTTTAGCTAAACGTAAAATTTATCAGGTTGAGCTGGATTTACCATAAATAACGTTGATTTTATTAATGGAGTCGTTAAGCTAAAGAATAGCTGTTGCAATAGCGATTTTAGAACAGGAAAGTTTAGTTATGTCACGTGTTGCTCGTTATCATGCCGATCGTACCAATCAGAAGCTCTATTTTGCGCGCTTAGCGTGTCAACAGGCAGAACAGACCGATCATGTGCAACAGATACAAGCTTATCGTGAAGCAGCTGTATTCCACTTACATGGCGCAATGTTAGCTTTCTTACAAGAATTGGTACGTTATTACCGTTTAAATGATTTGCAACCTACCTTAAAATCTATTGAGGAACATATGGCGGCAAAAGGGCAAGTTTCTCCTGAAGTGTCCGTTTTGCAACAATTGGCAAAAGATGGCTTCGTTGCTGAATTAAAACGAGCTTATCGTATGTGCCAATATGCGCCAGAACCTAAAGAGCCGACCCCTGAAGAAGAAACATCTTCTAACCTGATTATTAAAGTCACTCAAGGTCCACAATCTTGGTTACCAGATGTTAAGATTTTGCGTGAATGGCATCGCGAATTAAGTCATTTAATTGATGGTTTTCGTAATGAAATGGTCGAGTTCTAAAATTAAACTGCCTGAGTGCTTGAAATTTACTCCAGGTGTGCCTATATAAATAAGACAAGAGATGCAAAGTGCAAGGGTGCTTTGCCACCATGTTGAAACATGGAGGAAGTATATGTCTATACAGCAATTGAAAGAGTTATTTGGGAATCAAGAAGCCGTTTTGGAATTAGTCCAACTCGAAGGTGGCGAACTCGCCTTGCGTAATGCAGGTTCTGAGAATGAACCCTTGGTTAAAATTCAATTTAGCGATGAAGTAAAAGCAATCTTGGGTGAGCAAACTCCAGTTGTTGCTCAGCATATGATTCAGGCTGCATTGTTTGGGCTGCTTGAAAAGCAGGTAAACGAGTGGCAGGCTGAGGTATTAGACGAACAGCCTAAATTCTTGAGTTAAAAAAAGCGTACTCTTGAGTACGCTTTTTTTATTGGGTTAATGAATAGTTGACTGATGGGCAAGCTCGATCTGATTTAATATATGATGGCTCATATTCTTTGCCATTTCCTCTTTGGCATAGAACACTTCACCAATATTTTCATCTCTGATCACCGCAGCTTCTTCTTTACTTTCCGCGCAAATTAACACCTGAATTTGAGGGTTTAATTGCTTGGCAATAGCCACAATACGGTGAATGTCCAAAATATCCATAGGTGAGATCACCAAGAGTCTTGCATGCATAATGTGTGCTTGAATTAAAACACTTGGTTCAGTTGCCACACCACTCACAGCAGCAATGTTCGAATGACGTAGCTTTTCTACGATTTCACGATTCTCTTCGGCAATAACGACTTTAATATTTTCATTAATTAAATTTTCAGTAATACGTCGTCCAACACCACCATATCCGACAATAACGACCTGATCGCGTAAGTAAGCTTGATCAACTTCATCGGGTAACATTGCTAATGGGTCGCCACTACGTTCAAGAAGTCGGGCTAAGTGAGAGCGCTCTCGAATCCAGCGTTGTACAGGTTCAATGGCTGAGAATATAAAAGAGTTGAGCGTAATTGAAAATAAAGCACCTGCCAGAATCAGATTTTGTGCTTCTAAAGTTAATAAACCTAATGAGACACCGAGAGTTGCTAAAATAAACGAGAACTCACCAATTTGGGCCAAACTCGCCCCCACTGTAAGGGCTGTATTGATGGGATAACGAAAGAATAAAACCAAAGCCATTGCCGCAAGTGTTTTCCCCACCATGATAATTGCGATAACAGCCAAAATATGTAGTGGACGTTCTACAAGAATATTTGGGTCAAACAGCATTCCCACAGAAACAAAAAACAGAATTGAGAAAATTTCACGTAGTGGAAGCGTTTCCTCTTCTGCACGATGACTAAAGTCCGATTCTTTAACAACCATCCCAGCAAAGAATGCGCCTAGTGCCATGGAAACCCCAAAAATGGCATAAGATCCGTAGGCGATTGAAACAGCAGCTGCAACAACAGTGAGGGTAAATAACTCTCTTGAACCTAAACGCGCAACAAACTGCATGATGATAGGAACAACACGTTTACCCACAATAAGCATAAAGGCAATGAAGCCAATTACTTTTAATAAAGTTATCCCAAGCGTTAACCAGATGTTGCTATCAGCACCTTCAGGGGCTTTGCCACCTAATAAAACAGCGGTGGCTGGAAGTAGGACTAAAACCAGTACCATCACTAGATCTTCGACCAGCAGCCACCCCACAGCAATTTTGCCGTTGACTGAATCTAAAAGGCCTCTGTCCCCTAAAGCTTTTAATAATACGACCGTACTCGCACACGACAGACTTAAGCCAAAAACGAGTGCAGAGCCAAAGCTCCATCCCCATAGCATGGATACGCCAACTCCCAACAGGGTAGCGACCGCAATTTGTAAAATCGCGCCTGGTAGGGCAATACGGCGAACAAGCAATAGGTCATTTAATGAAAAGTGCATTCCTACACCAAACATCAGAAACATGACACCGAGTTCTGCAAGTTGGTTCGCAAGATGAATATCTGCTTCTATACCCGGGGTATTCGGGCTAATAATAATTCCGGCAATTAAATAGCCGATAAGAGGGGGAAGTCTTAATCGGGCTGCAATATAGCCAAAAATGAGGGCAACGCCGAAACCAACAGCAAGTAAAATAATTAAATCTACGTCATGCGGCACTAAAAACTCCTTTTACGTGAGTTAGGCTAAAGACAAGCATAAAAAATGCCAAGGCGAAATATATGGAAAGTTTAACAAAAAAAAGTTACGTATAAAAAAAATGCAAAAAAAAACGACTTCATTGTGAAGTCGTTTTTTTGCGAGGCTAAAATTATTTGATTTTAGCTTCTTTGAAAATCACGTGTTGACGGATTTTTGGATCAAATTTTTTGATTTCCATTTTTTCCGGCATAGTACGTTTGTTTTTAGTCGTGGTATAGAAATAACCTGTACCAGCTGTAGAAACGAGACGAATCTTATCACGCATTGTTCAGACTCCTTAGATCTTTTGACCTTGAGCACGAAGGTCTGCAACAACCTTTTCGATACCCAATTTGTCAATAATACGCATACCTTTAGTGGTTAAACGAAGACGTACAAAACGTTTTTCGCTTTCTAACCAGAAACGGTGGTGGTGCAGGTTCGGCTCGAACCGGCGCTTGGTTTTGTTGTTGGCGTGTGAGACGTTGTTACCAACGACTGGACGCTTGCCGGTAACTTGGCAAACCTTAGACATGGTGTAACTCCATTGATTCAGCCAACAGCAAATCTGTGGCCAGTCATACTAAATGTAAACGGATGAATTCATTCAAGGGGCGTTTTATACCAAAAATACGATTAAAAGACAAGCGGAATTGGTAAAAACGAGGCATGATTTAGTATAACAGATCATGCCTTGATCAGTTAGCGCAACAAGGTTTTCGAAATGAAACGATGAATGGGCTTATTGAACGGTGGAAGAATGTATTTAAGGCTATAAAGTTTTGGATTTGACATTACCGAACGTTCATGAGAAAGGCTAAAAAAGCCCTCTGGTCCGTGATATTTACCCATACCTGATGCCCCAATTCCTCCAAACGGTAAATCATCCTGAGCCACATGGGTAATAACCATGTTGATTCCGAAATGTCCTGAGTGGGTGTGCTGTGCAACATAATCAGCACGCGCCTGATCATAGTCGAAATAATACATCGCTAGAGGACGTGGACGACTATTAATGAATTCGACGACTTCTTCTAGCTGGTCATATTCTAAAATTGGCAGGATAGGACCAAAAATTTCATTTTGCATAATGTCCATTGCAGTTGTTACGCCTGTAACTAAAGTCGGCGCAATTTTACGGACATCATCTAAAATTTCATTTTGTGGGTTAATTTCAACAATACGAGCACCTTGATCGCGGGCATTTTCAAGGTAGCCCTGAATACGGTTGTATTGCTTGTCATTAATAATAGAAGTGTAATCTTGATTATTGCGGAAGTGTGGATACATACCAGCCACAATCAATTTAAAGTTTTCGATGAACTCAGCAGTTTTTCCGCGCGGTAAGAAAATATGGTCAGGTGCAACACAAGTTTGTCCTGCATTCCATAATTTCCCTACAGCAATACGTTGGGCCACATCTTTCATATCCATTGATGCATGCACAAGTGCAGGAGATTTTCCGCCTAATTCAAGAATAACAGGAACTAGATTTTGAGCTGCGGCTGCCATGACTGTTTTACCAACAGAAGTTGAGCCTGTGAAAATCATTTTATCAAAAGGCAAATGACTAAAAGCATCTGAAATAACACCACCACCATTCACCACAGCAACTAGTTCTTGTGGGAATGCCTCTGCTAATGCACTTTCAAGAACTCGTCCAAAGTTTGGAGAGGCACTAGAAATTTTGATCATTGCATGGTTGCCCGCTGCCAGCGCACAAATTAATGGCCCAACTGAGAGCAGCAATGGATAATTCCATGGTGTAATAATACCAATTACACCCATAGGTTGATATTGTACCCAACCTTTTGCGGGTTGATGTAATACACTGATATGGCGTTTTGAAGGTTTCATCCACGCTGTCAGATGTTTACTATAATATTTGATTTGTTCCAAACTGGTGAGTAACTCACCAATTTTTGTTTCCATAACTGCACGATTGCCATAATCAAGGTTAATTGCGTCGGCAATCTGATCTTGATATTTTACCAAGACTCTTTTAAGACGAGCTAAACGATCAATACGCTCTTTAGCAGTGGGTACCGGATGACGTAAATAAGCAAGCTTTTGTTGTTCAAGCAAATCATGTAAATGCTTAACATCATAAGGAAGCTGAGTCTCTGGATTTGTTTTTGTTTGACTGTTCATCGGTACTTACCAAATATATTGATATGTTTATTTTTTAGAGTAAATACTCTAAATAGTCAAGTCAGTTTATGTGTTTAAGTCTTAACCATTTGAATTATTAAAGGTTATTAAAATGTCTCAACCTAAAGCTCTGAAGACAAAAGACCGGATTTTACAAATCAGTTTGCAGCTTTTTAACGAGCGAGGTGAACGGTCGGTTACAACCAATCATATTGCTGCGGAGTTAGGTATCAGTCCCGGGAACTTGTATTATCATTTTCGGAACAAGCATGAAATCATTAAGGAATTAATGTATCTATATCAGGCCGAGACGTTGGAAGTACTTTCTTTACCTGACGATAGACCATTAACGACCAATGATAAAATCAACTATTTTCAAGTGCTCAGTGGCCAGTTATGGAGCTACCGTTTTATTCATCGTGATGTTTATCATTTAGTTGAAAGTAACGAAGACTTTAAAAAGATTTATCCGCGTTTTGCGGGGCAGGTCATGCAACAGGGACAAAAGATTTATCAAGCCTTTGTAGATGCAGGACTTATGAAAATGACGGCATCGGAAATTGAAGCGCTCATTATTAACCTCTGGATTGTATTAACAAACTGGACAAACTTTTTATATATGTCTGGTCATATTAGTGACAATAACCATTTAGAAGAAAAATGGGTTTGGCAAGCATTACGCCAAATGGTTTTCCTTGAAGGGCCTTATTTGATGGGTGAAAGCCGAGCAACTTATGAGCAGTTGCTTGAATCTCTTGGCCCTTCAGATCTATTTGCCAGCTTATCGTCCTTAAAAGACGAATAGTTGTACTTGTTTATTTAGGGCGCTAGAATACTCGGCCTATTAAAAAATTTATCTCAATTAAGTGATATTAACCAAATGAATATGACCACTGCCAATACAGCCCGTTTACTGATTACTTGTGAAGACAAGCCAGGGATCGTACAAGCGGTATCGAGCTTTTTGTATCACCAAGGTGCAAACATTACCGCGCTTGATCAGTACGCGACGGAAGCTCAGGGCGGACGTTATTTCATGCGTGTTGAATTTGAACTTGATCATTTACAGTCGCGTAAAGATGCATTAATTCAAACTTTTGCTGCGAACGTTGCTGAGCGTTATGGCATGCAATGGCGCCTTGCTTTCGTAAACGATGTTAAAAAAATTGGTATTTTAGTTTCTAAAGTTGACCATGCATTGCTTGAGTTGTTATGGCGTCATGCACGTGGTTCATTACCTTGTGAAATTACTCATGTCATTTCAAATCATGAAGATTTACGTGAATCTGTTGAAAACTTCGGTATTCCATTTACGGTAATTAAAGTCACCAAAGACAATAAAGCTGAAGCTTATGCGCAAATTGATGAAATGATGCAAGGCAATGATTTATTAGTTCTTGCTCGTTACATGCAGATTCTAAATGAAGATTTTGTTGCGAAATGGGAAATGAAAATCATCAATATTCACCATTCTTTCTTGCCAGCATTTGTGGGTGCAAATCCATATAAGCAAGCTTATGAGAAAGGTGTGAAGTTGATTGGTGCGACAGCTCACTATGTGACTGCTGACCTTGATCAAGGCCCAATTATTGAGCAAGACGTTGAGCGTGTGAGCCATAACTATAATGTTGAGCAATTACGTGAGCTAGGTGAAGATGTAGAACGTAATGTATTGGCTCGTGCCGTAAAGTGGCATTTAGAAGACCGTATTATTGTAGATGGTAATAAGACCGTTGTTTTTTAAATAACGCTTATTCTAAAAAAGCACGCTTCTTGCGTGTTTTTTTATATTCAAAATACATTTGGAATGATATAACGTATCAGTGATTGGATAGGTCTGTGGTAATATTGGTTTTGTTCAATATGAAATTATTCAAGCAATACAAATTTGATTAAGTGAATGATGAGCAAGTGATCAACACTGATGTAACTATGAGAAAACTAAAGTAAAGACACTCAATAGTTACAAATGGGTGACATAGCGCAGATGATTTTCTCAAAAAATAGTTGCAAATGAAAACACTTCTCATTTATTATTGTGGCACTTTATTGTTCTATCCGATGTTTGAAATCGTTTCTATAAATAGAAATCGGAAATCATCATCCATTAGGTAATTAGATTCTTATGAGTCAATCTTCCGCAGCCTTAAATTCTCCCAATCCGATGAAAAAGAAAGTCATCACAGCACTAATTGCGGTTGCAATTGGTCATATCGGGGTTTTATGGGCAGTCAACCATATTAAGCCTGCTGAATTAAAGCCAATCGAGAAGAAACCTTTACAGGTACGTTTCGTAAAAATTCAAGAGCAACCAAAACCACTACCTCCTAAGCCAAAGGAACCGCCAAAAAAAACGGAACCTAAGAAAGAAGTGAAGGAAGTTAAAGTTGTTGAAAAACCTGTAACGCCACCGAAAAAAGTGGAAAAGATTCAACAGGTGAAAAAGGCTGAAACTCCAAAAGAAACAGTAAAGACAGAACCTAAAGTTGAAACCAAAGTGGTGACAACGACGACGACAGTCACTGAAAAAGTAGTTGAGAAACCAAAGCCAGTTGTACAAGAAGCTCCTAAAGCTCAATCTGCTCCTGATCTATCACCGAAACGAGTTTCAATTGGTGGTTCGGGTGTACAGTGGAGTCGTTCACCACGATTAACAGTTTCTTCAAAAGATTTACAAGGCGAAGCACGCTCTGTCATGGTACTGATTGAAGCCGATGAAAAAGGCAAGATTATTAATGTGCGAGTGACCAGAAGTAGTGGTATTTCAAGTCTAGATGACAAAGTTGTCCGTGCTGTTCGCGGTGCGAAATTTAAACCTTATATGGAAAATGGGATTGCTTACCCAATTAAAGCAGAGCAACCCTTTGATTTAACCCCTTAAATGAATTTGAGTCCCAACGGCTAACCTTAATCAGGAGTTCAATATGAACTTTTCAATCTATTGGCAACATGCAGATGCAGTGAGTAAAACCCTGTATTTCATCTTATTGGCAATGTCGATTGCTACCTGGACAGTTTTCATCTTACGTTTGATGGGGACTCGCCAATTAAAGCAACAAGCTTATGCTCAACTTTCTCAGGCTATCACTTCGCTAAAAGCAAAGTTACAACCTTTGACTTTTGAACAGCGTAAAGCGGTTGCAGAACAGGCTCTACTTCGTCAAATTTCTGCTGAAAAAGTCAATGCTGAAAAAGGTATTTCTGTTTTAGGAACAATTGCTTCAATTGCACCATTCGTTGGTTTGTTTGGTACGGTATGGGGTATTTTCCATGCACTTGTTGCAGTAGGTAAGAGCGGACAGGCAGGATTGGCTCAAGTGGCTACACCAGTAGGTGAAGCGCTTATTATGACGGGTCTTGGTCTTGCAGTTGCGATTCCTGCGGTATTGGCTTACAACATCTGTGTACGTGCTAACCGTGGTCTTGCTCATGATTTACAAGATCAAGCGCACAGCTTGTTAATTGACACGATGTTGCAGCAAGACTCAACTGTAAAATCTGATGTTAAAACTGCGCAGCAAAGTTATGTTGGAGGTCAAGCTTAATGGCTTTTCAATTGGGTGAAGACCACGATAGTGGCATAAATGAGATGAACCTCATTCCGCTAATCGACATTATGTTGGTGTTAATGATCATCTTTTTGGTCACAGCAACAGTTGCCAACCCATCGATTCCATTAACGCTTCCTAAAACAACTGCTGAAATTATTGATCCACCACCAAAAGCTATTACGATTAGTATTAATGCAAATGGTGAAGTGGCTTGGGATACTCAAGTAATTAGCCTTGATGAGCTTCAAAAACGTTTTCAAGAAGCCGGTCAAGGTGATGTTAAACCAACAGTTCAACTTCGCGCTGATAAAGAGTCGAAGTACGATACTGTTGCACAGGTAATGTCTCGCGCCAGTGAAGCCGGACTGAGCGATATTGCCTTTGTAAGTGAAAACTAAAATTTAGTTTACTCAATAAAAAAGCAACCTCATCGGTTGCTTTTTTATTGCTTTAATTTATTGATCTTTCATAAGATGCTGGAATTTACTATATAGCTTGAGCAACTTAGGTGGAATCGCAAAGTTGCAATAACCTTGTGAAGGATTCTTTGCATAGTAGTTCTGATGGTATTCTTCTGCTGGATAGAACGTCGGGACAGGAGAAAGCTCAGTCACAATATCAAGATCGTCATTTTTTAGAGTTTGAATCGTGTGTTCTGCTGCTTGCTTTTGCTCTTCATTAAAATAGTAAATAACAGAGCGGTATTGAGTGCCCATATCATTACCTTGACGGTTTAAAGTCGTTGGGTCGTGAGTCGCAAAGAACACATCAAGTAACTGGGAGTAGGTTACTTGCTCTTCATCAAAATCTACCAAGATAACTTCAGCATGCTGAGTGTCGCCCTGACAAACTTGCTCATAAGTGGGATCAGTTGTATGCCCACCCGCATAGCCACTTGTCACTTTTTCTACGCCACGAATTTGTAAAAATACGGCTTCGACGCACCAAAAGCAGCCGCCGCCAAATAATGCCTGTTGCATTGTTTTTTCCTCTATTTCCTGCCTATTACAATAGGGTTTATATATTTAGATTACAAAGTAAAGCATGTATAAAAAAGTAAAGAAAAGTGCCTTACTTATTTCGGTTTTGGTAAACCTTGGCGAACGATTTGAGAGAAATGTTCACTACTTTGATCTGAAAGACGCTCAAAATTTTCAGTACGTGGATTGATATGTGCAATTTCATACCACTGTTTTAAACTAATATTTTGATTAAGCGCTTTAAGATCATATAAATAATTAGGTAAGTAACCTGAAGCGATTAGACGATAATCTTTAGGAAGTTGATAGGGGTTAATCGCTTGAACCATATCAAAAATTAAGGTGGTACAATTACTGGTTAGGGTGTTGTACCACTTCGGTTCTGCACGAAGTTCATCCGATTTCTTTAGATATTCTAAAAATAAGGCCTTCTGCTCGCGACGTGGCATGTTGACTGGAAAATTATAAACTTGCTCTTTGCGAATGTTACTGCGGGTGTAGACAATATCTTTTTCATCAGAAGCAATTAGACTAAGTTCATATTTCCTAAAAAATCCACCAATTGCCGAAAACTCTTCGCTTTTTTCTTTACGAATTTCGATTGAAAACACTAAAGGTTGTTGGTTGTTAAATTCAAAGCTCACAAGTGTATGAGCAATTTGCGGTCCCATCCAATAAGAAGCAATGATATTTATACCATTCAACTGGTTAAGATCAAAAGTTCGAGTTTCCCACCGCACATCATAAGTACCATCAGGATGCCAGTTGAAGTTACGCACATTATGCAGAGTAACTACATCGCCGTGCTTTTCGTAGCTCAGCATATTGGCAACTTCAGGGTTCCAGTCGCGGTCCTGACGTGCAGTAATCGAAAAATACCAAACAAGTGAACAGGCAAATGCCAAAAGGTAAATCAGGATATCAGTACGGCGGCTAATAATATGGCCTTCAACATATAAGCCAGCCATACTGAGTGCAAAAGCGATCCAGATACCAATGAGTATGCGGCTACCTAACCAGCCAAAAGGGTGTTGAACCCAGAGCGCTACACATACCCAAATGCTAGAGAGCACAATAAACAGCGTGAATAGACTATGTAAAAACCCGAAAAGTAGGGCAGTAATAAATTCACGCGATCCAATATTGTGCATAGATGTCCATAGAATTATTTTTTATAAGTTGCAAATTCGAATGAAGTTCCTGATTTTTCATCTATTTGCTGTTCACTCGCAGTTTTATGAAATTCACTCGGGATTGTTGGATAATGTGCATCACCTTGCACATCTAAGTCAACATGAGTGAGTTCAAGACGGTCTGCAATTGACAAAGTTTGCGTAAATATTTCACCGCCACCAATAACGAAAAGCGCCTGCTTCTCGGTATTTTTTACATCTTCTAATGCTGCGTTTAAAGCATCTTCAATTGAATGGGCAACTTTAACACCGTCAAATTGCCAGTTAATGTCACGGGTAATCACCCAGTTCACACGGTTCGGTAGAGCTCGACCCATCGACTCAAGCGTTTTACGGCCCATCACGACCACACCACCTTGTGTGATTTCTTTAAAATGCTTTAAGTCGGCAGAAATATGCCATGGCAACGCATTGCCTTTACCAATACAGTGGTTTTTGTCCATTGCCACAACGTGAACAACTTCTACATTTTGCCATGCCATAATCTTATTCTCTAAACCGTAAATCTAATAAAAATTGAGCCTTCGTTATACTGCAACGGGTGCTTTAATTGCAGGGTGTGACTCATAACCTACAATTTCAACATCTTCAAATTTGAAATCAAATAAGTCTTTTACTTCTGGATTCAGTTTCAATTGGCATAGTGGTAAAGGTTCACGTGTCAATTGAAGTTGTGCTTGTTCAAAATGATTGACATAAAGATGCGTATCACCGCCTGTCCAAACAAAGTCACCGACTCCTAAGCCGCACACTTGAGCAATCATATGAGTGAGTAGAGCATAACTGGCAATATTAAAAGGAACCCCTAAAAACACGTCTGCACTACGTTGATAAAGCTGGCATGACAACTTGTTATCTTGTACGAAAAATTGAAAAAGCGTATGACAAGGCGGTAAGGCTACTTGTCCAGCTTCGTTCGGGTTCCAACCAGAAATAATTAAACGACGTGAATTCGGATTGGTTTTGATTTCATTAATTAACCATTTAATTTGGTCAAAACCATCTTGGTTATAAGTGCCATCAGCATTTTTAGTTGCGCCGAAATTACGCCATTGATGACCATAGACAGGTCCAAGTTCATGCTCTGGACGGCCAAAACGGGCAGTTTGTTCTGCTGTTGCCCATTCGTCCCAAATCGATACTTTATTGTCTTTTAGATATTGGACGTTGGTATCGCCTTTTAAAAACCAAAGTAACTCAATCACAATAGAACGGAAATGAACTTTTTTTGTGGTGAGTAAAGGAAAACCTTTAGAGAGATCAAAACGCATTTGATGACCAAATACAGAACGGGTTCCTGTGCCTGTACGGTCGCCTTTGTCACCGCCATTATCAAGGATATGTTGTAGAAGGTCTAAATATGCACGCATAACACTCTCGAGTTCGGATTAATTCCATAAAATAAAGGGGGAGATAGCTCAACGATAAATAATTACGCAATAGAGCTGCTTCATCATGAACCACAGAAGATGATACCTGTTGTAGCTCAAGATGAAAATCTAAAAATGGTTCTATGGCCTTCCGATGAACATAATTAGTCAAATCGTTTAGCACGATTTTGGTAAATCGAAACAAGAAAAAAGCCAACCAGTACAAAGCCTAAAGCTTGTAGCACAAGAATCCATTTATGCTGAGCAGGAAGCAGGTACATCAAAATAATAACGATGAAAATAGGGTAAATTCTCAGCAAAAACTGGAAGCTAGATTTGTATGAGTTGCCATCTGGAATTTTTGTTTGTAGATATTGCCCAAAATGCAGACCTAATCCGAACACGAGACTCAGCACGGTATAAACAGGGGGCAACGGCTGAACTTGATTAGCTAAATAAACTGCCACACAAACGGCAACAATACAGATGAGTTTGATATGGCGTGGAGCGTTGTACCAATAAGCCAACATGAAAACTAAACCTGTTTATTAAAAAGCGATTGAGGTGAAAAAATAAAAACAGCCAGCGCCATAAAAGCAATTCCTTGTATGCCCCAGATGAGTAAATTAGGCATAGCTTTCACAAAAATAAGGGCAAATAACAGTGCAATAGGCACCCAAGTTAGCAGGCGGTAAAGTAAACCAGTCGGATTTTTTTGAGCAAAATGTAATTTGAAATAGCGACAAATTAAAAAAATAACCCCAGTTCCGGTGAACATTAAAATCGTATCTAAAGGCAAAGGCTGGTATTGATAGAGCGCAATACAAATGGCCAAAGTAATAATTAAAATCACTAATTTTTTAAATGTCGGGACTTGAGTGTTAAACCAGAATTCCAGCATGGTATATCTTCATCTTTGGGAGAATAAAAACTGTAGCATAAAAAAGAGGAGTCGAAACTCCTCTGATTTATCATGTTAACTATTTTTTTGTGGACCCCAGTCGTAAATTTTCTTTTGGTAGGCGTACCACATCATCCAAAGACCAATGAGCAACATTGGAACGGTTAGGATCTGACCTTTCGTCATCCAGCCAAACAGAATAAAGCCTTGGTCTGCATCGGGCTGACGGAAAAACTCCATCACAAAACGGGCAACCCCATAGCCCATTAAGAATAGAGCAGAGACGGCCATACGTGGACGTGGTTTTGAACTAAACCACCACAAGGCAATAAATAGGATTAAACCTTCACAAATGGCTTGATAGATTTGTGATGGATGGCGAACCAGCTGTAGAGGATCGGTTGGGAAGATCATACCGAATGGGTAATTCGGGTTTGTTACCGCACGACCATATAACTCGCCACCAATAAAGTTACCGAAGCGTCCAAACATTAAACCTGTTGGTACACATGGAGCAATAAAATCGAGTGTCTGGAACCATGTTTTTTGGTATTTTTTACACCAAAATAACATTGCAATCATGACGCCTAAAAAGCCACCGTGAAAACTCATGCCACCTGTCCAGACTTGAAATAGCCAGATTGGGTTTTCGAGGAATTTATCAAACTCATAGAAAAAGACATAGCCGACACGACCGCCCAGAACAACACCTAGGGCACCATAGAATATTAGGTCGGAAACCATTTCTGATGTCCAGCCATCACGTTGTTTGGCACGGTAGGATGCAAGCCCCCAAGCACATAAAAATGCCAATAAATACATGAGTCCATACCAATGGACTTGAAGAGGTCCTAGATGTATTGCGACCGGATCGATATTAGGATAGGTCAGCATTGCTGCTCCTTGATCTTACGTTTTGACAGATTGTAGCGGAATGATGTGAAAAATGTTGTACATTCAATGTGTAAAGATAGGGAACAAGAAAAGATGTGTATTGTGGCTTTAGCATGGCATGTTCTGGATAATATGCCCTTGTGTCTTATGTCAAATCGAGATGAGTTCTATCATCGACCAACGGCGTTGTTGCATGCTTGGGAAAACACACCAATTGTTGCAGGGCAGGACTTACAGTCCGGTGGTACTTGGATGGGGGTAACATCTCAAGGCCGATGGGCTGTTTTGACCAATTTCCGTGATGGGCGAGACCAAAAAACTTATGAGACTTCTCGGGGGCATTTAGTTCAGGCTTTTTTAGAGTCTGATTTATTACCTATTCGTTTTGCACAGCAATTAGAGCAGCAACAACAAAATTTTGCTGGCTTTAACTTATTTATGGGAAACGCTGATCAAGCTGTCTATATGAGTAACCGAGGTGAGGCACCGCAAGTTTTAGCCAATGGCGTCTATGTCGTCTCGAATGGACTGATGTCTGAACATTGGGAAAAAACCAGACATTTGCGAACACGGTTTACGCAAGAGTTTTTACCCATGATTCAACATGAAACAGAAGAGTTGGTTTTACAAGACGTTGCGTGGGATATTTTAGAGGATGAGCGTAAAGTCACAACGGCATTATTACCGAACACGGGCATTCAGCCAGAAATGGAAGAGTTATTATCTTCGACCTTTATTCAAAGTCCCGTGTATGGAACACGCTGTTCGAACTTTCTAAGAATGACCAATAATGAATGGCTTTGGTTGGAAAAGACTCAACAAGGTGAACACAGCGGTCAAATTGTGCAGCAGCAGATTCCTTTAAATAGATAGAAATAAAAATGCCGATCAATTGACCGGCATTTATTCTTAATGAATATAACAATTATCCAGCAATTACGCCGCCATCTTTACGGGTGATTACAACAGTTGCTGAACGCGGACGAGCCGTTTTATTGCTTGGGTCTTTTTGGGTTGCAGGCCAACTACTCTCTGGCGTTGCATAGCTAGCAGAATCTTCACCTGGATGCTGAACATTAATAAAGATTGCTTTGTGATCAGGTGTCATGGCGATGCCTGTAATTTCACACTGCTTTGGTCCAACCAAGAAACGGCGTAATGTTGAGTCAGTAACTTTAGCGCCGACTAGCGTTTGTTGGCCATTTGAAGTAGTTGCAGCAGCACCATCGCCAATTTGGCCTGGTAGTGCCGCAAGCATCATACAGTTGGTAACATCGGTGTAGGCACCATCGTCTGTTTGAATCCAAAGCACACCACGTGGGTCAAACCACATGCCATCTGGTGAAGATAAGTCGTTATTATCAGTTAAACCAGATAAGTTAATGTTTGAAGCCATAGATGCTTCTGCACCGAACAAGTAGATATCCCACTTGAACGTTTCAGCAGTGGTTTTATCATTGGTTTCTTTAAAACGGATAATATGACCGTTCACATTACCTTTTTGCTCTTTGGTGCCGTTATATAAATCTGTGTAGTTACGTGGGTTAGCTGCATCAGTTGCGTAATCTTTACCACGATTTGAGTTGTTGGTGAGTGTTACATAAATTTCGCCATTCACTGGGTTGACTGTACACCATTCTGGACGGTCCATTTTGGTAGCACCGACTGAGTCGCCAGCCAAACGTGCAAATGTGACAACGTCCGCTTGAGATTTGAATGGGTAAGTGGTGTTGCTTTCATTTAGGCCATTTTTGCCATAAGCAAGCTCAATCCATTGGCCTGAACCGTCGTTATTAAACTTGGCAACATACAATTTGCCTGCATTCATATATTTATCGCCGGCCGTATAGCCGCCGTTTACATCTTTAGCATCCCATACTGCGGTAGAGACAAATTTATAGATGTATTCACCACGAGAGTCATCACCCATATAAAATGCTAATGGTTGCCCCACGACCGAGCGACAAGCACTATCTTCATGTGCAAAACGGCCTAAAGAAGTACGTTTAACAGGATTTTGGCGGTTATCAAATGGATCAATCTCGACCATCCAACCGAATGTATTCGGTCCATTGCGGTAGTCTTGTGTTGCCTGTGCAGCTTTTACATCTGCATTCCAGCGGTCATATAAATCTTGTGACTCTACTTGACCAATCACCGTTTCCCAACCGTAACGTGAACTTGCGCCTAAATAAATTTGTCGCCCTTGTTCATCAACGTTAGGGATTAACTCACCATTTTTATCTTTTAAATAAATAACCTTGCCATCTTTATCTTTTTTAGGGGCACCTTTTTCATCTTTCTCGTAAAGATAAGGTTCATCTTTTTTAACGCTTAAACCGTAACGTTTTAATGCAATTTTTTCTGCATCTGTACGTGCATATTCATCGCTACCTGAACGTTGGAAATAACCAATAAAGTTTTCTTCGGTAGTTAAATACGTGCCCCAAGGAGTATGACCATTACCACAGTTATTATGTGTGCCGCGAGTTTGACGGCCAGCAGGCGAGAAGCGAGTTGCAAGCAAGCCAGAACCAGCTGCTGCACCTGCAAAATCCATTTCTGTTGATGCTGTAATACGGCGGTTAAAAACAGAACTTTTATCAATTACTACTTTTTGAGTTGCAGCATCTTTTTTAATGTGAACGACAGATACGCCGTGTGCATTGGTTTCACGAATTACTTCATCTTCAGGGCGGCGTCCATTAACTTTTGTTGCGCCTTTTGGATGAAGGAAAGTCTGATTAATATATTCGTGATTCATGACTAACAAACCTTCAGCTGAAACACTTTCATCGAAGTTATTTTTCGAAGTATTTAAACCAAAGAAATGCATACCGTCATGGCAGTCGCCAGAGCGGAACTGGAAACTTGGACCCGATGGGATATTATTATCATTCCACTCTCCAAAGGTTGGGTTGATTGAGTCCCCTAAAGCATAAATGACATTCGCTTCATAACCTTCAGGTACAGTCACAATATCGTTGTGGTTTTTTGCAACTGCTGTAAAAGTTAGTTTTTCTGGTCTTTTATTTGGGTCTACAGGTGTGGTTCCACCATTATTAGAGCCAGAGTCATCATCGCTATCATTACAGCCAGTTAATGTAGAAGCTAAAGTTAATGCTACAGCACCGCTTGCTGCTTTGGTGATTAAACTACGGCGGCTTACATGTTGTTCTAAAATGTCACGGAAGTGGATGTTGTCTGAAGTATTGTTATCCAGTTCTTGGTCTTCATGATATGGCGTCAGCTCTGTCATGGGAAATTCCTAAGTAAATATAAAGAGATTGTTCTAAAAGTCCTCATGAGCTTAGTTTGTGAATGTGACGTGACGTTGACGTTTTGATGATAAGTTGATGAAAAACTCAGTAACTTTTCATTTTATTTTTGTAAAAAGTGCGAGCTTACCTAAAAAACATTAAAGCTGGCTTTAGCCAGCTTTAATGTTTAGATTATATTAAAAATTATTTTGTTGTGATCGATGGTGCAATTGGGTCTGCTGTAATATAACCCACGTTAGCGCTATAACCATTGTTATAATTTTGGTTAATTAATGCCTTAACGTCTTCAGGGACACTGCTGCTATCGCCTGGGTGCTGGAAGTTACTCATGATATAAGTCCAACCATTGATTGAATCTACTGCATGCAAACCAGTTGACTCAGCACCAGCTGGTGTAGAAAGTAATCGGATTAACTCTTTGGTATCTACATTGTAGGCCCACAAGAAGTTATTAACATGATTGCCTGAGTCTTCACCAATGAATAATGTACGTAAAGTTTCAGAGAACTTCAGATTGTCTGGGCTGGCAATTTTGTCTGGATGAGCTGTATTACCTAAGCTATCTTTCGCAGCAAGATCTTCGCCTATTAATAACATATATGAGTAAAGAGGGACCCATTCACTATTAATTGCGCTACCTTGATTATCTGTAAAGCTATTGCCTAACTTATGTGCAAGAACCCCACCAGCAGTAATTTTTTTAGAGAACCCTACATTATGTTCTGCAACATAACCCTTACCGCCCACGACCATTGAATCTTGAATATTAGCTAAAGCAGAGTAGGCCACTTTATCTTTAATATTCACGTTTGTTCCTTCCATCTTGGTGAACGCCATACTTGCACCTTTTAGTGCTGCATAACGATGTGTTTCCAAGAAAGCTGCTGCTTTTTCCATACCTGGCTTAAGTTTGACCCAAAGCGTTTTCTTTGCCAAAGTAATTTCAGTATAGCTGGCATCATTTGGGTTCGTTGTTAAACTTTCCATAATGTCAGTTGACTTAATTCCACCCGCAACTAAATCTTCAATTTCTTTACTTGTCGCATGACCAAGTTTGATCCATTGAATACTTGCAGTTGAAGTTTCAGTTAAAGTATTAATGTATTTAGCGACGTACAGCGTACCTGCCGATAAGTCTTTTTCTTTGTCAGCAATGAACATAAAGAAACCACCATTTGTGTAGTCATCTCCCATAAGTGCTGTGCGGTTGTCTGGCATCACATGAATAAGTTCATGAGAAATACGGCCTAAGCAGTAATGCTTCTTGATGCTACCTGTACCATCTGCATTGACAGTAACTTCTGGCAAATGACCGTAGTTATATGGGTTTGCTTTAGTTTCATCACCAAAGAAGTATTTACCAAGATATTTTGGATCTGTACCACCAATACCTTGATTAAATGCATCAGGTTCATACTCTTCACTTGATAAGTGAGTATTCCAAGGCGATAGGCTAGCACCGCAAGTAATCCATAGACCGTGGACCGGAGCGGTATCAATATTGAAGTATTTTTTAAGTTCTAAATGACCAGTTTTTTGGTCTTGATCTAAAGTCAAAATTGCAATTGGTGATGGCAGTTGTCCATAAGTATCTCCACCAGCTTGGTCTTTTGAGCTGTACTCAAATTGAACAACATGAAATACAGGATTTGCTACGCCATCAACTTTCGCACCTTCTAACTGAATTAATGATGAACCATCTGGACAGTCTGAAAAGAACTGACGCTCTTTACCCGCAACAGACTTATCCATAATTGGATTGCCGTTAACATCAAAATAACCACCAGCGATAATTGTTCCACCACCAAGTTTTGGTACGCTATCACCAGTTTTAAAGAATGATTTATAAGCAAGTTGGTATTCAGTACTAGTTGAGTTTTCCCAATCAATTTTTAATTTAGAATTTACTAAAGTTGTTGCACGGTCTGCTGCTGCTGTTGGAGCTGACATTG
This sequence comes from Acinetobacter calcoaceticus, assembly GCF_900520355.1. Lineage (NCBI taxonomy): Bacteria > Pseudomonadati > Pseudomonadota > Gammaproteobacteria > Moraxellales > Moraxellaceae > Acinetobacter > Acinetobacter calcoaceticus. The sequence goes on along the minus strand of NZ_LS999521.1, from coordinate 3,427,368 downwards.
CCGTAAATTTTGCATTTTTTAATTTGCTTGGTTGCGGTGTTGGAGTGACTACAGAACTGTCATCACTATCATTACAACCTGCTAACGTTGCTGCCGTAGCCATCGCCCCTAATGGCAGAAAAGGAATCCCCGAGAACCATTTTAAAATTTCGCGACGTGTTGGTTGAGTAGAAGCAGTTGTCATAAGAAATCCGTAAATTTTGTGGGTATATTTGTTGAGTTGATTCTATGGTCTGAAAATGACACTTTTCTTACATTTTTAAGTCACTTTGAAGACAGTTTATGGCTTTGTAGATTGAAAAGTGCTCTAAAAGAAAAAAGCCTGAACTTTAATATTCAGGCTTTTATATATTCATTTTATTCAGCAGAATGAGTTTTTCTTTTCTCAAGAATTTTACCGAAGAGTAGGCCTAGTTCAAAAAGCAGCCACATTGGAATAGCTAACATCACCATTGAAATTGCATCTGGCGGTGTAATGAACATTGCCACAAAAAAACATCCCACAATAATAAAGCGTCTTTTTTCAGCAAGACTTTTTGTGTCTACTACACCTATTAAAATGAGTAGTAGGGTTGCAATTGGAATTTCAAAAGTGAGACCAAAAACTAAAAATAGCTTTAAGCAAAAGCTTAAATAGCTATTAATATCTGTCATAGGTGCGACGGTTTCAGGCGATACACTAATAAAGAAATGTAAAATAGCAGGAAGGGTAATGTAATATGCAAAAGCAACTCCAGCATAGAACAAAACAATACTGCCAATGAGTAACGGAATCGCTAAATGTCGTTCTTTTTGATATAACGCAGGGCGAACAAAAGACCATATTTCATAAAGAATAAATGGCATTGCTAACACGAGCGCGACAAATAAATTTAATTTAAATGGAGCCATAAAGGTTGCAGTCACATCTGTAGCGATCATTGAAGATGATGCCGGAAGTTGCAGCCTTAAAGGTTCAGATAATAGTTGGTATGTATTATTTCGAAAGGGTAATAAACAAAAGAATAAAAATAATGTTACCCCAACAATTCTAAATAAATGACGCCTTAAAATAACCAAATGGCTCATGATGGGCATTTGGTCTAGATTTTCCTGAGAATTTACAGTGGTTGAAGGCAGTTGGTTCATACGGCGATCTTCAAGTTAACGGGAGATTTCTCTGAAATTTCAGGTGTTGATACCAAAGGAATAAACTTTCCAATGTACGGCACTTTATATTGACCCGAGATAGGCAGACATATCCGAATAGGCTTTGGCAATATTTTAGAAGCCTCAGTTTTATCTACAGTTTCGGAAATATTCTGTTTTTGTATTTCTTCAAGTTGTTGTTGTACTTTCCGTTCCAGTGCTTCAATGCGGTTGAGTTCATCCTGCATTTCTTTTCGAAATTCAGAAAGACGCAACTCTTGATCAATATCATTTTGCAAATTTGTAATATAACGTTTTAGGCGAACATACCAGCGACCAGCAAAGCGTGCAGCTTCCGGAAGTTTATCTGGGCCTAAAACTAAAATTGCAATAATTGCAAAACAGAGTAGCTCTGTCATTCCTACATCAAGCATGGTTGAAAACCTTTAGCTTTTTATTGATGTGCTGTCAGGCGTTTTGACTTGGGCATCAATTGTACGTGGAGTATTAAGAGCAGCAGCTTCGTCTTCTTCACGAACTGATTTTTTAAAGTCTTTTACTGCACCACCAACGTCTTTACCGATATTTTTTAATTTAGATGTACCGAATAATAAAATAACGACAATTGCAAAAATAACAACATGCCAAATAGATAAACCAGCCATGATCTTATACCTCTTTTCAGTTCGCTTTATATCAACAGGTTGCCATGACAGGAATGTGACATTTATATGTCATTTTTAAGACAAAGAGCTTGAGAAAAAACATAAAAAAGAGATTTTTATAAGCTTTTTTCCTTATTTTTTATTAAATATAGAGATTGAAATAAGAAACATAAATTACTTGAAATGGAGAGTACATTTCGCTTTGAAAAGGTGTAGCATTACAGGCTGGTTTTGATGGGGGAAAGGAGAAAACGTGGCGTTATTACTCCCAATACTGGCATTTATTACAGGTCTTCTACTTGCCCAAACGTCTATTTCAGAAACGATAAAACCCATCCTTTCAGCTTGGCTTGCACGTCTACTCATTCCAGTTGTTATTATTTACAACATGGTATTTTATCAAGCGGGTAGTTTGAGTTTAATGCTGTTCAGCTTCGGTTCAGCATTTCTTATTTTCTTTGCTTATTTAGCTTTATTTAAAGACAGATTATTAGCGCTTTGTGTGAGCTATACCAACATGGGCTGGCTAGGTTTTCCTTTTGCCATGGCTTTATTTGGTCCTGAAGCGACTGCACCTATTGTCGCGTTATATATTGGGATGTCATTGTTTGGTAATGCCTGGGCTGTGACTGCCGTAACAACTGCACCGCAAAGTAAATTAAATATATTAAAAAAAGTTCTGTCATCTCCACCATGTATTTCAATATTCGTTGCGCTTGTGCTCAGGCTTTTAGGTGCTCAACATATTGAACATCCTGCCATACACTGGGTCTATGAAGTTGCCAAGTTCGCAATGACTTTTGCTGGGATGTGTGTATTGGGAATGTGGCTGCGCCGTACTCGAGTTTATGTAAAAGACTTAATCTACAGTACGAAAGCTCAAGCTTTTAAGGTGGTATGTGGGATTATTCTTTGCGGGCTTACTTATAGGTTTTTACCTATTCCAAATATGAGCCAGCAAATTGGTGTGATGTTTTTAATGTTCTGTTTGCCACCAGCGGCCAATATTGTAGCGCTAGAAACCCATTACCAAGGAACAGGAAGATCTGCGGCTTATATTGCTTCAGGGACGATTGTGAGTTGTGTGTGTATTGCGATTTATGCAGTGTTTTTACACATGTTCGTCTAATTAATTATTTAATTCTAACCCTACACTTGCTTGTGCGAAGGTGGCATGGTTGCCGCCCGTTAGACTGTGGTACAAGGAAGTACCATCAGTCTAACAAAAGATTTTTGCTTACTTTTCATCTTTGAAAAGTAAGGTTTGCCTATACAAAGTTGAATAGGTTGTAACGTTGTATATTGTTGCAGTATGAAAAATTTACTTCTGCAAACTTTCTCTAAATAACTGCATCGCTTGTCCACGATGGCTAATCTTATTTTTGTCTTCTTTAGACAGTTCAGCGCTAGAAACTTGTAGCTCAGGCAACCAGAAAAGTGGGTCATAACCAAAGCCATTTTCACCACGTGCAGCTTCTAAAATTTCGCCGTGCCAAATGCCTTGGAAAATTTGTGGTAAAGGATCTTCAGCATGTGTAACCAAGGCTAAAACACACACAAACATACCTTCAATCACTTCACCATTTTTACGATACGGTAAAAGATCATTTAATAATTTTGCATTATTTGCTGCATCATCACCGTGTTCTCCAGCATAGCGTGCTGAGTAAATACCAGGCGCACCGCCTAAGACAGGAATGCAAATGCCTGAGTCATCAGCCATAGCTGGTTTGCCTGAAATTTTAGAGGCATGACGAGCTTTAATAATGGCATTTTCAATAAAGCTTAAACCATCTTCAATTGCATCAGGAATATTAAGGCGACCTTGAGGAATAATTTCTACAGGTAACTTAAGCTGTTCAAAAAGTTTTTCAAACTCTGCGACTTTACCTTTGTTATTGCTGGCAAGAACTAAACTGCCCTGATCAAACCAATGTGGGGTAGACATAATAAAACCAAACTTTATAGCGAATATCGAACGTGAGTTATGTTACGTGTTTTTTAAGAGGGGATATAGAGGGAAATAGATAGAATATAAATGGGATGATCTAAACTAAAACCATCTTGTAGAGCATACAAGGTGGTTTTAGTCGAGTAAGGTTTTTTACGGATGAACCGTTATTATTGTGCTTGAATCCATTTATCTGCACGGTCACGTGCTGTACGAATTTGTTCTTGAGTCAAGTTCGCCGCAAGAGCAGTTTTCTTACCTTCAGATAAGCTAATTACTTTATTGTCGAGCATGCCGTCACGAGTTGAAAGCTCATACCACTGGTAAGCACCTACGTAGTTTTTCTTTTGCTCTTCCATCATCGCAAGGTTATAGCTTGCACGGTTATCACCATTGCTTGCTGCTTTTTCAAAGTATTTACGAGCCATTGACTCATCTTTCTTAATACCAATACCGTCGGCGTACATACGGCCTACGTTTAATTGTGCTGGCGATAAACCTTGATCAGCTGCTGCTTTAAACCATGCAAAAGCCTGTTTTTCATCTTTTGCTACATCTTTACCATATTGGTAGTGTGTACCAAGATAAAATTGTGCGCCTGCTTGGCCTGCTTTTGCAGCTTTCTGAAGGTCATTAACCCCCATTGTTGAAAAACGTGCAGCCTGACTCGCAACCGATTGTGGCTGGGCGATATAATCTGCATGAGCCTGCATACTTAGCAGTCCTGCAAATAGTGTGCTAAATAATGTCTTTTTCATAGTGCACTCACTCGATAAATAGCGACTTCACCAAACAAATTAGGAATATGTTTGCTTAACAGGCTTCCCTGCTGGTTTCCATTGACGGCGAGTCGATTAATAATTTGTATCTGATTTTCCACACACAGTGCTTCGAAATCTTTAAATGTACATAAATGAATATTGGGGGTGTTATACCACATATATGGTAGAGCATCCGATACAGGCATCATACCTTTTAATGCAAGAAAAGAGCGAGTCTTCCAATGTGCAAAGTTCGGAAAAGTAATAATTGCCTGTTTACCCACACGCACCATGTCTCTTAATAAAACATCCGGTGCATCTACGGCTTGCAAAGCTTGTGCCATGACCACATAGTCAAAAGACTGGTCAGCAAAGCGGCTTAAACCGAGATTCAAATCTTGTTGAATAATATTTAACCCGCGACTGACGGCAATTGCAATCTTTTCTTGATCAATTTCTAAACCATAAGCACGAATTTGATGTTTTTGGCTCATATGAGCAAGTAATTCACCGTCACCACATCCCAAATCGAGTACGCTTGAGCCCGGTTTAATCCACTTTTCTGCTAGTTGTTGATCAATACGCATTAGCTTGCCTCCAGTGATGTCGATTTTAAGTGTTCTTCACCGCCTAAGAAAGCGCGCATGGTTTTGACATACAGTGGAATCGGGAATAAGAACGAGTCATGGCCCTGTTCAGCATCAATATCGAGATAACTTACAGGTTTATGATTGGTAATAAGCGCATCAACAATCTCTTGAGAGCGACTTGGTGCAAAACGCCAGTCTGTTGTGAACGAGACAATCAGGAATTGGCATTTAGTTTTACCCATTGCTTCAGTTAACGAATGACCATACTCACGTGATGGGTCAAAATAATCTAAAGCTTTGGTCATGATGAGATAAGTATTGGCATCAAAGTTACGGCTAAATTGTTCACCTTGATAACGCAGATAACTTTCAACCTGAAATTCGACATCAAAGCCATACATAAATTTGCCGGACTTTAAATCGCGACCAAATTTTTGCTTCATGGCTTCTTCAGAAAGATAGGTAATATGGCCTACCATGCGGGCCAAAATCAGACCACGACGTGGATAGCTATCATTTTCTAGATAACGTCCATGATGAAATTCAGGATCAGATAAAATAGATTGGCGTGCAACTTCGTTAAAGGCAATATTCTGTGCTGAAAGCTTTGGCGCGCTAGCAATAATGACGCATTTTTTTAAGCGGTCAGGGTAATCTACCGACCATTGAAGTGCCTGCATGCCCCCTAAAGAACCACCAACAACAGCGTACCAAATATTTACACCCAAACGGTCAGAAAGCATGGCCTGAGTTTTTACCCAGTCACGTACTGTAACTAATGGGAAATCTGGTCCGTAAGGGCGATTATCATTTTCAGGATTTGGCGACGTTGGACCAGTTGAGCCGTTACATCCACCAATGTTATTGATTGAAACTACAAAAAACTTATTGGTATCGATTGCCTTACCCGGGCCAATACAGCTATCCCACCATCCAGCTTTTTTATCATCTTCATGGTGATAACCCGCTGCATGATGATGTCCGGAAAGAGCATGACAGATTAAAATGGCATTTGATTTATCTGCATTTAAAGTGCCGTAAGTTTCGACCATTAATTCAAAACGTGGCAAAACACGGTCACACTCAAGATGTAATGGTTCTTCAAATTGGAACTTTTGCGGAGTGACTAACCCCACTGAATCAGCTGGAAAAGACACGGGAACATTTCGCCTTTTAAATCTTTCAGGAATAAAAAGAAAGGATACCAAGCTAGGTATCCTTTCAAAAGAGTTTTTTTAATTAAACAGCAGCGGCAACAACCTGGTCTGTGCTTAAAACCCCTTGATCAATCAAACGGTTGGTACATGCAATAATTGCTTCAATTGATGAGGTGACTGTATTGTCATGAACACCCGCACCAAATGAGCCTTTACCCGTACCTTTCACTTGAAGCTCAATCAAGGTTAATGCTTTTGCATTTGCCCCTGAACTAATACTACGTTCTTCATAGTTCAACACGTCAATTGGTAATTGAAGCGCATTCAAGAATGCAGAGATCGGGCCGTTACCTTCACCACGAAGTTGTTGTATTTCACCTTCGACTTCAACATCAAGTTCGATGATTTGAGTACCGTTAATGTCAGATAATCTGTAGTTTTTGACTGTGTAATGATGGTTTTTCACATCGACATAGGTGTCTTTAAATAAAGTCCAAATTTCTTTGGCATTAATTTCTGTACCGTTGTCATCAGCATATTGTTGAACAACCTGACTGAATTCGATTTGTAAACGGCGAGGCAACACCACGTTGTAATTTGCTTCCAATAAATAAGCGATACCGCCTTTACCAGACTGACTATTTACGCGAATAACTGCATCGTAGTCACGACCCAAATCTTTCGGGTCGATTGGTAAGTAAGGCATATCCCAAATTTCTTCGTTTTTCTGGAATTCGAAACCTTTTTTGATCGCATCCTGATGTGAACCCGAGAATGCGGTAAATACTAAGTCACCTGCATATGGATGGCGAGGGTGTACAGGTAAACCAGTACATTCTTCAACCGTTGCAATCACTTCATTAATGTTAGAGAAATCTAACTCAGGTGCTACACCTTGGGTGTACATGTTCAAAGCAATTGCAGCAACGTCAACATTACCAGTACGTTCACCATTACCAAACACACAGCCCTCAACGCGGTCAGCACCCGCCATAATGGCAAGTTCTGATGCTGCAATACCACAGCCACGGTCATTGTGGCAGTGAACAGAAATGATCACGCCATCACGACGTGCTAAATTACGGTGCATCCATTCAATTTGGTCTGCATAAACATTTGGCGTAGAAACTTCTACAGTCGCTGGTAAGTTTAAAATAACTTTATTGGTTGGAGATGCTTCCCAAATTTCTGTGACGGCATCACAGACATCTTTAGCGACTTCTAATTCTGTTGCAGAGAAACACTCTGGGCTGTACTGGAAAATCCAGTCAGTTTGAGGATATTGCGCAGCATACTCTTTAACTTTTTGAGCAGCATTAATTGCTAATTGTTTTGCGCCATTAGCATCTACATTCAATACCTTTTGACGGAAGGTAGGAGAATTAGAGTTATAAATATGCACAATTGCACGTTTAGCGCCTGCCAAAGATTCAAAGGTACGTTCAATTAAATGGTCACGCGCTTGAACCAAAACTTCAATATATACGTCATCAGGAATATGATTTTCTTCGATCAACATGCGTGTGAAATCGAAGTCAATTTGAGATGCAGAAGGGAAGCCGATTTCAATATGTTTAAAACCGATTTTCACAAGCATTTTGAACATTTTGAATTTTTGTTCCATGTCCATTGGTTCAAAAATTGCTTGGTTACCGTCACGTAAATCGGTACTCATCCAGATTGGCGCTTTTGTAATTTCGTTATTCGGCCATTGGCGATCTGGTAAATCCACTCGTTGGTACATACGGCGGTATTTTTTGCTTGGGTCAGCCAACATCATGAGAAAACTCCTTGTCTCGTAGCGCGGTTGCTCTGGATAAATTTAAAAGGCAACGTCTCTACAGTTATATATGGTATCTAATTCAGAAAAATTAAAGCTAATTTCGAAGTGCTGCTTTAAAAAGCAGACAATATTTATACGCGCGCTGGGCGCAGCATCAGGAGTTGCAAATGATGTCTTGCTTGAAGAGGCGGGGCAAACAAGTAATTCGTTTTCATCTCTAGACCATGAAATAATAAGTTTGGTGGTTTGCTGGTATGTTTATCATTTAGATATATCACATCTAAACAATGATTACACCTTGTGCAAAATTCTTATAGTAATTTTAATCTTGGTAATAAGAAAATAATTTTCTTATTTTGCGCTGTTTTATGTTTTATAGAAAATAATTTTCATATTTTCACCATATTGAGATAAAAATAATTATATATCCTCAATAAGGTAAAAATAAATATAGTTACAGCTCAGACCACATGCGAATTAAATTGTGATAAATGTTGGTGAGTTTCATCACTTCAGAATAGCTATCGCCATGTGCTTTACGCAGTTCCCGAATACTTTCATCTAAGTTAAATAAAAGATGTCGTTTACTATCATCGCGTACCAAACTTTGTACCCAGAAAAAAGAGGCGAATCGTGTACCTGAGGTGATACTGCTGACTTCATGTAAGCTCGTCGATGGATAGAGTACGACATCACCTGCTGGTAATTTGACTTCATGATAACCATAGGTGTCTTCAATAACCAGATCACCACCTTCGTACTCATCAGGTTCACTTAAAAACAAAGTACAAGATAAATCAGTACGAATTTGTTCTGAAGTACCCCGAATAAGACGAATCGAGTTATCAACATGAAAACCGAAGCTTTCGTGTTCATCATAACGGTTAAAAAGTGGGGGAATAATTTTGTGAGGAAGGGCAGCGGCCTGAAAAACAGGGTTTTGCCAAATTGCTTTAATGACAATATCACTTAAATGATGAGTCAGCGGGTCTTGTTCAGAGAGTTGCTGATTTCTTTTAACTGAAGCTGATAGGGTGCCAGCAGTTACTTTTCCACCCACCCAATTCGCCTCTTTCATAAGCTTCCGAAACTCGGCAACTTGTTCTTTGCTTAACACATTAGGGATATGATGAATCACAGCCAACACCTTTTTAATAGATACTTCATTTGTAAAAATAGCCTCGTGACGAGGCTATCTTATATGAACTTTAATTAACTCCATAAATAAACTATGGAATTTAACCTTAGTACTTAAAATTAATCGCTAATACTGCGTTACGGCCATTACCTTCAAACGCGTAGTGAGCTGCATGTGCACTTGTGAAATAACGTTTGTCAGAGATATTGTTGATATTAAGCTGTAAATTTACATTCTTGTTAACATCATATTTAGCCATCGCATTGTAAATGGTATAGGTTGGCAAATATTTAGGTGCAGTCGTGTTTACAAACACTTGATCACGATATTCAACACCAGCGCCTAAAGTCAATTGAGGCATCACTCTATAAGTAGACCATAAGGTAGCGCTGTTTTTCGCTACAAATGGTAAAGGTTTACCTTCTTGAGCAATCGAATTGTATGCAGCTTCTGTGATTTCGCTATCTAAATAACTATAACCTGTAGATACATCCCATTTGTCGGTAATTTTCCCATTCAAGCTGATTTCAAATCCATCAACTTTACTTTTACCCGCATTCGCGGAAGTAGTAGGATCGATTTGAATACGAGTATTTTGCTTTTCAGTACGGAAAACTGCGGCAGTTAAATTTGCACGATTATTAAACAGATCCCATTTCGTTCCTACTTCAAAAGTACGAGCCTCTTCTGGTTTAAGTTCATTAATAATATCGGTAGTACCAAGTGCATTGTCACTACTGTCGCCTTCAGCAAGAACGCCTACTGGGTTAGCAGAAGTTGCAAAGCTTGCATAGATACTGCCGTTCTCAGTTGGTTTATATACTAAGCCCGCTTGATAAGTGAAGAAATCTGAATCACTTTCATATTTTGTTCCTTCTGGAGTGGCAACTTTTGAGTAGTTATATGCCCCTTTTTCAGTAGCATATACATCTTTGTTATATTTTTTCTCTGTTTCAAACTTATCCCAGCGGACACCTACATTTAAAAGCCATTGAGGGTTAAATTCGATGCTATCTAAAGCATAAACAGAAACAGTGTGGCTACGCGTTGTAGATTGGCCTTTAATTGTTCCAAGTTTGTCGGTGAAAGCACCATTTCTTGGATTATTTAAACCAGTACACCAACCATTTGATGCGGCAGCAGTTGAAGTACAGTTATTAATATTATCTTGTAAAATTGTCGAAGTTGTTTGTCCAGCAGCATTGGTAAATGTATACATACCTTGGTCAGTTTCTTGGAGACTCCATTCTGTACCGACATTAAAAGAATGCTTTAATGAACCAGTATTAAATTTACCTCTCAAAGAAAGTTGATCACTATACGCATCAGTATCTAAGATACGGCTTAAAGCACGGCGAGCGATAGTCCCTCTGTAAATATTACCCTTAGAGTCATCAGCATTGGTATAAACATAATCAGATTTAGATTTGTTGTAAGTCGCTACATTCGACAAGGTAAGATTTTCACTAAAGTCATGTTCTAATTTAAACGTACCGATATGGTTTTCACGTTTATCAAAATCACGAGCTTTCCAGCCATAGTAAGTTCCCGCTTTTACATCAACAGGTTTACCATTACCAGGAGTCACAGTAACTCCAGCAGGAGGAGTCGCTGGATTTGCATTGTTAAATGGAATACCTGCATCTGGTTCATCATTACTACGTAAATAGTAGTAGCTAAGTGTTCCACGAGTTGCTGTATCTAGGCCAAATGCAAGGCTTGATGCAATACCGGCACGAGCATATTCAGCTCCGTTACTCTGACCAGCTTTTTCATTTTCATGACCCATGATAACAACACGACCAGCAATGCCATTACCAAAGTCTTTGTTGGCATCAAGTTGAATATGACGATAGTTGTCAGTACCCCCTTGAACACTGCCTTGGTAGACATCACCTTCGTGAGCAACTTTAGGAATTAGGTTAATACTTCCACCAATGCTACCACCACCACCAAGGGCAGAGGAAGAACCCTTAATAACCTCAACTTGTTCAATCGCAAACATATCGCGGCTTTGTGACGTTGTATTGCGAACACCATCCACATAAATAGAAGACTGTCCGCTATAACCACGAATGTAAGGCATATCTGTAAATGGGGTACCACCTTCACCCGCACCTAGAGTAATGCCTGGTTCGTAACGTAAAGCTTCGAGCAAGGTGTTAGAGTTTGTATCTTTAATTAGTTTTTGAGAAAGGATAGAGACCGATTTCGGCGTATCTTTGAGAGGAGCCACAAATTTTGAGTTGGCTGACTGATCTACCTTTAAAGATTCCTCTTGAGTCGCTTGAGTATGAATTGTGGGTAATTGTGAAATTGCTTCTTGTGCCATGGCTGTTGTCGCAATCATTGATAGTGATGAAGCTATCGCAGAAGAAACAATTTTTTTACGTGTTCTAATCAAAGACATGACTTCAGGACTCTAAAACTAAAAGGTTATGCGAATAATAATAATTCTTATTTATATGTACAGTTTATGTTAATTGAATTTGCCAATTGAATTATGAAGATAGAGTGAATGGCTGAATAGGTAATTGTGCTTTTATGTGGTTAATCTACTGATTTTTAGTAATTGTTTGTAAAAGCGATTAACTTTAGATTTTGATTGTAATTTTAGATTTGTGAAGAATAACTAAAAAATTAGTTTTACTTAAGGCTTTATGAAAAATATTTAAAGAATCATAAAATTACTGTGAAATTTACGAGAATAATGACCTTAACTTAAATGAAGTGGTCGGTTAATTTTGTATATCTTGAAAGTTGTCATATAATACAGCACTTTTAAAAAAACTGTTCCTACTCACTAATTTTTATCGAGGAAGCCATGCAAGTAACGACTGAAGCGGTTTCGGGCGTTGCCCGTCGTTTAAATGTTTCTGTACCGACGAGCCGTATTAACGAGCAATTTGAAGCTCGTTTGAAGCGCACTGCCAAAACTGTGAAGATCAACGGCTTCCGTCCAGGTAAAGTACCTGAAAACGTTGTTCGCCGCGAATATGGTGCGGGCATTTATCAAGAAGTTGTAAATGACATCATTCGTGATAGCGTTTTTGAAGCAATTCAACAAGAAAAAATCAATGCGGTAGGTATGCCTAACATTGATAAAGTTGAACATAAAGAAGATGCTTTAGTTTTTGAAGCGACTGTAGAAGTTTATCCAGAAGTTGCAGTACAAGCATTCGACGGTTTAGAAGTTGAACGTAAAACAGCTGAAATTAAAGATGCTGACGTTGATGCTATGATCGAAAACTTGCAAAAACAACGTCAAACTTGGGCTGTTACCAAGGGTATGGCGAAAAAAGACATGCAAGTGACTTTTGACTTTGAAGGCACTATCGACGGTGAAAAGTTTGAAGGCGGTTCTGCTGAAGACTTTAAACTTGTGTTAGGTTCAGGTCGTATGATTCCTGGCTTTGAAGACGGCATCGTTGGCATGAAAGCTGGTGAAGAGAAAGTAATTGATGTTACTTTCCCTGAAGACTACCAAGCTGAAAACTTAGCTGGTAAAGCAGCTCAGTTCAAAATCACTGTGAAGCAAGTTGAAAAATCAAAACTTCCAGAGATTGATGCTGAATTCTTGAAAATCTTTGGTGTAACAGAAGAAGAAGGCGTTGAGAAATTAAAAGCTGACGTTCGCAAGAATATGGAACGTGAAGTTCGCAATGGTTTACGTAACCAAGTTAAACAAGCTGCTTTTGATGCACTTGTTGCTGCGAATGAAGTTGAAGTTCCAACTGCTATGGTTGCTCAAGAAATTGACCGTCAACGTCAACAAATGGTTCAACAGTTCACTCAACAGTTCGGTGGTGCAGGCGCGCAATCTTTTGACAAGAGCATGCTTCCTGACGAATTGTTCAAAGAACAAGCAGAACGTTCTGTTAAGCTTGGCGTGTTAGTAAGCAAAGTTTTAGCTGATGCTAAACTTGAAGTTGATCAATCACGCGTTGATGCTTACATTGACGACATGGCTTCTTCTTACGAAGATCCAACTGAAGTGATTGAATACTTCAAAAATGATGCTCAACAACGTGCTCAAATCGAAGCAGTTGTATTAGAAGATCAAGTTGTTGACCACATCTTAGCTGCTGCTAAAGTGACTGACAAACCAGTATCTTATGATGATTTGTTAAAAGAACAACAAGCTCGCCGTATGGGCTAATCTTTTAAGAAGTCAGAAAAAGGCGCTTTAAGCGCCTTTTTCGTTTTTCAATATGTGGTTAATTTGAGTGCGACATTAAGTACTTAGGTATAAATAATATAATATTTCAGTGCGAACCTTTTGCAATTTGAGAAATTATCCCGCATATTGTTGCCATAGGTTAAGTCACAAAAAATTTAGGAATAAATAACGTATGTATGTTCCAACAATTGAAAATGCTTTAGTTCCTGTTGTGGTTGAACAATCTTCTCGCGGCGAACGTTCTTTTGATATTTATTCACGACTTTTACGTGAGCGCGTCATTTTTTTAACAGGTGAAGTTGAAGACAACATGGCAAATCTAATTGTTGCCCAAATGTTGTTTTTAGAAGCTGAAAACCCTGATAAAGATATCCACCTTTATATCAATTCTCCAGGTGGTTCTGTGACAGCGGGCATGGCTATTTATGACACGATGCAGTTTATTAAACCTGATGTCGTGACATATTGTATGGGTCAAGCTGCTTCAATGGGTGCATTCTTGTTAAATGCTGGTGCTAAAGGCAAACGCTATTGTTTAGAAAATGCCCGTGTAATGATTCACCAACCATTGGGTGGTTTCCGTGGTCAAGCATCGGATATTGAAATTCATGCGCGTGAAATTCTATTTATTAAAGAACGTTTAAACCGCTTAATGGCAGAGCACAGTGGTCAAGACTACGAAACAGTTGCTCGTGATACTGACCGTGATAACTTTATGACAGCACAGTCTGCTAAAGAATATGGTTTGGTTGATCAGGTGCTAAGTAAGCGTCCATAAGGACCTTCTTAATATAAATAACTTGAGATGTTGAAAAAGATCTCCATTTAGTTATTTATGCAGTGCATCTTGCCCTAATATTTAAGATTCTATTTGTGGAGTGAATATGTCCGAACATCCTCAAGGACAAAAACATTGTTCATTTTGCGGTAAAACGCAGTCTGAAGTCGGGAAACTGATTGCAGGTGAGGACGCATATATTTGTAATGAGTGTGTGGATGTCTGCTTAGACCTTGTACAAACCAGCCAACAGGTTGAAGCAGGGGACTGGGCGAGTAAGGCATTACCAAAACCACATGAAATACGTGCTGCGCTTGATCAATATGTGATTGGTCAAGATCTTGCCAAAAAGACATTATCTGTTGCGGTTTATAACCATTATAAACGCCTGAAAGTTGGTCATAATGGCCATGTGTCTAAAGAAGTAGAAATTGCTAAAAGTAACATTCTACTGATTGGACCTACAGGTTCGGGTAAAACTTTACTTGCGCAAACATTGGCTCGCCTTTTAGATGTTCCATTTGCAATGGCAGATGCAACGACATTAACCGAAGCTGGTTATGTAGGTGAAGATGTTGAAAATATTGTACAAAAGCTTTTGCAAAAAGCAGACTACGATGTAGAGAAAGCTCAGAAGGGCATTATCTATATTGACGAAATTGACAAGATTACTCGTAAATCTGAAAACCCGTCAATTACACGTGATGTTTCTGGTGAAGGTGTACAACAAGCATTGTTAAAAATGATTGAAGGTACAGTGGCTTCTATTCCTCCGCAAGGTGGACGTAAGCATCCGCAGCAAGAGTTTATCCAAATTGACACTTCGAATATCTTGTTTATTTGTGGTGGTGCTTTTTCTGGTTTGGAAAAAATTGTACAGCAGCGTCAAGAGAAAGGCGGTATTGGTTTTACAGCTGATGTTAAAAACAAAGATGAAACCAAAAAACTTGCTGAATTGTTCCGTCAGGTTGAGCCAACCGACTTAGTGAAATTTGGTTTAATTCCAGAATTCATTGGTCGTTTACCGGTGATTGCGACTCTTGAAGAGTTGGACGAAGAAGCATTAATGCAAATTTTGACTGAGCCAAAAAATGCATTAACTCGTCAATATCAATATCTTTTCACCATGGAAAATGTTGATCTGATTTTTGAAGATTCTGCATTGCGTGCGATTGCGAAGAAAGCACTTGAACGTAATACGGGCGCGCGTGGTCTACGTTCTATTATGGAAAACGTACTGCTTGAAACCATGTACGATTTACCAAGCCGTAATGATGTTGGAACAGTCATTATTAATGAGGCGGTAATTAATGGCGAAGCAGAGCCTGTTTATCAGTCTGAGCGTCAGCCTAAAGAAGCTGTAACACATGAAAGTGTTGCAAAGGCTGATTTAAAGGTGATTGATTCGAAGTCTGCATAGATTTCATTCATCTAAAAAGCATGAATCGCTCCGGTGATTCGTGCTTTTTTTGTTTTCAATTTATGTGGGTGGTGTTAATCTTAAAAATACAAAATGCGCATAGTTTTGCGGTGTAAAAAATAAATCAAAAACAAAACGCTTTGAGGGATGCCATGCGTTATTTAATCGTATCTTTGTGCTGTGCCGGACTGTTTGTGGGCTGTCAAAGTTCATCTCATTTAGAAAAAAATACGGGTGAATTGACTGCAACCTTACCTAAAGTCGATGTTGAAAAAGAACCCGGATTATTAGACCAATATCACGTAGGTGGTTTTGCGATGGGTGGTTGGGTTAATCAAAAATTGGGTCAGACCTTTGCTCCAGTCAAACCACAAAATGAACAAGCTGCTGTCGTTTATCTTTATCGTCCAGATACGAAATGGAATCGTCAGGAAATCGCAGCGATTAACCTGTTTGTAAATGGTAAGCGGATTCCGAGCCTATTACATAATCATTATTACTGGATTGAATTGCCAGCAGGAACTTATCGTCTTTCTGCGAGTCGCCCTTTATTGGGGATTCATTTTCAAGAACCAAAATATATGGATATAACAGTGGAGGCTGGAACGTCTTATTATTTGAAATATGATGAAGAAAATAAAATGGATCGAGGTGAACACACTGGGCCATTTATGTTAATGCAAGATAATATTGGCCGTAGAGAAATTGCCTTTACCGAATTGAAATCTTCAAGCTACAATTTCGTGGCAGAAGATGCATCAGGCAAGATTAGACATAAGCCACAAGAATTAAAACCTGCCAAATATGATGAAAAATCAGATGTGCATCTGATTAAGCCTTTTAAATTATGGAATCCTTTAACTTGGTAACGACCTGCAAAAGATAAAGAAAAGTTAAGACTTTTCTTTATCTTTCATGAGTGGCGCAATAATTTTAAGCATCTCTTCTTGCATATGATCCCGTGCTTTAGGGTCATTAAAGGTCTGTTGTCCTAACTCCATCATATATTCTGAAATTTGCCCCATAATCTGTACGTTTTTACGCGTAATCGATTGGCCTTCTGGGGTTTTTAAAAATTTAAGATTCGCTTGGATCTCTTCTTCAGAATATGTCTTTAAGTAAATATCTTGTAAAGCTTGCACAGTTTTAGGATTGCTGATGAGTTGGTTACTTGAATCTTTCAATAGTAAGCTGAGCTTTTTCGCAGCTTCTTTTTCTTTCGGGCCTAGGGTTTTGATGCCTGTAATATTACTAACGATCTGTTCTGCCTGTTGATCATAATAAGGCGTTAATTCATTAATTGATTCTTTAAGTAGGTAATCAATTTGGCTAATTTGCATGAGTTCTTTCACTGAACTTAACTTGGCAGGAGAGGCAAATAAGCTTGTAGTAATGCAGCTTAAGCAGAGGCTGATTGAAAGATTTTTAAGAATAGGGCGAATAGTCATGAAATGACCTATATTCAATATATGGTGAGAGAGTGCATTTATTAATAGCACAGATTAACGAAGCAATTGTTACAATTCTTTTCAATGTTTAAAATAAAAAAGAAGGTAAAAAAAAAGCACCGAATTCGGTGCTTTTCTTGATTAGCCTGCCGCAGCGTCGACTACTGGAATTTTTCCAATTTTTGCTTGCCAGATTTTTGGAGCAATTGCATGAATTGATGTACCGTTTACATCAACTGCAACAGAAACAGGCATATCTTCAACTACGAATTTGTAGATTGCTTCCATACCTAAGTCTGCAAACGCAACAACTTCAGCTTCGCGAACAGCTTTAGATACAAGATAAGCTGCACCACCAACTGCCATTAAGTAAGTTGCTTTGTTGTCTTTGATTGCTTCAATTGCTGTAGGACCACGATCAGCCTTACCAATCATGCCAAACAAGCCAGTATGCTCAAGTACTTTACGTGTGAATTTATCCATACGTGTTGCAGTTGTAGGGCCAGCAGGACCAACAACTTCGTCACCCACTGGATCAACTGGACCAACGTAGTAAATAAACTTACCTTTAAGATCAACTGGTAATTCTTCACCGTTGTCGATCATTTCAACCATACGTTTGTGCGCAGCATCACGACCTGTGTACATTGTTCCGCTAAGGAGTAATGTGTCACCTGGTTTCCAAGAATCCATTTCTGCTTGAGTAATGGTATCAAGGTTTACACGTTTAGATTTTGAAGAATCCCAAGTTACAGATGGGTAGTCTTCAAGTTTAGGTGCCTGAATATGAGCTACACCTGAACCATCAAGCTGGAAGTGAGCGTGACGAGTAGCAGCACAGTTAGGAATCATACCTACTGGTTTGCCCGCAGCGTGACATGGGTAATCTTTAATTTTAATATCAAGAACAGTTGTTAAACCGCCAAGACCTTGAGCACCAATACCAAGTGCGTTTACTTTTTCAAAGATTTCGATACGAAGTTCTTCGATTTTGCTTTCTGGGCCACGACGAAGTAATTCGTCCATGTTGATTTCTTCCATGAGTGCTTCTTTAGCAAGCATCATGGCTTTTTCAGCAGTACCACCAATACCAATACCGAGCATGCCAGGAGGACACCAGCCTGCACCCATTGTTGGTACAGTTTTAAGTACCCAATCAACAATCGAGTCAGATGGGTTAAGCATCGCAAGTTTAGATTTGTTTTCTGAACCGCCACCTTTAGCAGCAACAGTAATATCTACTTTGTTACCCGGAACGAGTTTGTAGTGAATTACAGCAGGGGTATTATCTTTTGTATTTTTACGACCAAATGCTGGGTCTGCAAGTACAGATGCACGAAGAACGTTACTATTTTCAAGGTAACCTTGGCGAACACCTTCATTTACTGCATCATCTAAGCTCATTGTTAAATCAAATTTAACATCTAAGCCCACTTCAAGGAAAACGTTAACAATACCAGTATCTTGGCAAATTGGACGATGACCTTCCGCACACATGCGAGAGTTAATTAAAATTTGTGCAATTGCATCCTTTGCAGCTTGGTTTTCTTCGCGATCATAAGCACGGCTCATCGCTTGGATAAAGTCTTGCGGGTGATAGTACGAAATAAACTGTAGGGCGTCCTTGATCGATGTAATCAAGTCATCTTGTTTGATAATCGTTGTCATACCAGAAAATCTCTTGAGCGGGCTGTTAGCTAGCGGGCTAAATTATATGACAAAAAGATCGTTTTGTGGGAGATTGGTTGATCTTTTGACCGAAAGTCGCATAGGACTATATAGGGGACATTTAAACGTCA
Organism: Acinetobacter calcoaceticus; assembly: GCF_900520355.1. Lineage (NCBI taxonomy): Bacteria > Pseudomonadati > Pseudomonadota > Gammaproteobacteria > Moraxellales > Moraxellaceae > Acinetobacter > Acinetobacter calcoaceticus. The sequence goes on along the minus strand of NZ_LS999521.1, from coordinate 3,408,570 downwards.
GAGATAGGAAAATTATTTATTTTGAAACGATTAAAATAAAAAAAGCCATTTGAGCGGACATCAAATGGCGAGAGGTAGAAACAGATAAAATTATATTAATTATTTAGCAGCAGCTTGCTGTTCAGCCTGAATTGCTGTTAATGCAATGGTAAACACGATGTCATCTACCAAAGCTCCGCGAGACAAATCATTTACAGGTTTGTTTAGACCTTGCAGCATTGGTCCAACGCTTACAACATTTGCAGCACGTTGTACTGCTTTATAAGTCGTGTTGCCCGTATTTAAATCAGGGAAAATAAATACATTGGCACGGCCTGCAACTCGCGATTCTGGTGCTTTTTGGCGACCAACGCTTTCAACTGAAGCTGCATCGTATTGAAGTGGTCCATCAATAAGTAAATCAGGGCGACGTTGCTGAGCAATTTGAGTGGCTTGTTGTACCTTCTCAACATCTGCACCTGTGCCAGATGTTCCAGTTGAATAACTGATCATGGCAATACGTGGATCAATCCCAAAAGCTTTTGCTGAGTCAGCAGACTGAATTGCAATTTCAGCCAGTTGTTCTGCTGTAGGATCTGGATTAATCGCACAGTCGCCGTACACATAAACTTCATCTGGTAACAGCATAAAGAAGATGGATGAAACCAGTGAATATTCTGGGGCTGTTTTGATGAGCTGGAAAGCTGGGCGGACCGTATTTGCTGTGGTGTGTACTGCACCGGAAACTAAGCCATCTACTTCGTTCAAGGCTAACATCATTGTACCGAGTACTACGGTGTCTTGAAGTTGTTCTTTGGCCTGAAGCTCGTTGAGTTTACCTTTACGCAGCTCGACCATTGGTGCTACATATTGATCGCGAATGCTATCTGGATCAACAATTGCTAATCCGGCTGGTAATTCAATACCACGGGCTTTTGCAACATCCTGAACCGCCTCTGGTTTTGCCAGTAAAATACAGTCAGCAATGCCACGTGCCTGACAAATTGCTGCTGCTTGAATGGTGCGTGGCTCATCGCCTTCAGGCAATACAATTCGTTTTTTCGCTGCAATCGATTTTTGCACTAGTTCATGACGAAAAGCCGATGGAGATAGGCGAGGGGTAGCTACATTGTTACTGTGCTGCTTAAGCCATTCGACATCAATATGACTTGAAACAAAACGAGTCACTTGTTCCGCACGCTCAGTATCATCGACAGGAATTTCATTACCAAAGTCAGATAAACGCTGAGCAGTTTCTAATGTATTGAGACGTGTATGTAAAATTGGCAAGCCTTGCTTGATCGCACTTTGGCAAAACTCTAAAAGCTCAGGAGCTGGGGCTTCACGTTCAGTAAGAACCAAACCTGCGAGTGGAATACCATTGCTGGTTGCCAAACTACTTGCAAGTAATACATCTGTACGTTCAGATGCACTAATAATCAGTTCACCCGCAATAAACTTATTCAGTTCATATTCAATGCTTGAGGCAATTAAACTCGAATGCAAAATACGACGTGTTTTAGCTTCACCTTGATGTACCCATTGCCCATCAATGACGTTCGCAATATCTAATATTCTAGGTACGCTCAGCGTGTTACTAAATGGAACTAAACCAATAATCGGTAAATCGCTAGAGCCAAAATAACGATTATATTTTTGCAGTTCGGTCGTAAATTTTGCGATGTCTTCAGTTGGGCGTAATGATGGATCAAATGCGACAGGAATTTGTGCTGTTTCTTCAGTTAATCCACGTGTACGCATGAAAAGCACACCCGCAGTACGATTTGAAGCCGCACCACCAAACTGGCGTAAATGAGCATCTACTTTTTCTGCGGCTTTTTTCGGATTTTGAATATCTGCTGTACTGACCAATACGACTTCCGCATCAAGTGCTTGTGCAAGACTTGCGTTGAGTTCACTGGCGAAGTGGTCTTGTCCATTTGGCAATAAGCCTTCCACAATAATGACATCATGGTCTGCTGCAACACTGCGGTGAAGACTAACAGCTTCTTCAAGTAATTCATCTACTTCCCCAGCAGCAATAAGCTGAGTTAATTTTTCATGCGAAATAGATTGAACGGTTTTACTTTGAAATAAATGACCAAATAATGAAGTTGTTCGGTCAAGATGTTCTTGGTCTTCTTGAGAAAATGGTTTTAAAAAGCCTGCTTTAATCCCGTTACAATCAAGTGCGTAAATCATGCCTAAGCAGGCAGAGGTTAAACCAACCCCTTCGCCTGTAGGAATCAATAAAATTGTATTCATATAAACCTATAAATAAACGAATATCGGGTTTTCGCTAAAATTTGATTAAGCAAGGCTCGCTACAGATACTGTAGTTCCTGCCGCTTCAACAACTTGACGGGTTTCTTTGGCAATACGGCCTTCTTCGTCTGTAGGAATGACCCAAATTTGAGGCCCTGTTCCATTGTCGATTCGGCCTTCAGTACCACGTTTTAAGTTGTTGTTTTGATCTTTATCAAGCTGCAAACCAAAATGAGGTAAATACGCTAAGGTTTTTTCTCGAATATATGCTGAGTTTTCGCCAATACCGCCTGTGAAAATGAGGCCGTCTAAAGTTGGTAAACCACAGCTTAATGCTGCAAGTGATTTTGCAAGGCGATAACTAAAGACTTCAATTGCAAGACTGGCATCTTCATTGCCATTTTCTGCCGCTTCAATGACCGTACGCATATCATTAGACAGTTGTGATAAGCCAAGTAAGCCACTTTCGTTATTTAAAACTTTATCAATTTTTGCTAAATCCCAACCGAGGTTTTTCGCAAGGAAGCTATGTAGGCTTGGATCAACGTCACCACTACGAGTTCCCATCACCACACCTTCAAGTGGAGTAAGGCCCATAGACGTATCAACACTTTGTCCGTTCCATACCGCACAAGTTGAACTGCCATTTCCTAAATGTGCTGTTAACCATCCACCTTTTTTCAGGTTGCCCGCAAGCTCACTTGCTTTATCAGACACATAGGCATGACTTGTGCCATGGAAGCCATAACGGCGGACGTTGTGATCAGTATATAAAAACTTAGGAATTGCATAACGGTATGCATGCGCTGGCATGGTTTGATGGAATGCTGTGTCAAATACGGCAACTTGAGGTAATTCAGGGAATAGGCGTACGGTTGCGTCAATACCAATTAAATGTGCTGGGTTGTGAAGCGGAGCCAAAGGCGTCGCAGCGCGAATACGTTCAATAATTTCAGGAGTGAGTAATTCTGCTTTGGTTAAACTACCGCCGTGTACAACACGATGTCCGATTGCTTGCGGTTTGTAGTTGGCTAGACGCGCAAGTAAAGTTTCTAAAGCTTTGGCATGATCAGCATAAGGGATAGCAAGTTCAAGTGGTTCACCACCAACTGTCACTCCCTTAATCCGAGCATCGGCTGCCCCTAGGTTTTCTGCTAAACCGTAAATACGATCTTCACGACGTTCTGAAACCAGCGCGTATTTAATAGATGAAGAGCCGCAATTGATAACTAATACTGATGTAGCCACGTTGAAATACTCACGTCCTGATTTAAAATAGTTTTCCTAACTTCCTGTTCGACATGTATTATTTTTAAATACATTTTGAACGGGTTGTCATGTTTTAACATGTGTTGTTTTTCTGTCCAAGATAGACTTTAGCCCATTAGACTTAAGCACTATGATTTTTAAGCTGTTTATAACTAATATTTAGTCAGTATAGATGTTAATCTCTGTGTGGCTTATTTTTTATGCAGGAATTGATCAGTTTTTTGTATATTTTTATGAAAAATAAAACCTGAACCAAATATGTATTTTAAGAGCCAGAGGTCGATCCTTTAATAAAAGGACGAGCAAACTCCTTAAATTAAATTTTAAGAATATATTACAAATAATATACGTAATTGAAATTCAGATTTAGGGGTATTAATGGAAATTAAAAAGAATAAAAAGTGGACTTATTAAAACTAAAAACTAGAGTGAAAAGCTCATCATTTATATATTGTTAAATATATTTTATTGTATTGATATTACAATAATTTTCCCGTATTTACCGAAGTTTGGTTTCAGCATAAATATATCCAAATTTTAAATGGGCTTTCTGTCTCAAACCTAAGCTTGCTCTACCGTTAAGCTTTGTGCTGAGGTCATTACAGCAGCATTGGCTGGGGTTGCATGTCGCTTTTTGCCTGAATAATATTGTTCATCCTTTTTCAAATGATCATAAAAATATATCATTTGGTTTATTTTTATTTCCCGGCTTATCCGGTTGTACAGGAGCGTCCTGCATGGACTTGCCGAATTCTATACTGGCAAAAGTTACCGAGCGTGTCATCGCACGTAGTCAAAAAACTCGTTCTGCATATTTACAACGTATTGAACATGCACAAGGCAAATTTCCTGCTCGTGGCGCACTTTCATGTGCCAATCTGGCTCATGGTTTTGCCAGCATGGAAGATAATGAAAAATTAATTATTAAAGTAGGTCGTGAGCCAAATATTGGGATTGTATCTTCATATAACGAGATGCTTTCGGCTCATGCACCCTATAAAACATTTCCAGATCTAATTAAAACAGCTGCTCGCGAAAATGGAGGGGTAGCACAGTTTGCTGGTGGTGTACCTGCAATGTGTGATGGTATTACTCAAGGTAATGCTGGCATGGAACTATCATTGTTCTCTCGTGAAACGATTGCAATGAGCACGGCTATTGCATTATCTCATAACATGTTCGACGCAGCTTTATGTTTGGGTGTTTGCGATAAGATCGTGCCGGGATTATTGATTGGTGCTTTGCAGTTCGGCTATTTACCTACTATTTTTGTGCCGGCTGGCCCAATGACTAGTGGTTTGTCTAATGATGATAAAGCTAAAATTCGTCAGCAATTTGCAACTGGTCAAGTTGGTCGAGATGCTCTGCTAGAGGCTGAGTCAGCTGCCTATCATGGACAAGGTACATGTACATTTTATGGTACGGCTAACAGTAACCAGATGCTGATGGAAGTGATGGGTTTACACCTTCCAAGTGCTGCATTTGTTCATCCTCACACACCATTACGCGATGCACTCACCGCAGAAGCTGCGATTCGTGTACTTGATTTAACAGTTGAGCGCGGAAACTACACGCCAATTGGTCATGTTGTTGATGAAAAAGCAATTATAAACGGCATTGTGGCATTGCTCGCAACAGGTGGTTCAACGAACCATACTTTGCATCTTATTGCGATTGCTCGTGCTGCTGGAATATTAATTGACTGGGACGACTTTGATGAATTGTCGGCTGTTGTTCCATTGCTCGCAAAAATCTATCCAAATGGTAAAGCCGATGTAAACCATTTTCAGGCTGCGGGTGGGGTTGCTTTCTTAATTCGTAATTTGCTTGAAGCTGGCTTGTTGCATAACGATGTAACTACAGTGGCTGGTAAAGGTTTGCAACATTACACCAAAGAACCAAAACTGATTGATGGCAAGCTTACTTGGGTCGATGGCGTGGTTCAAAGCCTTGATGACAAAGTATTGCGTAGCATTGATGCGCCGTTTCAACCAGATGGTGGCTTGCGTTTAATGCAAGGACGTTTAGGCCGTGGTGTAATCAAGATTTCTGCTGTTGCGCCAGAACATCGTAAAGTTAAAGCGCCAGCAATTGTGTTTGATTCTCAAGAAGCGGTGCAAGCAGCGTTTGATCGTGGTGAGTTGCATCGAGACTTTATTGCAGTCGTTCGTTTCCAAGGCGCACGCGCTAATGGTATGCCAGAACTACATCGTTTAACTCCTGTGTTAGGTGTTTTACAAGACCAAGGTTTTCATGTTGCTTTAGTGACCGATGGCCGTATGTCTGGTGCTTCAGGCAAAGTTCCTGCGGTGATTCATCTATCTCCAGAAGCATTATTGAGCGGTCCGATTGGCAAAGTTCAAACAGGAGATATGTTGGTTATTGATGCTGAAGCTGGCGTGCTTGATGTCGAGCTAGATGAAGCTGTTTGGCAGTCACGCCCTGTTGCACAGCCAGAACATCAGGCAGAAAACGAAGTTGGCTTTGGCCGTGAATTATTTGGTGTTTTCCGTGCTGCTGCTGCGCCAGCTGAACATGGAGCATCTGTGTTTGGTGCATTAGTTGGTGAAACTTCACCAGAGCAGATTTGAATCAAAGGAACTGAAAAAATAATGATTAAAATTGAAGATATCGTCAAATTAGGTCCAGTTGTTCCCGTATTGGCATTTGATTCTGCCGAGCAAGGTGAACATGTATCACGTGCTTTACATGCAGGTGGTGTGAAAGTATTAGAAATTACGTTACGTACTGCGGCAGGTCTTGCTGCTATTGAGCGTGCGAGCCAGTTGGCTGATGACATTGTGGTTGGTGTAGGAACAATTACCAAACCAGAACATTGTGCTCAAGCTAAAAAAGCAGGTGCTCAATTTGGTGTGTCGCCGGGTTTGACTAAGGATCTGCATTTGGCTGCACAAGATGCTGGCTTGCCTTTATTACCGGGTGTGATGACACCAAGTGATCTGATTCAGGCAATTGAATTAGGCTATGAGATTGTAAAGTTTTTTCCAGCTCAGCAAGCGGGTGGAGTTGAGATGCTAAAAGCCTTTTATGGTCCATTTCCAAACTTACGTTTTTGCCCTACAGGTGGAATTACGGCGGAGTCAGCGCCAGATTTCTTAAAACAACCAAACGTAGTTTGTGTGGGTGGGTCATGGTTAACACCTAAATCTGTTGTAGCTACACAAGACTGGGCTGAAATTACTCGTTTAGCTCAAGTGGCTAGTCAGTTGAGAGCACTTTAAATGTAGTTAATATTTATAAAAAATGAAGTGCATTTGTTGTGCTTTAGAGATTGCGTCGATGTGACCAGTAAGTGCTGGTCACACCTAAATATAAGAAATTAGTGTCTTAACAGTAGGAATTACTGTGGTTGAAGACCTTTGTTTGGGCAGTCTGCCTAAATAGCATTATTCCAAGGAGAAGTGTCACATGGAGACGGTTCAGGGTGGCATGTTGCTTATCTACACTGTAATCGCGATTATTGCATTGGTTGTCATGATCGCGAAGTTCAGAATTTATCCATTTCTGGTTCTTATTATTGTTTCACTCGGTTTAGCTTTAGCCGTTGGCATGCCAATGGGCGACATTGTTAAGTCATATGAAGCTGGTACTGGCAAAACCTTGGGTCACCTTGCGATTGTGATTGCACTGGGAACCATGCTCGGTAAAATGATGGCCGAGTCAGGTGGTGCCGAGCGAATAGCAATTACTTTGATTAAATGGTTTGGTGAGAAAAATATTCACTGGGCCATGATGTTTATTGCCCTTATTGTTGGTCTTCCCGTATTTTTCGAAGTAGGTTTCGTTCTACTCATTCCAATTGCATTCAATATTGCAAAAAGAACAGGTAAATCATTACTGATTGTTGGTTTGCCGATGGTCGCAGGTTTGTCCGTTGTGCATGGCTTAATTCCACCACATCCGGCAGCATTGTTGGCAGTACAGGCATATCACGCTGATATTGGTAAAACGATTGCCTACAGTTTGTTGGTGGGCGTCCCAACTGCCATTGTGGCAGGGCCGTTGTATGCGCTATGGATCAATAAATATGTCAAATTGCCTGAGAACAATCCCTTGTTTAAGCAATTTGTTGAGGTAGATAAGAAAGAAACTCGTGAGCTACCAAGCTTTGGAATTACCTTATTTACGATTATGTTGCCTGTCGTATTAATGTTAATCGGAAGCTGGGCTGATCTTTTCTTTGCACCACAAACTTTCGCAAACGATTTACTACGTTTCATTGGCACTTCTGATATCGCATTGCTTATTGCCGTACTGGTCAGCTTTATTACCTTTGGTACCATGCAGGGCTTTAACCGTGAACAGATTGAAAAGTTCTGTGGCGGATGTTTGGCTTCTATTGCCGGAATAATGTTGATTGTCGGTGCTGGTGGTGGTTTTGGCGGTATTTTACGTGACAGTGGTATTTCTAATGAGATCGTTTCTACAGCCTTGAAGGCAAATTTATCACCGTTATTGTTGGGCTGGTTAGTTGCAGCATTGATTCGTTTGGCAACAGGTTCGGCAACGGTTGCTATGGCTACTGCTTGTAGTATTGTTGCTCCAATTGCAGCCACGGCAGGCGTCGCAGTTAGACCTGAACTTTTGGTACTTGCCACAGGCTCAGGTTCATTAGTTTTCTCACATGTAAATGATGCGGGTTTCTGGTTAATCAAAGAATATTTCGGTATGACAGTGGGGCAGACACTCAAAACTTGGTCGGTATTGGAAACGATCATTTCGGTGTTGGGATTATCTTTCACGCTACTGCTTAGCACTATTTTATAATTAGAGGTAAGTGATCCATGATTGTGATTGCAATGGGTGTCTGTGGAACAGGCAAAACGCTGATTGGTGAGTTGCTATCGGAGCATCTGGCTTGCGAGTTTCTCGATGGAGATACACTGCATTCAGCTGCAAATAAAAGTAAGATGAGTCAAGGTATTCCTTTGACTGATGAAGACCGTTTACCTTGGTTACACGCGATTCGTAAGGCTATCGAAGAGAAACAGCAGGCAGGTGAGACGGCAGTGTTTACCTGCTCTTCACTGAAGCGCGCTTACCGAGATATTTTACGTGGATATGACCAGAATGTGCAGTTTGTATATTTAAAAGGGTCATATGAATTGCTACAGCAACGTCTTGCTGAGCGGGCAGGTCATTTCTTTGATCCATCGTTATTGCAGACTCAGCTTGATACATTAGAAGAGCCAGATGTAAATGAAGCGATTACGATTGATATCATATTGACCCCTGAGCAAATTGTTACGCAGGTAATGCAGAAACTTGGTGTGATTAGTGATGTGTGTCAGGAATAATAATCCTAAAAATACTGAATGATGGAAACAAAAACGCCTGATCAATATCAGGCGTTTTTTTTTGGTTTAGCTCAATTATTGGCGAATCTGGCCGTCACCTAACACAATCCATTTCTGAGAAGTTAGGCCTTCTAAACCTACTGGGCCACGCGCATGGATTTTATCGGTAGAGATACCAATTTCTGCACCTAAGCCATATTCAAAACCATCAGCAAAACGAGTTGATGCATTGACAACCACTGAACTCGAATCTACACGAGCTAAGAACTGACGGGCCAAAGTATAGTTTTCAGTCACAATTGCATCAGTGTGATGTGAACCATATTTGTTGATATGGTCAATTGCTTCATCAATACCGCTAACAACTTTAACTGCAAGAATTGGCCCTAAATATTCGGTATACCAATCTTCTTCTGTCGCAGGTTTTACAGATGCACCTAAAATACGGCGTGTTTCTGGACAGCCACGGAGCTCAACTTGTTTTTCTGCATAAAGTTCAGCAATGCGTGGTAAGAAAACGTCTGCAATTCTTTCATCAACGAGCAGCGTTTCCATCGCATTACAAACGCCATAACGGTGAGTTTTGGCATTTAAGGTAATTGGTAAAGCTTTTTGCAAGTCTGCTTGTGCCTCAACAAATACATGGCAGTTGCCATCAAGATGCTTAATGACTGGAATGCGCGCTTCATTGGTTACACGCTCAATTAAACTTTTGCCGCCGCGTGGAACAATCACATCCACATATTCAGTCATGGTAATGAGGTGACCAACAGCCGCACGGTCAGAAGTGCTAATAACTTGCACTGAATGTTCAGGTAAGCCAGCAACTGTTAAGCCATGCTTAATTGCTTCAGCAATTGCTTTATTTGACTCTAGTGCTTCTGAACCACCACGCAAAATAATAGCATTACCAGATTTAATCGCTAAAGATGCAGCTTCAAGGGTTACGTTTGGACGTGATTCGTAAATCATTCCAACCACACCTAAAGGCACTCGCATTTTACCAATTTGAATGCCTGTGGGGCGATATGCAAGATCAGTAATTTCCCCAATAGGATCGACAAGTGCGATCACATCTTTTAAACCTTGCAACATTCCTTTAAAACGTGCGGGTGTAAGTTCAAGACGATCAAGCAATGCGCTGTCGAGCTGATTGCTACGACCTTTATCCATGTCGATTTGATTCGCTGCCAAAATTTCTGCCTGATTATTTTCTAAAGCAGTATAAATAGCAGAGAGAGCATGATTTTTTAGTGAGGTAGAAGCACTTGTTAAGACACGAGAAGCTTGACGTGCTTGTTGTCCCACCTGTTGCATATATTGTTCAATTGAGTCTTGCATAGCATTTTTTAATCATTTACCAATGACTAAGATAGTAGCAGTCAAATGCGGAACAATGAATGGCTTTTTTTGAAAAATGTGACCGCCATAAAAAAACATTTAAATATTTTGCAAACTATTAGCGACTTAAACAAGATGAGCGGTCATTTGAGCGATTGCGTATATTTCACACAATTGTTTAGAATGTTATTGTGCAATACAAACTAATACAAATTTTAAAGTTTTGTGCATAAAAGATTACGTGTTCAAGAAGGAACTCTTGCAGCATAAAAAAATTACAGCAAGGAGGAAGCAAGGATATGAATTCCATTATTCAAATGGATTCGGAGATCAACCAAGCTTATGCCGGTTTTGGCTTTTTCGATATCTACCATAGAGATAGTTTTAAACAACCTGCTCGGACAACATGGATTGACGGCTGGAAAATTGAATATATGGCGATTGCCGATCCAAAAACGATTCACAATACGCCAATTGTGATTGTGGGCGGTGCTTTCCAGAATTTTAATTCTTATAAATATTGTGTTGAACAATTATTTGAAAGCGGTCCGGTCATTTTAATCGATTTACCTTCGATGGGCGCAAATCAGCAAATTACCAATCGGGACACAGGAGTATCTGCGGGTACTTTAGAGCTACCTGATTTGTCTAAAATGTTGGGGCGCTGGCTAGATATTGTCGGACTACAAAAAGTTTCTGTTATGGGAATGTCTTTGGGGTCGGTAATCGCATCTTGCTTCGCTTATCATCGTCCAGAATTAATGGACCGCATGATTTTAATGGGCGTTATGCAAAAGACCCGAAAAAGTTGGCGAATGATTTTGGAAGAGTCGCTTAAGCTCATGCAAGAAAACCGTATGGAAGAGTTTGGGCAAGCCGTGATTTTGTATTTGGTTAATCATGCCAAATTAGATAAAACTCGCATGTCACCTACAGCTAAAAAATTATTTTTTAGGCAAATGGCTGAGTTTACGGGCACCGAGCGAGAACGTTATGAAATTAACTGTAATCGTCTTTTGCGTTTAACGGATGTACCCATTCCAGATTGTAAAACGCTGGTTGCTGCAGGGCAATACGATAGCTTTACTTTGCCACATGAAAATGCAAATTTTGCTTTGCAATGTCCAGATATGGAATTTGCACTTATTGCAAATGCTGACCATGTACCTCAGTTGCAGCGCCGTAAAGAAACCATGAGTTTGTTCACCACATTTTTGAAAGGGGAGTCTATCCAAAATCTGGATGGTATTATTCCCATGACACGTGAACAAATGCAAAATATGGAACGCCGTGGTGAAGAACGAGTTCGAGTTTTGCAGCCAAAAACTCAACTTACTCACCGAGAGTTTGATGTACAGGTGCCTGTAACGATTGTGGATATCACATTCTTTGGTATGTATTTAAAAATGGATGAGGTTTCGCAGCTTGATTTTGTGAACGATTATCCACGTGACTTGGCACTGCATTTAGAAGATGAAGAGGGTACTTTTGCAATTGAGTGCTTAATTTTTGAAAGTACAGATCAAGGTATTCGAGCTTTGTTCAAACATGGTAGTTTTGAGCTAGCTGATCGTTTAAGCCGTTATATTACTCGTCAAAAACAAACCGTTTAATTTAATCCTTATAATTGGAAGCCCGTTTAATACGAGCTTCCATTTTTTATCTTTATTATTTTGTTTGAGCATGAATGGTCCAGACTAGATCACCTAAATGCTGTTCATGAGCCTCAGATGAAATTTGCCCAAAGAATATTTGCGGCTGTTCAACACTAACTTGACCAAACCCTGCATCTTCAAAAAAGTCTTGAACTTCCTGAGGGCTTTTAAAGTGAAAACTAAAAGAACTGCGCGACATTAATTTAAGTAATTTACTACTGTTCCAGATAATGCTGGCAAGTTTATTTTTAACAGGTTCAGGGTAAAGGTCAGTTAAATAGTGAAGCTTTTTAAAAGAAGCGCCATAGTGAGCGATCGATTGAATGAGTTGTTTTAATAAATCTTTATCAAAATAGTTAATTAAACCTTCACTAATTACAACTAATGGGCGGTTCGGATCAAATACCTCAAATGCTTGTGCAAAAGCTTCTGTAAATAAATCAACTGATAAAATTTCGGGCGCATTTTGTTCAATTTGCTGAAGTGCATTTTGTTTGGTTTGTGCCATATCGGGTAAATCAAGCTCCCGATAGGTAATTGAAGGGTAATGCTGTCTAAACCACCATCCGCGAGGGGACAGGCCACATGCTATTTCAAGGACTTGTAGATCAGGATTCTCTTGAATTAACTTCTCTAAATGATGATCAAGCATCGTGTGGCGTTGTTTAAGGGTCGTGCGCATGCTGCCACCCACATATTTCTCCGCCCAAGATTCTATCGGGTGAACCAAATATGCCAGTGATTTTCCTTTGGTTGTGGCAAGTGCTTCGTGAGAGATCCCCATTTGGTACCAGATATAACCCGTATAGTGGGCTGTAAAAGAGATGTGGCGGTGTTTTGAAAGTTGTTGTGTCATTCGTCCTGAACTCGGTTTATTGTTTTTCTGTGATCTTAATTGCCTGACTATAAGATCTTGTATTGAAATTATGTCATTTAAGCTGACTAGTACATCACGGCGGAGTTTTACTGTGTAAATGTTTCATTTCGGGAGTAACCTTCGGTTCGACCTACTTTTGTTTTGGCAAAAGTAGGCAAAACCATTGTCATCTGCAAAACCTGTTAGATGCATCCATCTGTCTTATATATTGCAAATACAATACTTATTTAAGAAGTACGCAGGTTGCAGATGACGCTTGCACGTATCCATAATTTAGAATGAATTTTTAAACTCTTCAATGGCTGTTCTGACAGCTTGCCACTCATTTCCAAGCGATAAGGTTTCACCAATCTGAATTTGTGGAATTTGACCACGCATACGTTCTAAACGTTCTTGGTTTGGTAGCGCAAGTTTTTCGATACCTTCTAGTGCTGTGCATGCCGCATTACGGTCATTACACACAAGCCCCATATCACAACCCGCAGAAAGCGCGGCTTGAATACGTGCATCTGCACCACCTGCTACACACGCGGCCTGCATACTTAAGTCATCAGAGAAAAGTACACCATCAAACTTCAAACGGTTGCGTAGAACTTCTTGAATCCAGAAAGGAGAAAAACCAGCTGGATTTGGGTCAATCTGATCATAAATGACATGTGCAGGCATAAGTGCATCAAGCTGAGGCATGAGCTTGATAAAGCTTTGCATGTCATGATTATAGATTTCGTCATAGCTACGGCTGTCAATTGCAGCTGAGACATGAGAATCTGCTTTCACTGAACCATGACCTGGGAAGTGCTTGCCTGTATTTGCCATTCCGGCTTTTTTCATGCCTTGCATCAATGCGCCAGCAAGTGGTGCGATATCCTCAATGTTTTTAGAGAAACCTCGGTCACCAATCACGTCACTAATGGCATTGAGGTCTAAAACTGGTGCAAAACTAAAATCGATACCGACAGCAAGGACTTCGGTTGCCATGAGCCAACCACACTGTTCAGCTAGCTCAAGTGCTTTTTGAGGTTGGGTAATATAGAGTTCACCAAAACGGCCCATGGCTGGTAATAAGGTGAAACCAGATCTTAGGCGCTGAACTCGACCACCTTCTTGGTCGACAGCAATTAAAATATCTGGACGAATTTGACGCATGTGGTCTGTTAAAGCACGGACTTGTTGTGGAGATTCAATATTTCGTGCAAATAAAATCATGCCACCGACTTGCGGAGCGCGTAATAGTTCAATATCTTCTTGAGTAAGTTCTGTGCCGGCGATATCCAGCATCAATGCGCCAATCATATTGGTTCCATTTGAATTTTGATAAAAAACAATAAGCGAATTTTGCAATGTTTTGCTACATTTTGTCAGTACAGAATATGATAAAACTACACGGTATAAACAATTTAGTTGGTTAAGATTTTGAATCTGCTTAGTTCATATCGAAAACAGAGCATGTAAGATAGGAACACCCAAGGAAGTATTAAGAATTTATGAAACTTCAAACTATAGCTTGTGCAGTAGCGATCGCGACTGGCGGTTTATTCTTCTCTCATACGATGAACGAAGCGAGAGCAGCAACGAATACTGCTGTGGTTTCTCAATCGATTCAGCCAACGCAAGAACAGGCTTTGGTAGCCCGCCAACTGGCAACTTTAGTTGATCGGCAGCATTATTTAAATATGCGTCTGGATGCGACAACATCAAATCGTATTTTAGATATGTATTTAGACAGCCTTGATCCAGATCACTCATTATTTTTAGACACTGAAGTTCAAAACTATAAAAAACTATACGGTTCAAATTTCGGTGCTTCATTAAAATCGGGGAATTTAACGGGGCCATTTGCAATTCATCAGCAATATCGTGAACGCTTAAAACAATTTTATGAGTTCATGTTGACTGAGTTGAAACAGCAGCAAAATCTAAAACAGCCAAATAGCTATATTGAAATTGATCGTGAAAAAGCACCGTATTTCAAAACTACGGCTGAGCAACAAAATCATTGGCGCAAAATGTTGGCTTCACAGTTAATCAACTTAACCATTAGCCGTGAAGAAGAGCAGGCTAAACAAAAAGCGCTTAAAGAGAATCCTTCACTTGCTGATGGTCAAGACTTAACTGGCCCAGAAGATTTAACACCAGCTCAGACGTTAACTAAACGTTATACACGTCAGCTTGAAAGAATTAGTCGTGTGAAAAGCGATGATGTTTTGGACAAAACATTAAATGCAATGTTGGCGACCTATGATCCACATAGTAATTATTACCCGCCAATTGATGCGATAGAACTTAATCGCCAAACGACTTTGCAATTAGAAGGTATTGGGGTATCGATTCGTCCAGAGCGTGGCAACGAAGATTACACCAAGATTGAAACTATTGTAGAAGGCGGTCCTGCAAGTAAGTCTGGTCAAGTGAAGTCAGGAGATCGAATCATTGGTGTCGCTCAAGGGGGCGAGAAAATGATTGATGTGGTTGGTTGGACAAGTTCTGAAATTGTGGGACTCATTCGTGGTAAACGCGGAACGAAAGTAACTTTAAAACTTCTTGGTGCTGGAGCATCAATGAGTCAAGCGCGTAATGTGACGTTAGTGCGTGATGTGATTCAAGAAGAAGATGCAGGTGTCCGTTCACGTACAGTTGAAGTTAACCGCGATGGTAAAAAGCATCTGTTGGGTGTGATTGAAATTCCATCTTTCTATTTTGACTATCGTTCACGTCGCGCGGGCCAACAATACCGTTCAGTTTCTGAAGATACTGCAAATGCTTTTGAAGCGTTAAAAGCGAAGAAAGTAGAAGGTATTATCATTGATTTGCGTAATGACCCAGGTGGTTCATTAGAAGAAGTTGCACGTATGCTTGGTCAGGTAATCAAGTCTGGTCCAGTAGTCCAAATTCGTGATGGTAATGGCAACGTAAGCGTTTTTGAAGATAACGATGGTGGTCAACAAATTTACACTGGCCCCCTTGCTGTCATGGTGAACTTGGCATCTGCATCTGCAAGTGAAATTTACTCTGCTGCAATCCAAGACTATGAGCGCGGTATTATTATTGGTAGTACAACAACTGGTAAGGGTACAGCTCAGGTACAACTTGATACTCTGGCATACGGTCAAGCGACTTTAACTCAGCGTAAGTTCTACCGTATTACCGGTGGTAGTACACAAAATAAAGGTGTAGTGCCTGACATTAAACTCGTCGATATCTACAACGAAGAGTTTGGTGAGCGTAAATCGAAGAATGCGTTGAAGTGGGACACTATTCCTACAGCGCCATTTAAACGTGAAGGTTCTGTTCAACCTTATGTCACAAAGTTATCTCAATTTTCTGAACAACGTGTAAGTGCTGATCCGCAGTTTAAATATTTGAATAAACGTACTGCAATTGCTAAGGCTACAAGTGAGCAAAAGCAAGTTGTACTTGATATTGATAAGCGCCGTGCGGAATTACTTGCTTTAGAGAAACAGACTCTAGACGCAGAAAATGAACGCCGTGCAGCAAGTGGTCAAAAGCCTTTTGCAAACTGGGAAAGCTATCAAGCTTCATTAGATGCTCTAGCTGAATCTCGCGCTAAAATGAAAGCTTCACAACGTCCTGCATTGCCAGAAGAGGAAACTTTTGTGACTGAAGCTGCAAATGTACTCATGGACTATGCAAAATTGCAAAATCGCTAAGCGTTATTAAGTTTTAAGAGAAAAGCATACTGTCATCAGTGTGCTTTTTTATTTTTCATGTCAGTAAACTGTCATGCATTTATCATCAAAGTGTCAAAAAAACTGCTTAATCTTTAAGCATGAAAATAAATACATTGATGGATGGCGCTATGCAAAGCTCATACGCGACAGCACTATTAAAACAACAGCAACTTCCTGAAAGCTTCCAATTCTTTTTTAAACAAAAGCAGATATCCAATACGCATTCATTGCACGATTTGGTTCGCCCACGTTTAAAAATTGCGATTGTTACCGAAACATGGCCACCTGAAATTAATGGCGTGGCACTTTCATTATTACAATTATGTCAAGGTTTACAAAAACAGGGGCATAAGATTTTATTGATTCGCCCAGAACAAAAAGCAAAATGTCATGACTTTACGCCAGAGCAAGAATGTTTGGTGATGTCGCAGGCTATTCCGAAATATCCAACTTTGCAGTTTGGTTGGCCACAATATTTAAAAGTATCGAAAGCTTTTGAAAAGTTTGTGCCGGATGTAGTCCACATTGTGACAGAAGGGCCTTTAGGTTTAACTGCCATGCAGGCCGCAAAAGCAAAAGCTATTCCGGTTTCTAGCGGCTTTCATTCACCCTTTCAAGATTTTAGTCGATTCTTCGATTTGGCTTTTTTAGTAAAACCGATTCAAAAATACCTGTGCTGGTTTCACAACAATACTCAAGTGACCTGTGTGCCGAGTAAAGATACACAAGAAGCGTTACGTGGTTTTGGTATTACTTGCCCGTTGGTTGTTGTTGGGCGCGGCGTAGATACAACAAGATTTTCACCAAAGCATCGCTCTGAAAATTTGCGAAAACAATGGGACGCCGATGAGAATACGCGCGTTATGCTCTATGTGGGGCGTTTGTCACCAGAAAAAGAAGTGCAAGTGCTCATTGAAAGTTATGCCAACTTACAAACTGTTCCTCCACATAAAACTAAATTAGTGATTGTGGGAGATGGCCCAGATTTTGCTCGTTTAAAGTCATTGCCTGAAGCGAAGGGTGTTATCTTTACTGGAAGTCTGAGAGGTCAAGATTTGGCAGCTGCCTATGCGAGTGCAGATGTATTCGTATTTGCGAGTCAAGTTGAAACGTTTGGTAACGTAGTTTTAGAGGCGATGGCAAGCGGTTTGCCCGTTATCGCGTATGATTATGCATGTGCACATCAATATTTAACCCATGGTGTGAATGGCTGGTTAAGCCCACTTGGACAAAAAAACCACTTTATACAACAAATTTATCAGCTTCCTTCAGTACAACAACTTAGAGAAATGGGCGTACAAGCCTGTCATAAAGTACAGCAAAGCGGTTGGCAACTTCCGGTTCAGCAATTGGAGCAGGCATTTTATCAGGTAGTGAAGGAGCCCTTGGAGGACTTCACCTAAGTATCCTAAAATAGGAGAATGACCATGAAACTTAAGAATGCAAAAATAAAAATACTCGATTTAGATTTGAGAGGCTGTTTATATCTTAATAATTTCTCTCACTCACAACGTGTTGCTCTTTTTTTTAAAATCATCAGTCGTGTGGGTGATGGTCCATTTTGGTATCTCATGCTGGCAATCGTGTGGGGGATGCAAGGCATTACCTATGGCCTGCAAATCATCTACTTGTTATTAGGTGGTTCTGTTGGGACAGCGATCTATAAATTCTTAAAACATAAAACAACGCGACCGCGTCCTTATCAGGTGCATCAGGTAATTGTGCTCGGTGAAAGACCACTTGATCATTTTAGCTTTCCATCTGGCCATACACTTCATGCCGTGATGGTCACAATTGTTTTAGGTTATATCCAGCCCGCGCTGCTTGCGGCGATGTTTCCCTTCATGGTGCTTGTCGCATTGTCTCGTATGGTGCTTGGTCTTCACTACCCAAGTGATGTGATTGTCGGTGCGCTCATTGGTGCGGCAGTCGCAAGTATGATTATTTTTATGGCTCCGCTATTGAACATCGCTTTATAAACATCGGTAATTTTTATCAGCTTAAGCTATCGATTAGGTTTGTGGATTTGCTAAAGTACACAGTTCGTGATTTAGCAGATTAAACAGATAGGAGCCGCTATGGGCTTACGTTGGACAGATACGATTGAAATTGCGATTGAATTGTCGGAAGCACATCCAGAAGTTGATCCGCAATGGATCCGTTTTACCGATTTACATGCATGGGTATGTGCATTACCAGATTTCAGTGATGACCCAAATAAATCGACAGAAGGATTGCTAGAAGGGATCCAAATGGCCTGGATAGACGAAGTTCGCTAAAAACAGTAGAAAAAATCGCAACTTTTACACATTCAAAGCTGATTATTGCCTATGACATCGGTATAATGCGGCAAATTTTTTAAAGTTTAAATCTTAAAATAAAGGAGCCACTCATGGCTATTGAACGTACTTTGTCTATCGTAAAACCTGATGCAGTGTCTAAAAACCACATCGGTGATATTTTTGCTCGTTTTGAAAAAGCGGGTTTAAAAATTGTTGCGACTAAAATGAAACACCTTTCTCAAGCTGATGCTGAAGGTTTCTATGCTGAGCATAAAGAACGTGGTTTCTTTGGTGACTTAGTTGCATTCATGACTTCTGGTCCAGTTGTAGTATCTGTTCTTGAAGGCGAAAATGCAGTTCTTGCACACCGTGAAATTTTAGGCGCTACAAACCCTAAAGAAGCAGCTCCTGGCACGATCCGTGCTGACTTTGCTGTAAGCATCGATGAAAACGCTGCTCACGGTTCTGACTCAGTTGCTTCTGCAGAGCGTGAAATTGCTTACTTCTTTGCTGACAACGAGATCTGCCCACGCACTCGTTAATCGAAAGCATTCAAACCAGATAAGTGGTATACTACTTATCTGGTTTTTTTATTCTCTCAAGAGAATATTGTTTGATTCTTGAACAATATCTTCAGTTTTTTGACATGGTTTAGGTAAATACACATGAGTTCTGCAGAGGTCGTTTCATCTGAAAATCTTGATGGACAGCAGCAATCTTCGTCCACGCTGGTCATGCCTGCTGCCGAAAATAAAGTGAATTTACTCGGCATGTCTCGTCCGGAATTAGAAAAATTCTTTGAAGATATTGGCGAAAAAAAGTTTCGTGCCGGTCAGGTCATGAAATGGATACATCAATACTTCATTACTGATTTTGCTGAAATGACCAATATTTCAGGAAAATTACGTGAGAAGCTTGAACAGATTTGTGAAGTCAAGGCTCCTGAAGTTGTTCACCGTCACTATTCAAAAGATGGTACACGTAAGTGGGTTTTTCGTGTGGGCGATGGTGCGGGTTCTTTGGTTGAAACCGTATTAATTCCTGCAGAAGATAAAACAGGGTTACGCAAAACTTTGTGTATTTCATCACAAGTGGGTTGTGCATTGGACTGTTCATTTTGTTCAACAGGTAAACAAGGTTTCCAACGCGATTTAACGCCAGATGAAATCATTGGACAACTCTGGATGGCAAACTATTCTTATATGGAAGAAGTGCCTGTTGCTGAGCGTGAACGTTCAGTGACCAATGTCGTGATGATGGGTATGGGTGAGCCATTACTCAATTATGATGCCGTATTAAGCTCAATGCGGATTATGCTTGATGACTTTGCCTATGGCATGTCTAAGCGCCGTGTGACTTTATCAACGTCGGGTGTTGTACCGAAAATTGATCAACTTGCAAAAGACATTGATGTTGCTTTAGCAATTTCTTTACATGCACCAAACGATGAATTACGTAACGAATTAGTACCAATTAATAAAAAATATCCATTGGCTCAGTTAATTGCTGCATGTCAGCGTTATATTGCCAAAGATGGTAATGAAAGTTCACGTAAACATGTGACCATTGAATATGTGATGTTAGAGGGTGTAAATGATTATCCTGAACATGCACAGCAAATGATTAAATTATTAAAAAACTTACCAAGTAAAATTAATTTAATTCCATTTAATCCGTTCCCGCATGCACCATATGGTCGCTCAAGCCGAAATCGAATTATCTCGTTCCAAAAAACTTTGTCTGATGCTGGATTTGTGTGTACGATTCGTCAAACACGTGGTGATGATATTGATGCTGCATGTGGACAGTTAGTCGGTCAAGTGGCTGATAGAACGCGTCGTGCTGAACAGTGGCAGAAAAAAGTCACACAGCGTCAAGAGATTTTGCGTACACAAGGGTAAAATTGAGGGCAGGCTTTGAGTAATCCAAAGTTAAAAACGGTATTTTGTATGGGGGTTGCAGTTGCGCTTTTGGCAAGTGGTTGCCAAACAACGCATGTGCAAAAAAAAGACCCAGAAAAAGCGGTAAAGGTGCGTACACAACTTGCTGCTGAACATATCCGTTCGGGTGACTTGGATTCAGCAAAGCGAGCGCTTGATCAAGCTCTAAGTGTAGATAGCCGTGATGCAACGGCAAATATGATGATGGGTATTTTACTACAGCAAGAAGGTAGTAAGCCGAACTTAGAAAAAGCAGAACATTATTTTAAACGAGCAATTTCATCTGAACCAGATAATGCTCAAGCACATAATAATTATGGTACTTATTTATACCAAATGGAACGCTATAATGATGCGATCGAGCAATTTCGTATTGCTGGCACAACATTAGGGTATGACCAACGCTATCAGGCGTTAGAAAATCTGGGGCGTATTTATTTAAAATTGGGTGATGTTGCGAATGCTGAAAAAACATTCAAACAATCACTCCTTGCTAACCGCGACTCTTATATTTCAATGTTAGAGTTAGCGGAAATTTTTTATTTGCAGCAGCAGATTCCGGCTGCTACACAAATGTATGAGCAATATGTTCGTACAGTGGGGCAGAAAAATCAGGGTGCAAGAGCACTTTGGATTGGTGTAAGAGTGGCTCGAGCCAATGCGGATAAAATGGGAATGCAAGTGTTAGTAAACCAATTACGTGCCTTGTTCCCGGAAAGTCCAGAATATCAACGTTATTTGCAATTACAGTATAGTACTGAGGCCGTATGGAAATAAATCCTAATTCACAGCAGCCAACTGGCTCAAGCTTACCGACTTCTGCTTTAGGAAATATTCAACGTCCTGGTGAGTATTTACGTCAAATTCGGGTTGCTCAAAATAAAGAGTTAGTGCAAGTTTCCTCAGATTTAAACATGCCAGTTAAAACTCTAACTGCTTTAGAGCAAGATGATTATAAGTCATTACCAGAAGCGACTTTTATCAAGGGTTATTACCGTTCATATGCGAAATATCTAAATACAGATGCGACGGCAATTATTCAGCGCTTCGATGAGATTTATGCAAATGATACCGGACTTTTACCGAACCATGCCTTAAATAATTCACCGATTAAAATCATGGGTAAACTCCCTGGTTCTAATAGTGATCGTAACAAAAAATGGTTAAAGCGCGCACTGCTTGCAATTTTGGTTATTGCTGTTGTGTCATTGATTGTTATGGGTATTCAAAAATGGACTTCAAAGAAAGAAGATGCTGATTTACCTAAAGTAAATCAATCTAATGTTGAAGTTTTACCTATGAAAGGAGATACCACCTCAACAGTGGGTGATCAATTGGTGCTAAACTTTAACCGACCAACTTCTGTTCATATTGTGGATGCAACAGGTAAAGTTTTGGCGACTGGTCGTCAGTCATCAACTTTAAATTTAAATGGTGAGTCACCATTCCAGATCCGTCTTGATGATGCAACTGCTGTGTCATTAAGCTTAAACCAAGAACAGATTTCATTGTCTCCATATACGGTAAACGGTAAAGCTGAATTCCGTTTATCCCGCTAATACCATGAGTTGAGCGATACAATGATAGAGAACCCAATTAAACGTCGACCAACACGCAAAATCCGTGTTGGGTCGGTGTATGTCGGTGGCGATGCACCTATTAGTGTGCAAAGTATGACAAACACTGAAACTTGCGATGTTGATGCAACAGTGGCTCAAATTGAGCGTTGCGTCGAAGCAGGTGCTGATATTATGCGTGTTTCGGTCCCGTCTATGGAGGCTGCTGAGGCATTTGGCGCAATTCGTAAGCGCGTTTCAGTACCATTGGTTGCCGATATTCATTTTGACCATAGAATTGCTTTGGCAGTTGCAGATTATGGTGCAGACTGTTTACGCATTAACCCAGGTAATATTGGATCCGACCAGAAAGTTCGTGAAGTCGTTGCTGCGGCGCGTCATCATGGCATTTCTATACGTATTGGTGTTAATGCGGGTTCTTTAGAAAAAGATTTACAAAAAAAATATGGTGAGCCTACAGGTCAGGCATTGCTTGAATCAGCACTACGCCATATCGATATTTTAGACCGTCTTGATTTTCATGAATTTAAAGTAAGCGTAAAAGCATCTAATGTGTTTTTAACAATGGATGCTTATCGTTTACTCTCTCAACAAATTGACAATCCATTACACCTTGGCGTAACCGAAGCTGGTATTTATCGTACGGGTACGGTTAAATCGGCGATCGCATTGGGCGGTTTGTTGATGGAAGGCATTGGCGATACGATGCGTATTTCGCTTGCTGCCGAACCAGAGGATGAAATCAAGATTGGTTTTGATATTTTGAAATCACTTGGTTTGCGTTCTAATGGCATTAACTTCATTGCATGCCCAAGCTGTTCACGCCAAGAGTTTAATGTTATTCAGGTGATGCAATCTTTGGAAAAACGTTTAGAAGATATTCGTACTCCAATGGACGTGTCCGTGATTGGCTGTAAAGTAAATGGCCCGGGCGAAGCGAAAGAAGCAGATATCGGAGTGGTCGGGGCAGCGCCTCGTTCATTGGTTTATCGTAATGGTGAGAAAAGCCATTTAATCGATACCGATCAATTGGTTGATGAAATCGAAACAATGGTTCGTCAACGTGTCCAAGAGCTTGAAGAAGCTAAATCTAAAGAAATTATTCGTAGTTCATCATGAGTTCAATTGTCGCAATCAAAGGTTTTAATGACGTCTTACCAACGCAAACAGTAGCGTGGAGACGTCTCGAGCAATATTTAGCATCTTTAATGGATGCTTATGGTTATCAACAAATTCGTTTGCCGATTATTGAACAAACGGGCTTGTTTAAACGTACCATTGGTGATGCAACCGATATTGTTGAAAAAGAAATGTATACCTTTTTTGACAAAGGTAATCCACCTGAGTCGTTAACCTTACGTCCAGAAGGTACGGCTGGTTGTGTTCGCGCGATGCTTGAACATAATTTGTTGCGTGGTGCTACACCGCGTGTGTGGTATATGGGACCTATGTTCCGTTATGAAAAGCCACAAAAAGGCCGTTACCGTCAGTTTCACCAGTTTGGCGTGGAAACTTTTGGCGTAGCAACACCTGATATTGATGCCGAATTAATTTTGTTGACTGCACGCTTATGGAAACGTATGGGTGTTGCTGATAAGGTTCAACTTGAGTTGAATACTTTAGGTGAGGCTGATGAGCGTACAGAATACCGCAATGCATTGGTTGCTTTTTTAAACGAGCATAAAGATGCGTTAGATGAAGATTCTCAGCGTCGCTTAACAACAAATCCATTACGCATTTTAGATTCTAAAATTGAATCTACCCAGAAAATTCTGGAAAATGCACCGAAATTGCATGATTTCTTAAAAGAAGATAGTTTGGATCATTTTAAGCAGTTACAAGACTATTTAACTGCTGCTGGTATCCAGTTTGTAATTAACCAGAAGTTGGTACGCGGTCTGGATTATTACAACAAGACTGTTTTTGAATGGACGACTACGGCACTTGGTTCGCAAGGTACAGTATGTGCTGGTGGACGCTACGACGGTTTAGTTGGCCAGTTAAAAGGTAAGCCGGATCAATCTGTACCAGCTGTTGGTTTTGCGATGGGTATGGAGCGTTTATTACTTCTGCTTGAGCAAGTTGAACAGGCCGAAGTTATTCGTGATTGTGAAGTCTTTTTGGTTGCAGAACCTGCTTATCAAACGAACGCTTTGATTTTAGCGGAACAATTACGTGACCAGTTAGAAGCTGCTAATAGCGGTATTCGAATCAAAACAGGTTCGCAAGGCAGCATGAAAAGCCAGATGAAAAAAGCTGATCAGGCTGGAGCAATCTTTGCTTTGATTTTAGGGGAACGAGAGTGGGATGCACAGCAGCTTGCAGTAAAAGAACTCGCAACAGCTGAACAGTCACAAGTCGCAATTGCTGATCTCGTACCATTTTTAATCCAAAAATTTACAAAATAAACTGAAACATCTGGAAAAGGACAATCACATGAGCGTAAGTGATGAAGAACAATTCGACAGCTTAAAGTCGTTCGCCAAAAAATATGGTTCTGCCATGATTAGCGGAATTCTCATTGCGTTGATTGCCTTTTTCGGGTGGACATATTGGCAGAAAAAGAATCTGGCAACTAGTCAGGTAGAAACTGCAAAAGTACAGCAGTTAATGGATGAAGCAAATGCAAGTGCCGATAATCCTAATGCCTTAACTTCGGTAACTGCATCGGCAGATAAAATTGTAAAAGATGATATCGACTCTGTTCAGGCAATACAGACTCAGTTTGTATTAGCAAAATTAGCCTATGAAAAACAGGACTATGCTGCTGCCGAAAAAGCATTAAAGAAAGTTGAAAATTCAAAAGTAAAAGATGAAGGTTTGATTCAGGTTGTAAAATTGCGTTTAGCAGATGCACAATTGGCACAAAACAAATATGATGAAGCACTAAAAACCCTGTCTGGTAACGTCGATCCTGCATTTAAAGCAACGGTAGAAGAGTTACGTGGTGATATCTTTGTTGCTAAGAAAGATGTTGATTCTGCTAAAAAAGCGTATCAGGCAGCTTGGAATTCGTTACTAGAACGTAAACAAGAGCGACAAATTTTACAAATTAAACTCGAAAGTGTTGGCGTTTTAGTTGAAGATCCACAGATTGAGCGCCCAATTTTGGAAACACAGGTGGAAGAGTCTTAATGAATCATAAATTCAAACTGCCTTTGGCAATTGCAATCGCATCGGCTGTACTAGTGGGATGTTCGAGTAATAAAGTAAAAGAAGTTAAACCTAATCCGCTACCGAAATTGACCGAGTCGAAAAAGACCTTAACGCCAGTGTTTTCGCGTAATGTTTCTTCTACTGATAAGGCTGATCCATTACGCTTACAACTTGATGCAAGTGACGGTGTGGTTTTCACGCTTGATCCAAAAGGCGAAGTAGCTGCATATCGTGGTAAACAACGCATTTGGGAGAAAAAAGTCAGCAAATTAGGCTTGAGCTCTGGTGTTGAAGCTGCTGAAGGAATTGTTGTTGTTGGTAATAGTAAAGGGCAACTCTTTGCACTAGATCAGGCAACAGGCGAACAGAAGTGGACTGCACAGTTATCGGGCGCATTGTTAAGCCCGTCTTTGGTTCAATCTGGACGCGTTATCACTGTTGCGAATGACGGTACTGTATTTGCACATGATGCTGCTTCAGGCCAACAAGTTTGGGCTTATAAATTACCAAATGTACAATTTAGTTTACGTGGTCAGGCATCACCGGTGAGCCTTGATCCTCGTACTGTATTAATTGCATCTGCAAATGCATATGTTTATGCAATTGATACCATTAGTGGTATTCCACGTTTCCAACGTCGTGTTGCAGTAAGCGAAGGTCGTTCTGATATTCAGCGTTTGGTTGATATCGAAGGTGATCCTACTGTAGCTGGACAATTTATGGTAACGACTAGTTTCCAAGGTCAAGTGACTGTAACCGATCTTGCTTCTCAACGTGTAGTTTGGAGTGAAGATTCGAGCAGTACTAAACGTCCTGAAGTTTATGACAATAAAGTATTTGTTTCTTCAACAGATGGTAAGTTAACAGCTTACGATTTAGCGTCTGGTGAAAAAATCTGGGAAAATGATAGTTTGTTAAACCGTCATTTAAGTAATCCAGTTGTGCTAGGACAAGATCTTGTTGTAGGTGATTTAGATGGCGTATTGCATCTTGTTGAACCAGCAACAGGTAAATTAATTGGTCGTTCAAAAACAAGTGGTGAAGTTAATACATTACGTGTTATCGAGAACCAACTCTATGTTTCGACCAGAAAAGGCGATTTAAGTATTTGGCAGAATCGTTAATTTCGTTCGCTTGTGCTAAAATAAGCGCTTAACAAATTACGCTGTTAAAAATATCGGGGTGTTTGAATTAAATCAGTTCAAAGCCCCGTCTTTTATTATGGTCATCTCTGACCTTAAAATATATCTCCTGTACTGTTTTTAATGCTCATGCCATGAGATATGGCTGGTCTTGAATTAAGGTTATTGTATGAAACCCGTTATTGCGCTCATTGGTCGTCCGAATGTCGGAAAATCAACGTTATTTAACCAGATTACCAAGAGTCGTGATGCACTTGTAGCCGACTTCGCGGGCCTGACTCGTGACCGTAAATATGGTGATGCGACTTATCAGAATAAGTCTTTCATTGTTGTTGATACTGGCGGTATTGGTGAAAATGAAGGCGGTATTGATAACTACATGGCCGAGCAGTCAAAAACAGCGATCAATGAAGCAGATATCATTATTTTTGTGGTTGATGCGCGTGCTGGCTTATTGGCTTCGGACGAACAAATTGCCCGTGAACTGCGTACTTTGGGTAAAAAAGTTTACTTGGTTGCCAATAAAGTTGATGGTGTCCATGCAGAAGCTGCGTTGGTTGAGTTCTACAAACTTGGTATGGGTGAACCTTTACAAGTTGCTGCCAGCCATGGACGTGGTGTACAGCAAATGCTTGAGGATGTCTTGGTAGACGTACCTGAAGATGAAAATCCAGAAGAGCATGACAAAGCAACAGGCTTACGTTTAGCGATTATTGGTCGTCCGAACGTGGGTAAATCGACTTTGGTCAATCGTTTGCTAGGCGAAGACCGTGTGGTTGCATTTGACCAACCGGGCACAACGCGTGATTCGATTTATATCCCATTTGAACGTGATGGTCGTCAGTACACTTTAATTGATACAGCGGGTGTGCGTCGTAAAGGTAAAGTTGATGAAATGATTGAGAAATTCTCAATCGTAAAAACACTACAAGCCATTAAAGATGCACATGTCATTGTGGTGGTGTTGGACGCTCGTGAAGGCGTGGTCGAACAAGATTTGCATTTGATTGGTTACGCACTTGAAGCTGGTCGTGCCATGGTGATCGCCATTAACAAATGGGACAACATGACTGAATACGATCGTAAACAGTGTAAGTTGGATGTTGATCGCCGTTTTGACTTTATTCCTTGGGCGAAAGTGCATTTAATCTCGGCATTGCATGGCACGGGTGTAGGGGAAATGTACCCATCCATCCATCGTGCTTATGACTCATCACATTTAAAAGTTTCACCTGCGAAATTAACCCAAATTTTGAATGATGCTACAGATGCACATCAACCGCCAATGGTAGGTGGTAAACGTATTAAAATGCGTTATGCGCATATGGGTGGACAAAATCCACCAACGATCGTAATTCACGGTAATAAAGTAGACAAAACCCCAGCAGATTATCGTCGTTACCTTGAGAATGTGTTCCGCAAAGTTTACAAACTGGAAGGAACGCCAGTACGTGTTGATTTTAAAACGTCGGAAAACCCATTTGAAGGACGTAAGTCACAAGTGGATGAGCGCGTTGCGGCACGTAAACGTCGTTATGTACAGAAATTCAAAAAAGCTGAGAAAAAGTTTAAACGTTAAGCTTTTTAAAGTTCAAAAACCCAAAGTTTTCTTTGGGTTTTTTATTGCAAATAAATGAGCATGAGCCAAGATTTATGAAAAAGTGTGAATGATAAACGTAATTTTTTGTAAATTTCATAACGAATGCTATAATCAGCATCTTTATAAAATAATTTATATTTCGACAGAATAACGCTGCTTAGGGTTCACTTTTAGCATGGTAACATTACATCTTGCTCAGCTTACATTTACACATGCTCAGCCCTCATATACAGCCCTTGACTGTATTCCAGCTATGCAACGTAGACGGTTATCGCCATTAGCTAAACTTGCTTTGAATAGCGCGCTTGGTGCATTAAATGGTAGTAAAGTCGATTATATAGTTTGGGTATCACGATATGGTGACGAGACTAAAACGTTGAATATCTTGCAAGACGTTTTAAGTGAGCAAACCCCGTCACCCACACAATTTTCAACCTCTGTTCATAATGCAATTTCTGGGCTTTATTCTATTTTATGTCAAGATGACACGCCATCTACCAGCTTAAGCTGCTCATGGACTGAAAGTTTGATTGAGGCCTATGCTCTTTTAAAGTCAATGAAAGATATCGAGCGGGTATTAGTCGTTGCCTATGATGAGCCTTTACCCCAAATTTATGCTGAGGCAGTCGATTTCCCTGCTTATGGGATGGCTGCGGTCGTTACCCTAGAGCAACCTAATTTACAAATTACTGCGTGGACGCATACAGATGAAGCAGATGGTCCTAGTTTTGCTCATTTTTGGCAGGATACTGACCAGTTAATATCTGCATTTGGGTGGAACAAATGCTAAATCTTAAAAATCTGAAGCAAAAAAGTAATTATTGCTGGCGTGTAGCTGCAACTGGTTTTAGCTTTGCCAGTTTCGGTCTGGGCGGTATGGTAATTGCCACAGTCATTGCACCTGTGCTGAATGCCACAACCTCTGATTCTGAAAAGCGTCAGCAGCGTGCGCAGAATGTGATTAAGTATAGCTTTAAAGGCTTTACCGAAATGATGGTCAAACTGGGCATCATGACTTACTCGGTCGAAGGTCTGGAAAAGCTACAGAATAGTCGCCAAGAGCTTGTAATCGCCAATCATCCGAGTTTGATTGATGTTGTAGTACTAATTGGTATGATGCAGCAGGCTAATTGTGTGGTGAAGCAGTCTCTTTGGTCGAACCCATTTACCAAAGGACCTGTACAAAGTGCGGGTTATATTTTAAACGCGGGTTCTCAGCAATTTGTTGAAGACTGTGTGATGCGTCTGAAAGAAAATAATGCGGCTTCTCTTTTAATTTTTCCGGAAGGAACGCGTACTGAAAAAGGGATGACCCTAAACGAATTTCAGCGCGGTGCAGCCAACATTGCCATTCGTGCAAATGTACCAATTCGCCCAGTAGTTATTACCTGTACACCATCGACATTAACCAAGAATGAAAAATGGTACCACGTACCATCTCGACCATTTCATATCGAAGTGAAAGTACTCGATGCTGTACAAGTTTCAGATTTGTTAGATGATTTAACAGTAGGACCTAAACAAGTTCGTCAGTTAAGTCGTAGTTTTTATAAAATTTTTGATGAAGAGTTATCGTGAAATGAGCAATCTTGCTGATGAACTAAAGCAAATGATTATTGATGTTTTGGCACTAGAAGATATTACTATTGCAGATATTGATACAGAAGCTCCATTATTTGGAGAAGGTTTAGGATTAGACTCGATTGATGCACTGGAGTTGGGACTGGCTTTGAAAAAGCGTTACAACATTCATTTAAATGCGGAGTCGGATGAAACCAAACAGCATTTTAAATCAATCCAGAGTTTAGTTGCTTTAGTTGAAGCACAGCAGAAGTCATAAGGAGTGTGATGATGTTATCTCAAGAGCAAGTATTAACTAAACTCCGCGAATGGATGGAAGATTTGTTTGAAATTGAACCGGAGTCTGTTCAACTCGATTCAAACTTATATTCAGATCTTGATGTAGACAGTATTGATGCAGTTGATTTAGTTGTAAAAATTAAAGAATTAACTGGTAAGCAAGTAAAACCTGAAGATTTTAAAAATGTGCGAACCGTACTGGATGTTGTGACGGTTATTCGGAATATGACTGCTGAATGAAGCTCGTGATTAAAGGGATGATTACAGCACTTTTTGTGTTGTATCCCTTTATTGTGGGTTGGAGTTTGACGCACGGTCAATTTGTTTGGGTGAGTGTGTTACTCATCGGATTAGGTGTGGTCAGACTTTTTAGTAAAGGCAACTCATTATTATGGCCTTTAACTGGTTTTGCCATTGTTTGTGGCAGTCTTAGCTTACTGTCACATAATCACGCTTGGTTAAAGTTATATCCAGTCGGTATGAGTTTGGGTGCATTGGTTATTTTTGCACTGACACTCATCAAACCGCCGTCTATGATTGAGCGCTTTGCCCGACTCGTTGAACCTGATTTACCTCCTTCTGGTGTGCAGTGGACCAGACAGGTGACTAAAGTCTGGTGTGCTTTCTTTTTCTGTAATGCATTGATTGCTTTGACTACTGTGCTTTTTACTTCAATGCAGGTTTGGGTCATTTATAATGGCTTTATTTCTTATGTGCTGATGGGTATTTTGTTCGTTGGTGAATTTATTTTGCGTAAGCGACATCAGCGTTTACATTCTTCAAATCATTAATTAAAAATTATGCATTGTCATTTTCAGAAATTCATCGATTCAGTTCAGCCACTTTGTATAGACAGTGCTTTGCATCCGACCAGTTTTACTCAATTTTGGCAGGACGTTGCTTTACAAGCTGCAGCAATTGCTCAAATAGAAAATTTAACTTGGGCATTATGGGAAGCAGACAGCTATGAATTTCTGGTTTTATTCTTTGCCGCTTTGTTAGCGAAAAAACAGGTACTTTTACCACCAAATCGAGTACGCGAATTAGAACAAGATTTCGCAGCACAGCAGATTTATTTTTTAAAGCGTCAAGATGTTGAAAAAGTTGTTCCTTTATCTTTAATTTTGGATAATGCTTTTCTAGAGCAGGCACAACTCTATTTTTATACATCAGGTTCAACTGGCGAACCTAAAAAAATCCCAAGAACACTCAGACAACTACTCAACGAAGTTCAAGGATTAAGTCAGAGTTTTACTTTCGATGAAAATGCAATTGCGATCGCAACGGTCAGTCATCAGCATATTTATGGATTACTGTTTAAATTATTGCTACCCCTTGCTACGGGTCGAAGTTTTTATACATCTCAAATGGCATTTCCTGAAGATGCGGTACAAGCTCAAAAACAATTAGAAACGTTGGGTTTAAGCAATTATTTGATCTCAAGTCCTGCATTATTAAAACGCTGGACAACCGATGTGGTTTTACAACACTGTCAGATGGTCTTTAGTTCGGGTGGCAAACTGGAAAGTGGTGTTCGTCCTTTATTAAATCGTCCGATTATTGAAGTTTTGGGAAGTTCTGAAACCGGTGGTATTGCCCATCGTGCTCAAGATGAGGATGCTTGGACTGCTTTTATCAATGTGGCTATTCGTATTGAAGAGCAACAGCTTATGGTGAAGAGTAATCATGCCTATGAGGATGACTGGATTACGACAGGTGATGGTGCAGCATGGTCAGATGCAACGTGTCAGACTTTTAAGCTGATGGGGCGTACAGATCGAATTATTAAACTTGAAGAAAAGCGTCTGAGCCTAGATGCGATCGAGCAAAGCATTCAAGCTTTAGATGCAGTGCAACAATGTCATGTACTGGTACTTGAACATGAGCATCGTCAAATATTGGGATGTATTGTTGTTTTAAAAGAACAAGCTCGGGAACAATTACAGCAACTAGGTAAATCAGCTTTTGTTGGTCATTTAAAACAGCAATTAAAAGATCACTTAGAAACTTTAGCGATTCCTCGTCAATGGCGTTTCCTCAGTCAGTTGCCGCAAAACTCGCAGTCTAAACTTAACAAAAACTATTTGAAAACTCTATTTAAACCTATGTTACAACCAGTCGTACTGTCGCAGTCTCAAAGTTCAGATGACCATATTTTGAGCCTTGAGTTTCCACCAGAGTTAGCTTGTTTTAAAGGGCATTTCCCAACACAACCGATTTATCCTGGGGTTGGGCAAATAGGTTTTTTACAATATTTTGCTAAGTCAATTTGGTCGGACTTAAATTGGTGTCAGGGGTATGAACAGCTAAAATTTCAAAATCTGATCCGTCCTTATGCAATTGTGCAACTTAAGCTTTCTCGAAAAGAGCATAAAGTGAGTTTTGAGTTACGCGATTCAGAACAGATTTTGGCTTCTGGGCGTTTATTATTCGCTTTGCAAACGGAAGTAGAGGGTTAAAAATGAAGACCAACTATGGCTTTGTTATCCCAGTTTATAATCATCCTCATTATTTAGCTGACTTGATTGCCTATCTAGATCGCTTTCATTTGCCGATTGTATTGGTGAATGATGGAAGTGATGATGCTTGTAGCCAGATTTTACGGGCATTGGCCGATCAATATTCCCAAATTCATTTAATTGAACATGAAGTGAATAAGGGCAAAGGGCAAGCTGTGATTACAGGATTACGTGCTGCACATGAGTTGGGTTTAAGCCATGCCTTACAACTTGATTCAGATGGGCAACACCACTGGGATGATATTCCTAAATTTATTGAGCAGTCCCAGCAACATCCCAAAGCTATGGTGATTGGTCAGCCGTACTTTGATGAATCTATTCCTAAAAAACGGTTGTATGGTCGTTACATTACCCATTTTTGGGTGTGGCTTAATAGTTTGTCTTTTGAAATTAAAGACAGTATGTGTGGGTTTAGAGTATATCCACTCGAGAGCACTATTAAAGTTTTGAATAGCGCTAAGTTTCAGCCACGTATGGGCTTTGATAGCGAAATTTTGGTACGTTTAAAATGGGAAAATACCTCATTTATTAATGTACCGACACCTGTGGTTTATCCAGAGCAGGGCATCTCTCATTTTCATGTCTGGCGAGATAACTTAGGCCTGAGTAAAGCACACGCAAGCTTGTTTATGGGTATGCTGATTCGCTTGCCGAAGCTGCTAAAACAAAAGCTGCAAGGTTAATCATGACACATTCAGCTTCTCCAAAATGGAACGATATTAAAGAGCGAGGAGGCATGTTGCCCCTCATGCTCGTGTTGTGGTTTTATCGTTTTTGTGGGCGTTGGTTATGCAAGTTGGTGATGTACTTTGTCATTATGTGGTATTGGCTATTTGCCAACACAGCACGCCAAGCTTCCTTACTTTATTTACAAAAACTGCATCATTTTGCCGGAACACAATCTCCGTTTAGTCACCAGCCCAATTGGACAAACAGCTACGCGCATTTTATGCAATTTGGCGAATGTATTTTAGATAAGATTGAAGGTTGGCTAGGTCATATCTCCGAGCAAAATCTGGAAGTTTTTGGACATGAAAATTTCTCGCAGTATTATCAAAAAGGTGCTCTTATTATTGTCTCTCACTTTGGCAATATTGAGTTGCTTCGAGCAATTAAGTCAGAGCATCCGCAGAAAATTAATGTGCTGGTTTACCAAAAGCACGCGACAAAATTTAATGAGTTTTTGAAAAAACTAAATGATAAGGCTGATGTTTGCTTATTGCCCGTCGATGAGTTGGGTATTGAAACTGCTATGATTTTACAAGACAAAATGCAACAGGGTGAGTGGGTCATTGTAGCGGCAGATCGAGTACCTGTGCAGTCAGACCGTGTACAGCAGATTGAGTTTTTAGGAGAGCCAGCATCCTTCCCTCAAGGTGCATGGATCTTGGCAAATTTACTGAAAGTACCTGTTATTGCAGTGTTTTGCTACCGTGTGCAACAGCAGTTTCAAGTTCATATTCATTCAATTGCCGAGCAGGTGAGTTTACCTCGTGCTAACCGTATTGAAAGTATGCAAACCATAACTAAAACGTATGTTGCTGTACTAGAACAGCATTGTCTGCGTGCTCCTTATCAATGGTTTAATTTTTATAATTTTTGGACGAAATAACATGCGTGTGTTAACCGTAGGTGAACAGCCACTGAGTATTGAAGATGTTGTTTCTGTAGCAAGAGGCGAATGTCAGGTCGCTTTACCTGAGTCATCTTCATGGCGTGACCTAATTCAAAAAGGTGCTGATTTTCTCGATCAGTTACTTGAAGAAGAAGGCGTTATCTATGGTGTGACCACGGGTTATGGTGACTCGTGTTTGGTTGAAGTACCATTACATCAGGTTAATGAATTACCTCTGCATCTTTCACGCTTTCATGGCTGTGGTTTAGGTGAAAATCTGGATGTGATTACCGCACGTGCAGTAGTCGTGACGCGCCTATGCTCGTTGGCTCGCGGTTATTCGGGCGTATCGATAGCACTCCTTGAACGCTTGGTTTGGCTACTCAACGAAAATGTAATTCCAGTCATTCCATCTGAAGGTTCGGTGGGAGCAAGTGGTGACTTAACGCCGTTGTCTTACATTGCGGGAACTTTAGTCGGTGAGCGTGATGTCTACGTCGATGGACAAATTGTTCCTGTTGCTAAAGTGTATGCCGAAAAAGGTTTGCAACCATTAACGCTCAGACCGAAAGAAGGTTTAGCGCTCATGAACGGCACAGCGGTAATGACGGCAATTGCGTGTTTAAACTATAAAAAAGCAGAGCAGATTTCACTCGCAAGTACTTTGATTACGGCTATGAATGTATTGGCCTTGGAAGGTAATCCAAGCCATTTCGATGAAGTACTGTTTGCACAAAAACCTCATCCGGGGCAGCAGCAAATTGCAAAGCAATTACGTGATTGGCTCAATAGTGAAGTACAAACAGAACATCAAAGCCCACGTTTGCAAGATCGTTATTCATTGCGTTGTGCGCCTCATATTATTGGTGTATTTGAAGATTCAAAAGTATGGTTGCGTCAGTTTATTGAAAATGAATTGAACTCAAGTAATGACAACCCCTTGATTGATCCAGTGGGGATGCGTGTATTGCATGGCGGTCATTTTTACGGTGGACACATTGCGCAGGGGATGGATAGCTTAAAAATTATGATTGCCAATATTGCTGACTTGATGGATAGACAGATTGCACAGCTAGTCGATCATAAAATGAATCATGGTCTACCACGTAATTTAACGGGCGCAATGACCGAACGCTTACCGCTCAATCACGGTTTTAAAGCTGTGCAAATCGGGGTGTCGGCATGGACTGCTGAAGCCTTAAAAAATACGTTGGCAGCGTCGATTTTTTCACGTTCAACCGAGTGCCATAACCAAGACAAAGTCAGCATGGGAACCATTGCTGCACGTGATGCGAGCCGTGTAATTACCTTAACACATCAAGTGATTGCAGCCCTTTGCTGCGCTAGTGTGCAGGCGATTCATTTAAAAGGTTTAACAGCACAGCTCAGTCCGACATTGCAGGCATTTATGCAATGGACCTTACAAAGTTTTGCATTTGTTGAAGAAGACCGACCATTACAAACCGAATTACAACAGATTGTTGATCGTTTAGACCAACTTGAATTGTTTAATCAACCAGAATTTATGGGATAAGGTGAGCCAATGCATGCAGATGTAATCATTGAAATTCCATTTCATGATGTCGATACCATGAATGTGGTTTGGCATGGTCATTATTTAAAGTATTTTGAGATTGCGCGCTGTAAATTGCTCGATCAATTTCATTACAACTATATGCAGATGAAAGAATCAGGCTATGCATGGCCTGTGATTGAAAGCCATGTTCGCTATGCATACGGTATTGAGTTTGAACAAAAGATTCGGGTTCGAGCCCTTTTAAAAGAATGGGAAAACCGCTTGAAAATTGATTATCTGATTTTTGATGCTGAGTCTGGGAAGCGCTTAACCAAAGGTTATACCACCCAAGTAGCTGTGAATATTGAAGCGCGTGAAATGTGCTTTCAATCGCCGCAGGTTTTGTTTGATCGTTTAAATGCATGGTCTGAGTTTCAACCGAAGGGGGCGTATGATGTCTAAATTTATCAAAACTTTAGGTTTGGGTACTGCTGTTTGGATAAGCTGTTTAAGTGCGGTCTATGCAGCACCAACACAGATTACGCAAATTTTTCAGCAATTGTCGCAGTCTCCTACAGTTCGTGCGGACTTTGAACAGCAAAAAAAATTACCGTCACTCAATAAAACATTTGTGTCGAACGGGTCTTTATTATTTGCAAAATCTTATGGCGTGGCATGGCAAATCAAACGCCCAGTGCAAGCAGATTTGATCGTCACCCCAACCAAACTAGTACAGAAAACTCAGCGTACATTTAGCCAAATACAAGTTGATCAATCACCTTATAGCTCTGTAGCGACTTTATTTTTGCAGCTGATGTCAGGTAATGAACAAGCCTTGGCGAAGAACTTTAATGTAGTGAGTGCGAACTATAGTCCAGCGGGTTGGAGTATGAGCTTAACTCCAAAAAGTAGCCTGTTTAAAAAGCTGTTTGTGCGTGTTGATGCGCAAGGTCAACAGTATGTCAACCAAATTGTGATTACCGAGAAAGCGAATAACTTAACGACCATTCGCTTTAGTCACCAGACTTCTCAACCGACGACTCTAACGGCTGCCGAGCATGCGATTTTCCAACTGGCAAAATAAGTTCACTGCAATTTGGTTAATTGCTCTGCTGCTCATTGCAGTGGGGCTTGGCGTGACGTGGCTGAAAAAAGACATTCATATTCAAACCAATATTTTTGCGTTATTGCCTAAAGTTCAGCAAGACCCAGAACTTGCACGTACTCAGCAGTACATGAATGAGCAACTTAACAATAAAGTATTTGTTGTTATAGATGCTAAGGATGAAGCTACGATACAACAGGCTACCAGTTTTTTAACAGCGCAAGCGAAGCAAAGTGCGCTATGGCAGCCACTCAAACCACAGCTTGATTTTGATCAATTTGCAAAACAGTTGTATCAACATCGAGCAGGTTTGTTGAGTGCGCAAGATCAAGCCTTATTACAAAAGTTGGATTACGAGGCACTGACTGAACAAAGCCTGATGCAGATGATGAGTCCAGGCATGCCTGTCACTGCTGAGTCACTTAAGCAAGACCCGCTATTATTGTTCCCTCGTTATGCCATGCAGTTGGCGAATCCTTCACAACAAAACATAGAAATGGAGCAGGGCTTTGCGACCATCCATCATGAGCAAGGTATCTCTCGGCTTTTCGTATTACAGTTGACGCAAAGCCCATACAATATTGATTATCAAGAACAGGTATCGAACTGGATTGAGCAAACTAAGCAAAAGCTAGCTGTAAGGGGATTAAATTCTCATTGGACTGGAACTATTTTATTTTCAAATTTTGGAACACAGTCGGCTAAACAGGAAATCTCAACCATTGGTGTTGGCTCTACATTGGGCTTAATTTTTCTGGTTTGGTTTGGCTTTCGTTCACCGCGTCCGTTATTTACTGAGTTTGTTGCCGTTTCAACCGGAAGCTTTGTGGCATTTGCGGTCACACATTGGATGTTTGGTGAAATTCACCTCATGACATTAGTATTCGGTGCGAGTCTTATTGGTGTTTGTGTCGATTTTTCATTTTATTTCATGGCGATGCAATCACAGCACAGACAGCTTGGCGGTTTTCAAATTTTAAAACCACTATTGCCAAGCTTGTTTATGGGCTTAATGACTACATTGGTTGCTTACATCTTTTTGAGCTTTACCCCATTTCCTGGGTTCAAGCAGATTGCAGTCTTTTCAATTGTAGGATTAACCGCGGCGTGGATCAGTAGTGTGTTGTTATTACCACGATTACCTGCACTCAATGCTCAGCCAGCCATACGAGCATTATCGTGGATTGGGCAAGCACGGTTATGGTTTCAACAGCGAGCCAAGATACGTTATGGCTTGATTGCAGTCATTTTAGCAGTAGGTACAGCGAGTCTTTTCTATCTTAAAAGTAACGATGATATTCGTAACTTACAAGGTATGGACGCCAGCTTAAAGCAGCAAGATCAGGCTGTTCGTGAGCAATTTGGTCAGCAACAAAGTAGTGATTATTTTGTAGTACGAGCAGTCTCTGCAAATCAGATGCAACAACAAGAGCAGCAACTGATTGGACAATTACAACAGTTACAAGCTCAAGGAAAAATCAGTGCATTTCAAGCTTTGGGACAATGGATTCCACCATTGGCAGAGCAGCAAAACAATGTACAACTTTTAAAAAATATTCCAAAAGTGACATTGCAGCAATATGCCCAAAGCATGGGGCTAAATGTCACTGATGTTTTACAGTGGCAACAGCAACTGGCTACACAACCGCTATTAGATTTTTCTGTATTTAAAGATCACCCTTTAGCTTTTTTACAGCCTCAAGCTAATGAACGATTAGTGATGGTAACAGGGGTGAAACAACCTGAAGCATTAAAGCAGCTTCAGAATGATCATATACATTTCCAGCAACCGATTACTGCAATGTCGGAAATGTTTGCCGAACATAGGGTTCAGGCTCAGCATCTTCTGATTTATGCCTTAATTGGTCTGGCGGTTGGTTTAGCGCTTATTTATGGTCTAAGTTCGATTGTGCCTTTGGTTCTGCCCGTAAGCTTGGCATTACTGAGCACTTTTGCTGTTCAGGCATGGTTAGGTGTCGAGATTAACCTGTTTAGTATTATGGCGACTTTCCTGATTATCGGAATTGGAGTCGACTATGCAATTTTCTACCGACATGGACATGATCACCCGCAAGTGGTTGGAATGGCGTTGTTTTTATGTATGATGTCGACCTTACTCGGCTTTGGGTTACTTTCGTTTAGCCATACTTATGCAATTCATTGTTTTGGCTTAACGGTTTTATTCGGGGTTATTTTCTCGTTTATCTATGCGACTTTGTTAACCCCAGCAGATAAAAAACACATTGTGAACTTACAAGACCATTCATAATTTGAATAAATTAAAAAGGAAGTTGTGCTATGAGCACTATAGAAAAAATTGACGTCGTTATTATTGGGGCTGGACCATCAGGTAGTTCTGCTGC
Organism: Acinetobacter calcoaceticus; assembly: GCF_900520355.1. Lineage (NCBI taxonomy): Bacteria > Pseudomonadati > Pseudomonadota > Gammaproteobacteria > Moraxellales > Moraxellaceae > Acinetobacter > Acinetobacter calcoaceticus. Next base: position 3,369,502 of record NZ_LS999521.1, on the reverse strand, counting down.
GGCACTTCTTCGAAAAAAGGGTTATACCGTTACGGTTATTGAAAAACAGCATTTTCCTCGTTTTTCGATTGGCGAATCATTGTTACCGCAATCTATGGCGTTCTTAGAAGAGGCGGGTTTACTCGAAACGGTCCGTGAACATGTTGATCAATACGCTTTTCAATTTAAAAATGGCGCGGCTTTTTTACGCGGTAAACAACGCAGTTTTTATAACTTTACAGAAAAATTTACGGATGGACCGGGGACTACTTGGCAGGTTCGCCGTGCCGATTTTGATAATTTGCTAGCAAAGCAGGCTCAAGTTTATGGTGCCGACATACGCTTCGGGCATGAAGTCTTAGATGTTGATGTTGCATCTGAACAGCCCGTACTTACTGTGTTAAATGAAGAACAACAAAGTTATCAGATTCAAACCAAGTTCTTGCTAGATGCGAGTGGTTTTGGACGAATTTTGCCAAAGCTCTTAGATTTGGAGAGTCCATCAAACTTTCCGGTACGACGTGCACTGTTTACCCATATTGAAGATGGAATTACAGATGACCCAGAGTTTGATCGCAATAAAATTTTAATTACCGTACATGAAAAAGATCATCGCGCATGGTATTGGCTCATTCCATTTGCAGATGGGCGTGCTTCTTTTGGCATCGTTGCAGAACAAGATTTTTTTGACAAATACACAGTCGAAAATGCTGAAGATAATGAACCTGAGGTAATGTTTAAGCGTATTTTGGCCGATGAACCAAGCTTGTCACATGTCTTGCGCCGTGCAAGATTTGATACACCAGTGCGAACGTTGGTGGGCTATTCAGCAAATGTAAAACATTTGGCAGATCGCAACTATGCGCTATTAGGTAATGCCGGTGAGTTTCTCGATCCCGTCTTTTCATCGGGTGTGACGATCGCTTTAAAATCTTCTAGCTTGGCTATACCTTTGGTTGAGCGTGTCTTGCAAGGTAAGCAGGTAGACTGGTTGCAAGAATATGAAAAACCATTACGCCGTGGTATTCAGGTGTTTCGTGCCTATGTTGAGTCATGGTATGAAGGCGAATTTCAAGATGTAGTGTTCTCGCAAAATCAGAATGAAGGCATTCGCCGTATGATTTCTTCATTACTGGCTGGTTATGCGTGGGATGAAAAAAATCCAATCCATAAAAATGCCAAACGTAGACTGACTACTTTGGCAGAATATTGTCGTGAGGGCTTGGCACAAGAACAGGCACTTGAGGGGTAATCATGCAACGCAAATGGGCAACGATATTACTCAGTAGCTTTTTATTTTTAAATGGTTGTCAGGTCATGCCACACGCCAAAGGGCTGCAAAGCCCACTATGGCAGGCACAAGCTTATCAACGACAAGATCAGGTTGAAGTTCAGTGGAAGCAGCAAAGTTTTAGCTTCTTGTTATACCAACAGCAAAAGGGTGCTGTACTGGATATGGTGGCTTTGAGCCTGACAGGTCAACAATTATTTAAGTTACAGTTCGATGGGCATCGGGTTCATGTTGAACAACGTATTGATCAAATGCGTTTATTGCCTTTTGAGTTTGTGGTGCGCGATCTTTTATTTGCAACGTATCCTCAATTTTCACATTTAGGACAGCAAGCTGTAGAGATGAAACAACAAGCAGGAATGCAGGTTGTTTATATTGAAAAGCAGCCTGTGTTGCAGCTTAAACAAGGGCAAGGAAGCATTGAATTGATTAATCAACAAGTCCCTTATACCATGACGCTGAGTTCGATTGAAAATACGTTGCAGACAGAAGAAAGTCCTACACCATGAAACATTTACCTTCAGAAAATGCAGCCACAATGGCAGTAGGCATACAATTAAGTGTCGGTTTATCTGCATTAGGTTGCGAACTTAATCAAATCAAACAGGCATTACAACAGCCACAGCAAACCTTAAGTTTGCGAGATGATTTAATTGCTGATCGTAATGTTTGGGTGGGACAATATACGCATCCATTATGTTTGCATGTACCTGATGCTTTACAATCTGTAGATTCACGTAATCTACGTTTTGCATTGACCGCATTATCTGAAATTGAAACAGAGTTAAAAGCCTATACGGCATCCTTTGAAAATAAACGTTTGGCGATTGTGGTGGGTACATCTACCTCTGGTATTGCAGATAATGAATTGTTACTTAAGCAATATTTTCAAGGGCAAACAGATCTATCAATATCTCACTATCCACAAGAAATGAGCTGTTTAGCAAAAGCATTGCAGCAGTATCTAGGATGGGAAGGGCCTGCATATACTATTTCAACCGCTTGCTCTTCAAGCGCGAAAGCATTAGCCGCGGGGCAGCGTTTACTTCATGCAGATTTAGCCGATGTTGTACTGGTGGGTGGCGTCGATACCTTATGCCAGTTAACACTAAATGGATTTAATAGCCTCGAGAGTTTATCTGACTATATTTGCCAACCCTGCGGCGTGAAACGTGATGGTATTAATATTGGTGAAGCTGCTGCATTTTTTGTACTGAGTAAAGAGCAAGCGCCTGTCATGTTAATGGGTGCTGGTGAATCGATGGATGCATGGCATATTTCGGCTCCACATCCTGAAGGCAAAGGTGCAGTTCTAGCTATGCAGCGTGCACTAGATATGGCCCATATTTCCCCTCAAGAAATTGGTTATATCAACTTACATGGCACAGCAACTCCACAAAATGACGCAATGGAAATTAAGGCTGTACGACAAGTTTTTGGTGATTATCTGGTTGCATTAAGTAGCACCAAACACAAAACTGGACATTGCCTCGGTGCAGCTGGCGCTATAGAAGCTTTTATTTGTGAACAAGTTCTAAAAGATCAAAGTTGGTTGCCGTTGCATCAAAATGTTGAGGTTGATCCGGATTTGGCTGATCAAAACTATGTGCAAGAAGCTGAGTTAAAACAACCCATTCGCTATGTGATGAGTAATTCTTTCGCTTTTGGGGGAAGTAATATTAGTCTTGTTTTTGGAGTGAAGCCCTGATGAAACTAGATGCAATTCAATATATTCCTCATGAGCAACCGATGGTCTTTATTGACCATTTAACCGAGGTTACAGAAGGGCGAGCGCAAGCAGAACTCACGATTACGCCAGAGCTGATGTTTTGTGAAGCAGAAGGTTTGCCGACATGGGCAAGCATTGAAATTATGGCACAAACCATCAGCGCTTATTCAGGCTGGCAAGGTCAACAGTCAAAACAAGCGCCAAAAGTCGGTTTTTTATTGGGAACACGTAAGTTAAATTTACCGATCCCTTATTTTGCTTTAGGTTCACGATTGATCATTCAAATAGAACAACAATATTTTCATGAAGGACTTGGGCAATTTTCCTGTGAAATTCAATATGCTGAACACTGCATTCAGGCAACGCTAAGTGTATTTGAACCAACAGAAACACCATTTGAATAACCACAAAAATTAGGAATACATTGTGACAAGACGAATTTTAGTAACGGGTTCAAGTCGAGGAATTGGGAAAGCGATTGCATTACAACTGGCAAAGGCGGGTTTTGATGTAACTGTGCATGCACGCTCGCGTCAGGCAGATGTAGAACAAGTCGTACAAGAGATTCAAGCTTTAGGGCAAAATAGCCATTATTTAATGTTTGATGTAACTGAACGCCAAACCGTTCAACAAATTTTAGAACAAGATGTAGAGCAGCATGGCGCATTCTATGGTGTTGTATTGAATGCTGGTCTTACCCATGATGGTGCTTTCCCAGCTTTAACAGATCAAGACTGGGATGAAGTTATTTCGACTTCCTTAGATGGTTTTTATAACGTATTAAAACCATTAGTTATGCCAATGATTCATTTGCGTAAAGGTGGCCGTATCGTCACTCTATCTTCGGTTTCTGGGATCATGGGTAACCGTGGACAGGTTAACTATAGTGCTGCAAAAGCAGGTCTGATTGGTGCGACCAAGGCCTTAGCTTTGGAATTGGCCAAGCGAAAAATTACCGTCAACTGTGTAGCGCCTGGTCTGATTGAGACGGAAATGGTGACAGATGAAGTCAAAGAGCATGCGCTTAAGATGATTCCGTTGCAACGCATGGGACAAGTTGATGAAGTGGCTAGCGTGGTGAAATTCTTGTGTTCAGATGAAGCATCCTACATTACCCGACAAGTTATCTCGGTGAATGGGGGACTTATCTGATGAAACGCGTTGTCGTGACAGGAATGGCAGGGATTACCTCTTTAGGGGAAACCTCAGATGAGATTTTTGCTCATTTTGAAGCCGCCAAAAGCGGAATTCGCTACATGCCGGAATGGGAGCAATATGTTGACCTTCGGACCAAGCTTGCTGGACCTGTTGAAACTTTTCATGTGCCAAAGCATTTTAATCGTAAAGTTACACGGGGAATGGGTCGTGTAGCGCTCATGTCTGTGGTTTGTGCCGAGACTGCTTTGCAAAATGCAGGTTTGCTTGGGCACGAAATCTTGAACAGTGGAGAAACTGGCGTTGCATTTGGTTCTTCTGCGGGTAGTGTAGAGGCTGTGGGTGAGTTTGCTAGCATGTTGCTTCATCAGAGCATGAGTAAGATCAATGCAACAACCTATATCCGCATGATGGCCCACACAAGTGCGGTGAACATGACCGTATATTTTGGCCTAAAAGGCTTAACTTTACCGACGTCAAGTGCCTGTACCTCTGGTTCTATGGCTATTGGGCAGGCCTATGAAGCCATTAAATATGGCAAACAACAGGTCATGATTGCTGGTGGTGCAGAAGAACTCAGTGCAGCAGGTGCTGCGGTTTTTGATGTATTGTTCGCGACCAGTGGTATGAATGACCAACCAGAAAAAACACCACGCCCATTTGATGCAAAAAGAGATGGTTTAGTGATTGGTGAAGGGGCTGGCTGTTTAATTTTGGAAGAATACGAACATGCCAAAGCTCGAGGTGCCCATATCTATGCAGAAGTGATTGGCTACGGTAGCAATACTGATGGTCAGCATGTAACTCGCCCCGAGTCAGAAATGATGGGGCGCTGTATGCAATTGGCACTTAAAGATGCATCTGTAGAGGCTAAAGATATTGCTTATGTAAATGCGCACGGCACCTCAACTGATCAGGGTGATGTGGCTGAAAGTCAGGCGACAGCAGCAGTTTTGGGACGTAAGCCGATCAGCTCTTTAAAAAGCTACTTTGGACATACGCTGGGAGCGTGTGGGGCCATTGAAGCTTGGCTGAGCATTGAAATGATGAATCGTGGCTGTTTTATTCCAACTTTAAATCTAGATGAAATCGATCCCCAGTGTGGCGATCTAGATTATATCGTTCAGCAGCCAAGAACTCTGGATGCTGACATTATTATGAGCAATAACTTTGCTTTTGGCGGAATTAATACTTCGCTTATTTTTAAACGTGTTAAACAATAAGGAACACAACAATGTTAAATAAAAAACTTTTATTTGTAGCAATGCTAAGTGCGGGTTTTACTGCCACTGTTCAGGCTGGAGATGAAGTACATCAGTTCAATTTTAAAGAAGCTGTAGACCGTGCAGTTGCAGATGGCACTTTAGATGGTTCAGTAAAGTTTTATTTAAATGGTACAAAATCTGGCGGTAAAGTGATTCAAAAAGATGCGGTGACCAATAAAAAAACCAATGGTTTTGGTAAGTCAGCTGCAACGTCTTGTGACTGGGTTTTACGTTCAGCACTCATCCAAATGCAAAACAATGCTAAAGCACAAGGTGCAAACGCGGTTACCAATATTGTGAGCTATTTTAAAGCCAATGAAACCACAAGTACGACAACTTACGATTGCTATAAAGGTGCCATGATGGCGGGGGTTACCTTAAAAGGCGACGTGGTTAAATTCTAATTAATTGTAAATAAGGGCGGGATAATGTCTAAGCGTAATATTGAAGTCTACACACAGACATTGTCCCAGCTTCTTTTAAAATCTGAACAAGATTTTCCTGACTTTCGTACATTTAATCATTATAAAAAACAGCAAATACATAACATTAGAAACGAGCTGATAGCGCAGAAATTACAAATTACAATAACGGATTTAGCGTTTGCAAAGTATGAGCATGGCAAGCCATATTTATTGAATCATAATTTAGATTTCAATCACTCTCATAGCCAACAATATTATGCTTTAGCAATGAGCGCGAATGTTAAAGATATAGGCGTAGACATTGAAGAGTTAGACCGTAAAGTTCGTTTAGAAGCTTTAGCCCAGCATGCATTTCATCCTGATGAATATGAAACGTGGCTAAGCTTAGAACAAGATAGAGAATACTGGTTTAAAGTCTGGACGATTAAAGAAGCTGTTTTAAAAGCTTCAGGTCTTGGCATACGGCTAGACTTAAACACTTTAAATACCTATGCACATTCTACAGACAATGGTGGAATATGTTCTCATCCACTTATTGGGACATTTGCTTATCAAAACTTTGTTCTGGGCAATATGATGCTAACAGTGGCATGGCGTTCGGAATTATCTTGCCGCGGATTTCAGTTTCCTACTATTCAGCTTATTTCTCTTGATCATTAATTTTTTAATTATTCAAAACATAAAAAAACCGCGATAGACGCGGTTTTTTTATTCAAGGAGAAGCTAGAAAATTAAGCTTGACCTTCAACAGCTTGAGCACGTTGCATATTTGCTTCGAACTCTGCATCAAAGTTGATTGGAGTAAGAAGTAACTGTGGGAAGCTACCTTTAGTTACTAAATCATTTACCGCTTCACGTAAGAACGGGAACAAAATATTTGGGCAATAAGCGCCTAAAATATAAGGTAAACGATCTTCTTCAATGTTATCAATCAAGAAAATACCTGATTGAGTGATATCTACAATGAACGCTGTTTCGTTGTCGTTATCGGCTTGTACCACAACTTTTAAAGAAACTTCAAAATGAGTTGGATCAATTTTTTCTGCAGCAGAAGAAAGATTGATATTGAGTTCAGGTTGCCATTGTTTAGTAAAAACCTGCGCCCCTGGAACCTCAAAAGAAATATCTTTTGTATAAATACGCTCTAAAGCTAATTGTGGTTGAACTTGTTGTTCTTCGCTCATTGTTTTTTCCTTAATATGGATGCGATGTTAAGCCAATAATTCGTCAAGTTTACCTTCACGCTCTAAAGCATAAAGTTGGTCAAAACCGCCAATAAACTGATCGTTAATAAAAATTTGTGGGACAGTACGATGATTGGTGCGTTGCATTAATTCAACACGTACTTCCGGTGCTTCAACAGAAAGATTTACTTCTTTGTAAGCAATACCTTTACGCTCAAGTAACTGTTTAGCACGAACGCAATACGGGCATACAGAAGTTGAGTAAACAATGACATTTGCAGCCATAATAATTCTCCTTAAGCTTTTGGTTTGCTTTTTACAAGAGGTAAGCCTTGTGCTTTCCAGTTACTAATACCACCATCAAGACGATAGCTGTCATGGTGAGCAACTTTTTGCAAAGCACTACCAGCAACTTGTCCGAGGTTGCAAATAAATACCAATGGACGCTCACTTGCTTTTAATTCTTCAGCATGACTTGCAATTTGGCTGAAAGGAATATTGCGGCTGCCACTAATATGACCTTCACGGAAGTCTTTACTATCGCGCAAATCGATTAGTATGGCATTTTTCGCTTTCACTAAAATACCAAGCGACTGTGGTGAAATTTTACGACCGTTACGTTGACCTTCAAAAATGAAGAACAACACGACCAAGACTCCGAGCGTACCAAACAAAATGGGGTGATTCCCCATAAACTCTAACCAGCGTTCCACAAGTCACCTAAAAAAAATTAAAAACAAAATTGACCTAGAGTATAGCGTATATAGATGGTGATCAAAATCACCACTTCAAGGGTAAAGCGGACAGAAAATTAGTTTTTTTGCTGTGCTTCTTGAATCTCATCATTTAAACGCAAAAAGCTATCTAGGCGCCGTGGTAAAATTTCACCAGATTCTACAGCGTGTTTTAATCCACAGTTCTTTTCATGAGTATGGGTACAATTACGGAATTGGCAAGAACCCAAATGTGCTTCAATTTCTGGAAAGCCCATACGAATTTTTTCTAAATCAAGATGCCAAAGCCCAAATTCACGAATTCCTGGTGAGTCGATTAACGCACCATTTTTACCGAAATTCATTAAACGTGTAGAGGTTGTTGTGTGCTGACCGAGTGCAGAGTTTTCAGAAATAATATTTGTTTTTTGCTCTGCATCTGGAATGAGCACGTTAATTAGAGAACTTTTTCCTACACCCGATTGGCCAACGAAAGCTACTGTTTCGCCATCTAAACGTTCAGATAAAACAGAAATATCTCCCTTTTTAGACTGACAAATCATCACCTCATAACCCAAAGTTTTATATTCTTCTAATAGCGTAAGAATTGGGTCGTTTTCAGTGAGTAAATCTGATTTATTTAAGACTAAAAGTGCAGGAATGTTAGCGTCTGCGCAAGCTACTAAATAACGGTCGATTAATGTCGGAGCTGGTTCAGGAAGGGGGGAGAATACAATCACAATCAAACTGATGTTGGCTGCAACTGGTTTAACTTTGTGATAACGGTCTGGACGGGTAAGTAACGAGTTGCGTGGATGAATGGCAGTAATAATGCCTAAACCCGTGTTTGGGTCAGCCTGCCATTTAACTCGGTCACCAGTCACAAGTAACTCAAGGTTTGTTCGAGTATGACAGCGCCATACGCTTTTGAGTTCGATAGGTTTCCAGAAGGGTTCTGGCTCTCCTTCGGCAACTTGAGGTTTTTCTGGGTGATGCTCAGGTACAGAGAGTGCCTGTACTTCGAGTTGGCGGCCATAGTGTTGTACAACCAGTCCGTCCAGATCTTGTGAAGTATCGGCCTCTTCTTGGCGAGTTTTGTGCTGTTTTTCAATACGACGTTGCTGCTGTTCAGTTAAACGACGCTTACGAATTAAAGCCATTCATATCCCAAAAAACCACTGTTTGAAGATGGCAAAAATAGCATGAAGCGGCTATAGAATTACAGCGCAGATGCAAGAAATTTGCTACTATTGATGTTTTTACGGCATTTTAGAACGTACATACATGAGCAGTACTTTAAATACACGATTAATTTGGATTGATCTGGAAATGACCGGTTTAGATACCGATAATGACCAAATTATTGAAATCGCAACAATTATTACAGATGATAATTTAAATGTACTTGCCGAAGGTCCGGTCTTGGCTATCCATCAACCTGATCGTATTTTAAATGCAATGGATGAGTGGAATACTCGCCAACATGGGCAATCTGGGTTAGTTGAGCGAGTTCGTCGTAGCAAATTGACAGCTCGTGATGCTGAGTTACAGACTTTAGAATTCCTAAAAAAATGGGTCAATCCAAAAGTTTCACCGATGTGCGGTAACTCGATTTGTCAGGATCGCCGTTTCTTACATCGTCTTATGCCTGAACTTGAACAGTATTTTCATTATCGTAATCTTGATGTATCTACCGTAAAAGAGCTCTCAAAACGCTGGCGCCCTGAAATTATGAGCGGTCTGAAAAAGAATGCATCACATTTAGCAATGGATGATATTCGTGACTCGATTTCCGAGTTGAAATATTACCGTGAATACTTTTTTATTATGAACACTGATGGTAAAGATTAATTCTTTGCTGAAGTGATAAAGAGGGGGCTACTGCCTCCTTTTTTATTGTTTAAAGGACATTGTTACAATAATGCCGATCGTCTGATTTGGCTTTCATATTCATTTTGCTTAAAATGATATTTTAAGTTTTTATTATAAAAAGAGAGCATTTATGCAAAGTAATAACCCGATACTGACGCGTGTTGAAACGGTCAGTGACTATAGTCAACCAATGACTGTGCAAGGTGCGATTCAAAAATCTATTATGCTGACAGTCATTGCAGCGGCTGTGGGCATTGCTTTATTTTTATACGCAGCTTTTACTGCAAATGTTGGTATTGCCTATGCGGGTGCTATTGTTGGCGCAATTGGTGGTCTGGTTTTAGCTTTGATTGCCACATTTAAACCGACGACTGCACCGACCTTGGCAATTCCTTATGCACTTTTTGAAGGTGCATTTTTAGGTGGTATTTCATTTGCTTTTCAAATGAAGTATCCAGGTGTACCTTTACAAGCATTACTTGCCACTTTTGTGACCACATTAGTCATGTTTGGCTTATATAAATTCAAGATTGTACGTGCAACTGAAAAATTCAAGTCAGTCGTGATTTCTGCATCTTTGGCTATTTTTCTTGTATTTATTGTGCAGATGATCATGCGTTTAGCATTTGGTTCAAGCATTCCTTATATTTTTGAGAGCAACTGGTTAGGCATTGGCTTTGCTGCATTTATTGCTGTGATTGCGTCACTTAACCTGATTTTAGATTTCGATTTAATTGAAACCAACGCAGCTTACCGTGCTCCAAAGTTTATGGAGTGGTTGTGTGGAATTGCGTTACTCTCAACTTTAGTTTGGATGTATATCTCTTTTTTACGTTTGATTGGCTTGTTATCTGACGACTAAGATTATATTCATCGAGAAGTCGCTCCTCATGAGGGGCGATTTTTTTTCGTGCGATTTTTGAAAAAAGATGCATTATGCAATTTCGAAAACCGTTGAATATTGGCATTATGCTTTAAATTGTTTTGAGTGAGATCGGCATGACACAAGGACTTTTAGCAGGTAAACGCTTTTTGATTGCAGGCGTTGCTAGTAAATTATCAATTGCTTTTGGTATTGCCCAAGCATTACACCGTGAAGGTGCAGAGCTTGCGTTTACTTATCCGAACGAAAAATTAAAAAAACGTGTGGATGAATTTGCTGAGCAATTCGGTTCTAAGCTTGTGTTCCCATGTGATGTTGCAGTTGATAGCGAAATTGACAATGCATTTGCAGAACTTGCAAAACATTGGGACGGTCTAGATGGTGTAGTTCACTCTATCGGCTTTGCTCCTGCACATACACTTGATGGTGATTTTACTGACGTGACTGACCGTGACGGTTTTAAAGTTGCTCATGACATCAGTGCATACAGCTTTATTGCGATGGCACGTGCTGCAAAACCATTATTACAAGCTCGCCAAGGTTGTTTATTGACTTTGACTTACCAAGGTTCTGAGCGCGTTATGCCTAACTATAACGTTATGGGCATGGCAAAAGCTTCTTTAGAGGCTGGTGTTCGCTACTTGGCATCAAGCTTAGGTGTTGATGGTATTCGTGTAAACGCGATTTCTGCGGGTCCAATCCGTACTTTGGCTGCTTCTGGTATTAAATCTTTCCGTAAAATGTTAGATGCTAATGAAAAAGTTGCGCCATTAAAACGCAATGTAACTATTGACGAAGTGGGTAATGCAGCATTATTCCTTTGCTCACCTTGGGCTTCAGGTATCACTGGTGAAATTCTATATGTAGATGCTGGCTTCAATACTGTTGGTATGAGCCAATCTATGATGGATGATGAATAAGCTTTTTAGTTTATTTATTTAAAAAAAAGCCGTAGTTGAAGGACTACGGCTTTTTTTATGGGCGCAAGTTATTGAGGAAGTTCTTTTACAGGTGAACCACCTAACGCTTGCATGAGAGTGACATAAGCATTGTATTGGCTTTGCTTGGTTTCAACTAGACTTAAGCGAGCAGTACGTGTGGTTTGCTGAGCATCGAGAAGTGTTTTTAATGCGACAGCACCATAACGGTAACGGACTTCTGTTAGGCGTTCAGTTTTTTCTGCAAGTTCAACATTACGCTCTTGTAACGCTACTTGTTTGTCGAGTTCTGTACGACTTGATAAAGCATTTTCGACATCAGCAAAAGCCTGATAAAGCGTTTGGCGATATTGAATAATCGCTTTTTCATAATCCAGATTGCTAATCGCGATGTCTTTCTTCATATCGTTATATTGCAAAAACGGTAAGCTTAAACTTGCACCTAAAGTTAGAGCAGGATTACGTAACAGTTCCGTCAACGATGTACTGCTTGATCCCAAACTACTGGTTAAACTAATCGATGGATAGTAGCTCGCCTTAGTTGCATCTTTAGTCGCGAGCGCCTTTTTCAAACGAAGCTCAGAGGCTTGCAAATCGGGACGGCGCGATAAAATATCAGCAGGTAAACCTGCACCAATTGCGGGTAGTGCATTGCGCGGTAAACGTTTGGGCTCTTGAATGTTTAACTGTTGCAATGGTTCATGTAAGAGCACGGCAATGGCAGTACGTGTTTCAACCAGTTGTTGCTCAATTTGACTTAAGCTCGCTTTTTGGCTTTGTACCGATTGTTCTGCTTGAGTAAGATCTACACCTGAAACCGCACCAGCTTTATACTGAATCTGTACGAGTTGATATAGCTTTTGTGAGGTCGCCAGACTCTGCTGAGCAGTCGCATAACGTTCATTTAAATAACCAAGTTGCCAATACAATTTAGCCGTGGTTGCAATTAAACTTTGTCCAGTGGCTTGTAGGTCTTGTTCAGTCGCTAAAGCCTCCCACTTACTTGCTTCAGTTTGGCGTGCAAGCTTACCAAACAAGTCAACCTCATAGCTTACGCCTGCACTCATTGATAAACCTTTAGCGCTGTCATCTCCTGAGTTCAAATCAAAAGAATGTCCTGTAGAAACACTAGAACTGGTACGTAAACCTTGTTTATTTGCGGTTAGATCAGCTTGTAAGCGTGCTTGCCTTAAGGTAATTCCGGCAACAGCCAAATCGCTATTACGTTCTAATACATTGCTTACGAGCTGATTAAGCTGTGCATCACCAAAAAGTGTCCACCAACGGTCAGAATATTGATCGGCAGACATGGTTTTTGCTTTTGTGGTGTCGTATTGGAAACTACCCGGAACTTGTACCGCAGGTGTTTCATAAGGGGTTTTTACTACAGCGGCACATCCAACAAGAGAGCTTGTGAGGAGAAGTGCTGTGCTAAGTTTAGTCATAGAGAAAGACATGCAATTTTCCTTATTCTCGAGATAGTGCGGCAACAGGGTCAAGCTTCGCGGCATTCTTGGCTGGTAAGAAACCAAAAACGACACCAATCAGTGTTGAACACACAAATGCTGCAATAATAGAAGTGCTTGAGTAAGCTACGCTAAAGTTACCGCCAGCAAATTTATTAATGAGTTGTCCAAGACCAAGTGACAGTAAGACACCAAGCACACCACCAATTAAACAGACTAAAATTGCTTCAATAAGAAATTGCTGCAAAATATCACTTTGACGTGCGCCTACAGCCATACGTACACCAATTTCCTGAGTACGTTCAGTCACAGAAACCAGCATAATATTCATTACCCCAATACCACCAACGACCAGTGAAATTACAGCAATCGCTGAAACCAGAAGTGTCATGGTGCTGGTTGTTTTCTCAATGGTTTGACGGATACTGTCACTGTTCATAGTGAAAATATCTTGTGCACCGTGGCGCTGGGTTAATAAGTTTACAATCGCATTTTCTGCGGCAGTAGTTGAATATTTGTCATTAATACGAACCACGATATTGCGGACATTAGACTGGCCTAGCATACGGCTCATTACGGTTGTATAAGGCATATAGACATTTAAGGTGTCATCTGCACCCATGCCGCTAGTTTGTGGTTCTACAACCCCAATAATACGTGCTGGTACACTACCAAGTAGTACGACTTGGCCAATTGGATTGCTACCATCACCAAAGAATTGTTTTTGAGTGTTGGTATCAATTACAACATCTTGTGAACGATCACGTACACTACGTTGGTCAAAAGTTTGTCCATCTTTAAAGACTAAACCTTTTACATCGAAATAGTCGTTACTCACGCCATTAATGGTGGCGTTTGCTTCATTCTGTTGATAGCGCATAGTCTTGGATGTACTGACCATCGGACTGACTGCACTAACATAAGGTTGAGTCATTAACGCATCAGCATCGGCAGGAACCAAGGTTTTAAAGCTCGCGGTTTTAGAATTATCACCAAACCCTCGGCCCTGAAATACGGTAATCGTATTTGTTCCCAGACTACTAATGTTGCTTAAAATTTGCTGCTGAGAACCTTTACCTAGAGCGACCACTGTAACCACAGAGGCAATACCAATAATGATCCCAAGCATGGTCAGGAATGTACGCATGCGATGGGCATTCATAGACAGTAAAGCCATTTGGAAGGCTTCGGATAACCGATCTAAAGTTGAACGCCATGCAGAAATACTTTTGCCTTTCTTCTGCTTACCTTGCAATGCAGGAGCAGCATCAGGATCAGACTTGATCGGTTCAGCTGCTTGATCTGGAACATTAGGACGGTCACTAATAATTTCTCCGTCACTAATTTCGATAATACGAGTCGCATTTTTTGCAACTTGCATATCGTGTGTTACCAAAATGATGGTGTGACCAGCAGCATTGAGTTCACGCAAAATACGCATAACTTCAACACCACTATGAGAGTCGAGCGCTCCTGTCGGTTCATCCGCAAGGATAACGTCACCACCATTCATGAGGGCACGGGCAATAGAAACACGTTGCTGCTGCCCCCCAGAGAGTTGGCTTGGTCTATTGAGTGTTTTAGTTCCCAAACCTAGCTCGGTGAGTAGTGCCGTTGCACGTTGTTTACGCTCTGAAGGAGTAACGCCTGCATAAACTGCTGGAACCTCAACGTTACCTTCAGCAGATAAGTCACCCAGTAAATGGTAGCGCTGGAAAATAAAACCAAAATATTCACGGCGTAATCGAGCGAGCTGATCTGGCTCTAACTTACCAGTCTCTTGTCCACTAACCTTGTAACTACCACTGGTAGGGCGGTCTAAGCAGCCCAAAATGTTCATGAGCGTTGACTTACCTGAACCGGACTGGCCGACAATGGCAACCAGTTCTCCTTCATAAATGGTAAGGTCAATCCCTTTTAAAATTTGTATTGTGCTTTCGCCAGCAGGGAATTCCCGGACCAGATTGCTGACTTCAAGCAGAGCTTGTTTTGTCATGCTTACATTCCCATTGGGCCACTACGGCGACGGTTATTACTACTATTTGCTGATGCCGCAGAAGTGTCTGCACTATCAGCAATCACAACTTGATCACCTTGTTCTAAGCCCGCAAGAACTTGTGCATTTACACGGTTGTTAATACCAACCAAAATCTGAGTTGGTTTAGTTGTGCCATCGGCTTGTAATATGCGTACAACACTTAATGTTAATTTACCTTGTTCAATTAACTGTTTTTGCTCAGCAGTCAAATTAAGGCGCTCTAGACGAGCTCCATTTCCTTGAGATTTCTTGGCTGCTTCTGGTGAAGAACTAGATTTATCAGATGATTGACCTGATTTTCTTTGACCTGAAAATTGTTTAGAGCTAAGTGCTGATGAAGGAACGAGCAGGGCATTTTTAGCTGAATTTAATACGATATAAACTTGTGCAGTCATATCAATACGCAATTTACCATCCGTGTTTGGCACATCGAATAGGGCATTATAGTAAACGGCTGAACTGGTCGTTGAACTTGTAGTACTGTTTGATTCACTAGAAATTGAATCAGGAGCAGGTTCAATTTGACGTAAGGTTGCGTAACGCTTAGTGTCTTCACCTAAGGTCGTGAAATAAACCTGTTGGCCTTTCTCAACTTTCATAATGTCAGCTTCACTGACCTGCGCCTTAATCGTCATATTTTGTAGTTTTGCAATTTTGACAATTGTTGGTGCACTTTGGTTGGCGTTTACGGTTTGGCCTTCTTCCGTCACAATCGCAACAACTGTACCATCAGTTGGAGCAAGAATACGCGTATAACCAATATTGGTTTGTGCCGTAGATCTAGTTACTTTTGCAGACTCGATTTGTGCATCTAGTGCTTTGATTTGTGCTTGAGCTGTTTTATAGCTTGCTTCAGCCGATTCTAAATCTGCACGCGGTGTTGCATCTTGCGCATACATTTGTTGCTGACGACGAAATTCAAGTTGTTTTTCATTCAAAGATGCAACCTGTTGAAGGCGTTGTGCTTCTAAATTTTTAATATTTGCATCAGAAGTTTTTAAACTATTTTCTTGGGTAGTTGAATCAATTTGCGCAATAAGTTGACCTTGTTTAACCTGATCACCTAGTTGCACATACATTTTTTTGACCTGACCAGATACCTGTGCACCGACACTAATCAGTTTGGTTGCATCAAGTGTACCCGTTGCAAGTACATTATTTTCAATATCCCCGCGCGTTACCTCAGCAGTAATATATTGTGGTTGCTGCTGTTTTGGTTTGAAAAACTTCCAAGCTAATATAGCAATAATGACTATACAGACGATGATAATAACAAGTTTAATTGGCTTTATTTTTGGCATGGTGAGAGGTCGAAAAGTTTAAAATTTAATTTAGTATAAAAGCGAAATGAGGATAAAACGTGAATTTTTATAATATTTCAGGAATGAAGGAAAATGATTCAGCCGAATTATTGTATAAAGAGTGTTTTTCCACATAACTCAGCAATCGCTTGCTGCATTAAATGTTCTGCATTTTCATTCGACATTCCTTTAATTGCTGCATCAATTTGCAATAGAAGGGTAGACCAACCTAGAAACTGTTGGGGATTTAATCTTCGTAAGGCTTGTTGATATAAACCAACTTTTGTTTTCCATATACCGAGCTGTAAGGCATTATGAGGCTGTTCAAACAATTGCATCAATAAGCGCATTTCTTTACTTAAAGTCCATAAAATCAGACTGTCTGGTTCGCCCGCCGCAATTAAATATTGAAAAATCTTAATAGATTGGCCGAGGTTGCCTTCTAATAACGCATCACTTAAATCATAAGTGGTATAACGAGATTGATCTTGCAGGCAAGCATACAATTGCTCAATTTGAATAAGTTTCTGGTCTGGGAAAGTATCTCTTACACGCATTAAGCTATTTTTAGCAGCTAATAAGTTGTGCTCATGATGTTGCATTAACCATTGCCAAGCATCATTGTCGAGCTGGATCTCAAGCTTTTCGGCTTCTACGTTTAAAATACGTTGACGGTCTTGCGGATAATTTGCTGTTAGGGCAACAACAACGCCGTTTGCTTCCACAACTTGAAAAAAAGCAGATTTTAAGCTGCTACTATCTTGTTTGGGTAAAACAATTAACAGCAGGTTATGTTCGTTATTTTGGATATAACTTTTGAGTTGTTTTAAACCATTTGCATCAGGTTTGATGTTGCCATGTACTTCAATGGCAAGCTGCTGAGAAAATAAAGATAAACTATTAAGTGCATTAAAGACATTCTTCCAGTCACTCACGCTACTAATATCATAGCGCTGTCTTTCAACCTCTTGTTGCTGCCAGCTTTTTCGAAAAGTATCTAGTAAATTTTGTTCTAATAAGGGCTCTTGCCCATGCAAAATCCACGCACCCCGAGCTTCCGAAGTGCGTTTTAAAGCTTGTAAATAGTCAATTTTCATTAGTAGCAGAAATACAGATTAAGGCTGAGCTTTTGGTAAACGATTTGCTGAAATCTGACGAGTAATTTGTTGTGCAATATCATCAATCACAATACGTTGTAAGTAAGTTTCTTGCTGATTTTCAGTGTTAACTGTTGCCAAATCATATTGGTAACTACGAGATGCAGTTAATGAGCGTGGTTCAGTAATTTTATTACCCTGACGATCTTCAATCTGGAAGGTTACCGTTAAGCGTAATAACACTTCTGTCAGTTTCCCATTTAAAAGCTGACGACGTGGCGTGTACTCTAAAACACGAAGTACATAGGCATCATTATCATTGCTGAATTGAACACCATTGGCAGCCAAATATACTTTTAACTGCGTTTCCAAATCATCAGTTTTAGCTGGTAACTCAAGGCTTAATTTTTTATATACAAGCGGAGTCGCAGTCGGGTTGGTTCCTTTTAAATGAAATCCACACCCGACTAAGCCTGCACTAAGGCCTAAGGTTAAAACAACAGCGGCTAAACGTTTGGCTAAGTGCATGCTTGATCCTCTCATTAATAACTTTAATTAAACCACGAGGTTAACTAATTTATTTGGAACCACAATTTCTTTTTTTGTTGGTCCGGTTAAGAATTGTTGAACTTCTGGTAGAGCTTTAGCTTGAGCTAATAGATCTTCCTTAGAAATATCAACAGAAACTTCAAGTTTACCGCGAAGTTTACCGTTAACCTGTACAACAATCGTTTGTGTATTTCGTGTCAACGCAGAAGCATCGACTTCAGGGAACGTTGCTGCCGTAACATCTGTACCAAATTGAGCTAATAAAGTTTGGCTTAAATGTGGTGCAAACGGTTCGAGCAAAGTTAAAAGTGTAGTGATCGCTTCTCGTTCTACAGCAATGTCATTGTCATCTTTTGCTTCAAACTTGTTGCTCGCATTTAACAATTCCATCAATGCGGCAATGGCAGTATTGAATGCATGACGACGTTCAATATCATCACTTACCTTTTGAATGGTTTCGTGTGTTTTACGACGTAAATCTTGAGCGTCTTTAGACAAATTAGCTGCATCGATCGTAGAAACTGAGTTGCCTTTTTCAAGGAAGCCTGCTACAAGGCGCCATACACGTTTCAAGAAACGGTTTGCACCTTCAACACCAGCATCAGACCACTCTAAAGATTGATCTGGTGGAGCAGCGAACATCATGAATACACGAGCAGTATCTGCACCGTATTGGTCAATAATCGCTTGTGGGTCAATACCATTGTTTTTCGACTTAGACATTTTTTCTTGTCCGCCGATGATAACTTCTTGACCATCACCTGAATATTTTGCAGAAAGAATACGACCTTTTTCATCGCGTTCTAGCTCAATATCAGCTGGGTTAAACCAAGTTTTCTTACCATTTTCTGCTTCACGATAGAACGTATCTGCAAGCACCATGCCTTGAGTTAACAAGTTGGTAAATGGTTCATTACCTTGTACAACGCCTTCATCACGCATTAATTTGTGGAAGAACCGTGCATAAAGTAAGTGAAGAATTGCGTGCTCAACACCACCAATGTATTGGTTCACAGGAAGCCAGTTTTGAGCAGCTTCAGGTTTAACCATACCACCAGTAAAGTCTGGAGAAGCATAACGTGCATAGTACCAAGATGACTCTACGAAAGTATCTAAAGTATCTGTTTCACGACGTGCATCGCCGCCACAACAAGGACATTTAGTTTCATAGAATTCAGGCATTTTATTAAGCGGATTGCCTGAGCCATCTGGAACAACGTCTGTTGGTAATACAACAGGCAGTTGATCTTCAGGAACTGTAACTTGACCACAAGTATTACAGTTAATCATTGGAATTGGACAACCCCAGTAACGTTGGCGAGAAACACCCCAGTCACGTAAACGGAATTGAACTTTAGAGTTTGCTAAATCTTGTGGTTCTAATTTCGCAAGGAATGCATCGAAAGCAGCTTGGAACTCTAAGCCGTCAAACTCGCCAGAGTTAACAAGTTTACCTTCTTTAGAACCGTACCATTCTTGCCATTGGGTTGCAGAGTAGTCTGCATCGTCAGCGCCTTTAGCATCAATCACTTGTTTGATTGGCAAATTGAATTTGTTTGCAAATTCAAAGTCACGTTCGTCATGTGCAGGCACAGCCATTACTGCGCCAGAGCCATAAGACATTAATACGTAGTTTGCGATCCAGACAGGAAGCTCTTGACCAGTTACAGGATGTTTTACAAACAAGCCTGTTGCCATGCCTTTTTTCTCGGCTGTTGCCAAGTCCGCTTCTGCAACTGAACCCATGCGGCATTCTTCAATGAATGCAGCCAATTCAGGATTATTTTCAGCAGCTTTAAGCGCAAGAGGGTGTTCTGCTGCAACGGCAACATATGTCACACCCATTAAAGTGTCAGCACGAGTTGTATAAACAGTTAAACCGTCAGCATAGATTTCAGTATTGGCAGATGGGAAAGTAATTTCCATGCCAGTAGAGCGACCAATCCAGTTACGTTGCATGGTCAACACTTGTTGAGGCCAGCCGTCTTGTAAAGTGTCAAGATCGTCTAATAATTCTTGTGCATAATCCGTAATACGGAAGTAGTACATTGGAATATCGCGTTTTTCAACCAATGCACCTGAGCGCCAGCCACGACCATTTTCAACTTGTTCGTTTGCCAAAACTGTTTGGTCAACCGGATCCCAGTTTACTGTTGAAAGTTTACGGTAGATCAGGCCTTTTTTATAAAGCTGAACAAATAACCATTGTTCCCAGTGATAGTACTCTGGTGTACAAGTTGCGAACTCACGGTCCCAGTCTACAGATAGACCCAATTTTTTTAATTGGTCACGCATGTAGGCAATGTTTTCAAATGTCCATTTTGCCGGAGCAACTTTATGGGCAATTGCTGCATTTTCAGCAGGTAAACCGAATGCATCCCAACCCATCGGTTGTAGCACAGTTTCACCTTTTAAACGGTAAAAACGGCTAATCACATCGCCGATTGTATAGTTACGCACATGCCCCATATGCAGCTTGCCGCTTGGGTAGGGAAACATTGACAGGATGTAGCGATGTTTACCTTCGACAGTGTCGGCAACTTTAAAGACTTTACGATTTTCCCAATCTTGTTGAACTGATGGTTCAATCGTGTTTGCTTGATATTCGGGGTCAATGTGAGAAATAGTCATAGACGTAAGCTATACAACGAAAATTGAAATGAAAGATTGCTGCACAGCATAGCGCAAAATAAAGGGAAATGTCAGTTTTTAGATCAGGATTTTATCTTTTAATATGAGCAATAAACATTTCTCAATCTATTCTTCTTTATTTTAAATAATAGAAGAGTAGTGAAAATATTCACCACTCTCATTTTGGTTATCGTGCTGCTGCGGGTGGGGCTGGCGGAACTGGTACAGCGGGTACACTTTTTTCCTGTTCTACGTTAGCTGCCTCTTGCACTAGTTTATCGGTTTTAACTTGAGGTTGTTGTTCTGAGGTGGGGGCCGATTTTTTTAGGGATGGTTGGCTGCCGTAAGTTGAAACTTTATTCAAATGTTTTGCACTCTTCGGTGGTGGCGTTGTGGTGTAATGAGTGGAGCCATTTTTATCCATCCATTTATAATATTGCTGTGCCTGAATTTGGCTTGAGCAAACTAAAATCGCTGTTGTTACTGCTATATATAAGCTTGTTTTTAAATAAGATAAATTCATATCAGATCTTCCCCAAAGAATACTGGCTATATTTAAATAAAGTTCATAAATAAGCAATTTATAATGTATGGTTTTATATAAAAAAGAATAATTATTTTTAATAAATAGAGGTTGAACTACCAAATTTACGATTTGATTTTAGATTAAAAAAGCAACAGCTAAAAATTTTTATGGAAAAACTTTTTCTTTAATCTTGACTTTAGTGAATTAAACAACAAAAATGCTTCCTTTAGTTTTATATGCGATTATTTGATCACCCTTCGAATAACCGTCATGTTTTGTAATAGACATTCTCTCTAGCCGAGAGATTGATTTTACTTAAAGTATGTATATCCAGACATGCTTTATTAATGTTAAAAAAGCTTATACGGCTGAAAAACAGAAATTTTTCTATTGCAACGAAAACTAGACAATATGTGTGCTATAACAGTGCAGACAATTCAATGAATGAAACACTATTTGTGCCTTCCATAAATAGTGATAAAGATTTTAGGGTGAATCACGTTGGAACTTTTATCTGGTGGTGAAATGCTCGTTCGTGCTCTTGCGGACGAAGGCGTTGAACATGTTTTTGGTTATCCAGGCGGCGCTGTATTACATATTTATGATGCGCTATTTCAACAAGACAAAATTAATCATTACCTCGTACGTCATGAACAAGCTGCTGGTCATATGGCAGATGCTTACTCGCGTGCGACAGGTAAGACTGGCGTAGTACTGGTCACTTCTGGACCTGGCGCAACTAATACTGTGACTCCAATTGCAACAGCTTATATGGACTCAATCCCAATGGTGATTTTGTCTGGCCAGGTTGCATCACATCTTATTGGTGAAGACGCTTTCCAGGAAACTGATATGGTGGGTATTTCACGTCCTATCGTGAAACACAGCTTCCAAGTTCGTCACGCAAGTGAAATTCCTGCAATTATCAAAAAAGCATTTTATATTGCATCAAGTGGCCGCCCTGGCCCAGTTGTAGTCGATATTCCAAAAGATGCGACAAATCCTGCAGAAAAATTTGCGTACGAATATCCTGAAAAAGTGAAGATGCGTTCTTATCAGCCTCCTTCACGTGGTCATTCTGGTCAAATTCGTAAAGCGATTGATGAACTTTTAAGTGCAAAACGCCCTGTAATTTATACTGGTGGCGGTGTTGTTCAAGGTAATGCATCAGTATTATTGACTGAGCTAGCTCATTTGTTGGGTTACCCAGTGACAAATACACTTATGGGTCTTGGTGGCTTCCCTGGCAATGATCCACAGTTCATGGGCATGCTTGGGATGCACGGTACCTATGAAGCAAACATGGCGATGCACAATGCTGACGTCATTCTTGCGATTGGTGCACGTTTTGATGACCGAGTAACCAATAACCCTGCAAAATTCTGTGTGAATGCTAAAGTTATTCATATTGATATTGATCCGGCGAGCATTTCAAAAACGATCATGGCGCACATCCCGATTGTAGGAGCGGTTGAGCCTGTACTTCAGGAAATGTTGACGCAATTGAAACAATTGAATGTGTCTAAGCCCAACCCTGAAGCAATTTCTGCATGGTGGGATCAAATTAATGAATGGCGTAAAGTTCATGGTTTGAAGTATGAAACACTCACTGACGGCACGATGAAGCCACAGCAAGTTGTTGAAGCTTTATATAAAGCGACCAATGGTGATGCCATTATTACTTCGGATGTGGGTCAACACCAAATGTTTGGCGCGTTGTATTACAAGTACAAACGTCCACGTCAATGGATTAACTCAGGCGGATTAGGCACCATGGGCGTAGGTTTACCTTATGCAATGGCAGCTAAGTTAGCTTTCCCTGATCAACAGGTCGTTTGTATTACTGGTGAAGCTTCAATTCAGATGTGTATTCAAGAGCTTTCAACTTGTAAGCAATACGGTATGAATGTGAAGATCTTGTGCTTGAATAACCGTGCTTTAGGTATGGTTAAACAGTGGCAAGATATGAACTATGAAGGCCGTCACTCAAGCTCATATGTTGAATCATTACCTGATTTTGGCAAGTTAATGGAAGCTTATGGTCATGTTGGTATCCAAATTGATCATGCTGATGAACTAGAGTCGAAGCTTGCTGAAGCAATGGCAATTAATGATAAATGTGTATTCATTAATGTCATGGTTGATCGTACAGAACATGTTTATCCAATGCTGATCGCAGGTCAGTCCATGAAGGATATGTGGTTAGGTAAAGGGGAGCGTACATAATGAGACATATTATTTCTGTACTCGTTGAAAACGAAGCTGGTGCGCTTTCTCGTTTGGTGGGTTTATTCAGTCAACGTAACTACAACATTGAAACGTTGAATGTAGCTCCAACCGAAGACCCGACGTTATCACGTCTGACATTAACTACTTATGGCGATGACCATAAGATTGAACAAATTACAAAGCAGCTCAACAAGCTTGTTGAAGTTGTAAAAGTAGTAGATTTATCAGAAGGTTCACACATTGAGCGTGAACTGATGTTGATTAAAGTAAAAGCGTTAGGTGCTTCACGTGCTGAAATTAAGCGAACAGCGGATATTTTCCGTGCGCAAATTGTAGACGTGACACCAACTACCTATACCATTCAAATAGCAGGGACAACTGAAAAATTAGATGGTTTTATCGATGCACTTGCAGAAAACACTATTCTAGAAGTCGTTCGTTCAGGTGTATCTGGTATCGCCCGTGGCGAAAAAGTATTAGCCATTTAATTTTTTAAAAGTATTTTAGCGGAGAACACAAATGCAAATTTTTTACGATAAAGACTGTGACTTATCAATCATCCAAGGCAAGAAAGTAGCGATTGTTGGTTACGGCTCTCAAGGTCATGCTCACGCACTTAACCTTAAAGACTCAGGCGTAGACGTAACTGTAGGTTTACGCGCAGATTCAGCTTCTTGGAAGAAAGCTGAAAATGCTGGTCTTAAAGTTGCAGAAGTTCCTGCTGCTGTTAAGCAAGCTGACCTCGTAATGATTTTGACTCCAGATGAATTCCAATCACAACTTTACCGTGACGTGATTGAGCCAAACATCAAAGAAGGCGCAACTTTAGCATTTGCTCATGGTTTCTCAATTCTTTATAACCAAGTTGTTCCACGTAAAGACTTAGACGTAATCATGGTTGCTCCGAAAGCACCTGGTCACACAGTTCGTTCAGAATACCAACGTGGTTCAGGTGTTCCTGACCTAATTGCAATTCACCAAGATGCTTCTGGTAATGCACGTAACGTTGCTCTTTCTTATGCTTCTGGCGTAGGTGGCGGCCGTACTGGTATTATCGAAACTTCATTCCGTGAAGAAACTGAAACTGACTTATTCGGTGAGCAAGCAGTTCTTTGTGGTGGTGCGGTTGAACTCGTGAAAATGGGCTTCGAAACTTTAGTTGAAGCTGGTTATGCACCAGAAATGGCTTACTTCGAATGTTTACACGAACTTAAATTGATCGTTGACTTAATGTTCGAAGGCGGTATCGCTGACATGAACTACTCAGTATCTAACAATGCTGAATATGGCGAATATGTAACTGGTACTGAAGTAATTAACGAACAGTCTCGTGAAGCAATGCGTAATGCATTGAAACGTATTCAATCTGGCGAATATGCGAAGATGTTCATTCAAGAGGGTGCATTAAACTACCCATCTATGACTGCTCGTCGTCGTCAAAATGCTGCACATGGTATTGAAGTAACTGGTAATAAATTACGTTCAATGATGCCATGGATTCAAGCGAACAAAATCGTAGACAAAGAAAAGAACTAATTCTCTTTTTCTAAAGCTTTAAAAGAACCCTGCGCTAAGCAGGGTTCTTTTTTATACTGTTTTGTTTGAATATGAAAAGAGCCATGTAAATAACTCAATTGGATTAAAGAAATTCTATATTTTTCATATAATTGGCTGCTTAATTTTTGGTTACTCTATTGATTTATAAAGTAAAAAATACTTGACCAAAAGATAGATAATGTTATTGTTTATAACTGACTTAAAAAGTCAAATTTAATAGAATGTATTGAACATGTTTAGTTGTATTTTGGGCAATGAGTTGAACAAAATAAAAAAAAGTATTGAATAATCATGGAAGTCCAATATGGGTCATGTTGATTACGATAGCACATTGATCGTCGGCTCTTTTATTGCAGCCGGCATTATTTGCTATATTGTGATTTCCATGGAGCAATTATTATTCAATAAAGCCCTTAAAAAATTTGAATCTCTAATTTTACTTATCAATAGCTTATTGCTCGCATCAGCAATTAGTATCGTTCATATTGTTGGAATACAAGCCTACCATTTGCTTGGAACAATCAATTCTAATATCCCTTTAATTGCCGTTTCTTTTGCCGTAAGTGCTTTGTTATCTTACATTGCAATGTGGTTAACTTCTCGTTTTACTCTACCTTTATTCCGACTTATTTTAAGTTCGGTTGTAATGGGAATCGGAATTTCAGCTTCATATTACATTAGTATGTTGGGCTGGAATATTGATATCTATAAAAAAGACTATACCGCTTTCTTGCTATTATTTTCTGTACTCATTGCTATGAGTGGGGCAGGATTGGCTTTTTTATTGTCCTATAAATTAAAAGATACAGAGCATCATCGATTAAATCTAAAAATAGCATTCGCGATCATGATGACCTTAAGCATTATGGGAATGCACTATACTGCTCTGATTGCGACCAACATTACTGATAAATTTATTAGCCAATATCAGGCTGAGCATGACTTATTATTATTTACAATTATTTTAGTCACGTGTCTGGTACTGGTCGCAAGTTTTATTGTGGCGATGTTGGAGCAGCGGCTTACTCAACAAAACTTAGAGTTACGTAAGGCAAATAAAGAATTAGCTAATCTTTCTATACAAGATAACTTAACTAAACTGCCAAACCGTCTTTACTTAGTTGATTATGCTGAAGTACTGCTCTCAGATCATCGATATAAAGACCAAAAAATTGCTTTTTTATATATTGATTTAGACCGATTTAAATCGGTCAACGATGCGTTTGGGCACCACGTGGGTGACCAACTACTCATTCAAATGGCGAACCGTTTACATTGGCAACTCAATGAAAAATGTAAACTGCTTAGAATTGGTGGCGATGAGTTTTTGCTTATTGCAGAAAATACCAATGCAGAAGAAGCAGTTGTTTTGGCCGAGAAAATTTTACAATTGATTCAGGAAAGTTATCAAATTTCTGGTAAGGAAATTAATATTTCTGCAAGTTTGGGCGTCGCACTTTTTCCTGAGCATGGACAGAATGTTCAGGACTTACTTATGAATGCTGATGCGGCCATGTTGATGTCTAAAGAACAAGGTCGTAATACATATACCATCTTTAGTTATTCAACCCATCAACAAGAAACGAGAAGTCAGTCAAAACTGATCAATGATCTTTATAAAGCCGTCGAAGAAAAACAGTTCATCTTATATTACCAACCAAAATTTAATACCAATCTTGAAGTTTGTGGAGTTGAAGCATTAATCCGTTGGAATCACCCAGCCTTAGGCATACTTACACCGCATATGTTCATTGAAGGTGCGGAAAAAACGGGTTTGATCATTCCAATGGGATATTGGGCGCTTGAGCAAGCTTGCCTGCAAATTCAGGAGTGGGAGCGCAGTAACACGCCATTTTATCCAGTCGCTGTGAACTTGTCGGCACTACAGTTTGAAAATAAAAAGCTATTCAGTACGCTCGAAGCACTATTAAAAAAATATCAAATTCAACCTTATCATTTAATTGTTGAAATTACTGAATCAACTGCAATGCGACATATTGACTTGAGTATTCGAGCGTGTGAACGGCTGCGGGACATGGGAATTCGTGTTGCGATTGATGATTTTGGAACAGGGCATTCGAGCTTCTTATATTTAAAAGATTTGCCCGTAGATGAATTGAAAATTGACCGTGGTTTTATTGTTGATTTAAAACCGGGTTCGAAAGAAGAAGTTATTCTCGAAAGTATTATTCATCTAGCTAAAAAGTTAGGTTTAACCGTAACGGCAGAAGGGGTCGAAACTCAGCAGCAGGTTGAGATTTTAACCCGTTTAGGCTGTCAGCAATTCCAAGGTTATTTATTGGGAATGCCTGTTCAAGTTGATCAACTCATTGAGTCCCAAGGCGCTCATTTTGCTTAGTCTTAATGGATAGATTAAGTTACTCCAATTTTTAAACGACTGATGACCGATTTCTTAATAAATTTTCAATTAAAACTATTTGATTGTATATAATATTTAAAATAATAATTTATTTAATCTAATGAAAAATAATAAGAAATTTAAGATCTTGTCATAAATTCGACATTGACACCTGTAAACTCTCAGATTATCCTTTGCAAGCTGGCCTACATTGCCAGTCGGTTTTAGCAGACCGTGATGAAAGATCGCATCAGAGTTATTCCGTCTGAGGGATAGTCTTATGCGTAAACTCCTCGTCTCCTCCCGTAGCGGTAGGATGATCTGACCCCATAAAGTTGGACAGTTAATTAAGCAGTTTTTAAAAACTGATTTCTATATTGTACAGGGGATAAACCTTGTAGCTTCACCTTGATTCTCTCATGATTATAATAATGAATGTACTCTTTTACAGTTTTCTCTAATTCATCAATTGATTGAAATTTTTCACCATGAAAGCATTCCGATTTTAATATTCCAAAGAAGCTTTCTATTACAGCATTATCCAAACAATTTCCCTTACGAGACATACTCTGAATTAAACCATGTTGCTTTAATTGCTGCTGGTAATGGGCCATTTGATATTGCCATCCTTGATCGGAATGGAGAATTGGTTTTTCATGTCGCTTAAGTTTAGCCAAAGCATGAATGAGCATCTCTTTTACTAACTCATAATTGAGTTTGCGTTGGATTCGGAACGTAATAATTTCCCCATTAAATAAATCTATAATTGGGGATAGGTAAAGTTTTTCACCATTCACATTAAATTCCGTTACATCAGTTGCCCATTTCTGATTTGGCCGATTTGCTTTAAATTGCCGTTGTAAAATGTTATCAGCCACCATCCCGACACAACCACTTTTATATGAGCGATATTTTAGTGCTCTGATCCTTGATTTGAGTCCCATAGTTTTCATGAGGCGATATACGCATTTATGGTTAATCATTATTCCTGCACTTTTCAAAGCAAGAGTAATTCTACGATAGCCGTAACATCCTTTGTGCTTGTGATATATCGACTTAATATTTTGTTTTAGCTCAGTATATTTATCATTGGAGCGTAGAGCTTTCATGTGGTAGAAATAAGTACTACGGGCTATCTTCGCGATACCGAGTAATAGTTTCAATGGATAGATATGCCTTAATTCTGAAACAACCTGAACACTGTCTGCGGTAGAAATTGAACTTAAGTACGCTGCTTCAGTTTTAAGGCTTTTAGCTTTTTTAAGAAAGCGACCTCTGCGCGCAAAGCTGTAACCTCATCAATGAGTTCTTGTTGAGACTTGTCTTTATCATCTCTGATTGGCTTAACTACTTTGATTTTATCTTGCCTAGTCATATTGGTATAAGTCCGTTTAGTATTAAAACCAGCAATCCCTTCTTTATGATACTGAGCTAACCATCTTCTTAAAATTGACGTCCCGCTCAGATTTAATCGTCTTCTTACTTCTCTTACGGGTATCTTATCAAGAAGCATTTGTATCGCATTGATTTTAAATTCTGGAGAATAATAAGTCTTTTTAATTTTAACATTAAGCCCATCAGTACCATGTGCTTTATAGTTTTCAATCCATAACCGGATGGTTTGGAGATCTACATTAAACTCTTTGGAAAGAATTTTATAGCCTTTACTCCCATCTAAATAAGCCTGAATTACTTTTAGTTTTAACTCTTTTGAATGCTTTGGAACTGGCATAGGACACACCTTATAAGTTTAAAGAGTCTAACTTATGGGGTGCAGTTCAGGACGGGAGAGGGACACCCTCGGGTGTGCTGGTTAAATCTTTCACCAGTCTGCTAACCCTCTTTCGTTCTGCCACCATAATTCTTGATTAATGCTTTGGCAGAACTCCCAATATAAAGGAGTTGGCTATGCATTCTATTTTTACCCCTCCAGACTAGTCTTTAGCGCGGTTTGATAACCTTTGGGTTTTCAGATATTAGCTCGTCACGACGAAAAAATCATATCAACAATAAAACTTGAGATGCGCTGAGGCAGTCTTTCGAGGGCCTTTGCATGCCTTTTTTTGCTTAAAACAAGAGCCTAGGCAGTTTTATCTCATTGAGACACAACAAGAACTTATTTTTATAACGGTAAAACTATGCAACATTTAGATCTCTCATTTCGTGCTTTAAGCGTGCTTCATTCTGCAAGATATCTCTTTAATAATTATGGTTTTCACAAAGTTGGGGTAGACCGAATTATTGAAGCAGCAAAACTCCCCAAAGCTACCTTTTATAATTACTTTCACTCAAAAGAAAGACTCATTGAAATGAGCCTAACCTTTCAAAAAGATGGCTTAAAACAAGAGGTGCTTTCAATCATTTATATCCAGAAAGACTTAACCGTAATTGAAAAACTCCGCAAAATTTACTTCTTACATGCAGATTTAGAAGGCCTTTACCATTTGCCATTTAAAGCCATTTTTGAAATTGAAAAGCTTTACCCCAAGGCTTATCAAGTTGTGGTTGAGTACAGAAACTGGCTCATTAGCGAAATTTATAGGCTACTTTTAACAAAGAACTCAGAGGCCCCAAAAGAAGATGCGTACATGTTTTTATTTGTGATAGATGGGGCTATGGTTCAGCTTTTAGGTGAAAACAGTGTGGATGATAGAGATGTGTTATTGGAGTATTTCTTAAAGAATATCGCGGTAGATTAATAATATATTAACGTGCATGGTTATACGCAGTAAATGTGTAGTTATTCTTAATAAATTTCTTATTTAAACTGTTTAAATTTATATAAATTATAATATTAAAATATAAGGAATGAGAGTAGCTCCTGTGTTTAAAATAGCAAGGTCCTTGCTTTTGTAGGGTTGTAACAATAAGTTAGACATATTTAATCAGTAGAGCTGTAATTCATGCTCTACTCGTTTTTTTATGATATTTTAATTCTTCTACAAAAGATCTAAAAGTATTAAATTGATATATTAAGCGGCGGAACACGCTTGAGTTTCCTCAAAGTTAATAAGCTTTTCTATATAAGACCATGTTTGTTCGGAATTAATTTTTGATTTATTTATTGTGCCATCAATAATGATGCCATCAACAATATTAAGAAAAAGACTGGTAAGTGTATGGGCATCTTTAATTTCTAATTCTAGAAATGTTGAGAAAACCAATTGATAAATCCATTCTCGATATTCATTAACCTGATCTTTAATAGATGGGTACAATTGTAGAACTTCAATGGTGGCTTTTTTAAATAAACAACCATTGAAATCATCTGTATTAATCCAGTCGATATACCAAGTGAAAATACTTTTAATTCTAATTAACGGATTGTTAATATTATTAATTTTTTCTAATATTGAAGATTGGATTTCTAAATTTCTTTCATGAAGACACTCTTCAATTAAGTTTTCTTTAGAAGAAAAGTACTTATAAAAAGTCATTTTTGCAACATTGGACTCAGCAATAATCTTATCAACACCAACAGACGTATAGCTTTTCTGGTTAAAAAGGGATGTTGCTGTTGTTATAATATTTTCTCTTTTTGTCATCGGGTTCACCGTCGCGAATATTTTTGATTAACTTTGCTATTGTAAGTGTTAAAGCTTAAATAAAACTTATTTTATAATATTTAAAAAACTATATTTATTCAATAGTTTGGTTAGTCTTAAAAATAATAATTTATATATTTGGTTGGCAATAATTTACTTTTTTAAATATTATTAATTAATCCATTGATTTGTTGAGTTAATAGACATAATATCAGGTTGTTAAGGATGGGTATATGGATTTTATTTTAGCAACTGAATGCAAATTGAAATAAAGGGAATCCCTAACTTAACTATAAGAAAAAACTTGTTAATGAGAATGATTATGTCAAAAAAATTTGAAGATTTTAATAATCCACGAGAAAAAGCATTGCAGGGGATGAGAAATAGTATTCCTGCAAAACAATGGGATGAAAATTTAAAGTTTCTCAAGCAGTTAAGAAATCAAATTGCAGAATTACCAGTTTGTAAACATCCTGCAATTGAAATATTAAATCATGGATATCTAGATAAGAGTACTTTAACTCATATTCATTTAGAATATCGTCATGCAATTGTACAGATTTTTACTGATGCTTTATTACAAGCGCAGTTCCAAACAAAACAACTGGAACCAAAACTCCATTCTGGAGCTAAAATGTTTCCACGGGTATTATTAAGTTTAAATGTACTTGATGAATTCGGTTTTAGACCGGGATTGGGTAAAGATGATTACTATTTGGGGAATCCTGAATATGCTCATTATCCATTGTATGAAGATTTACTTAATGATTATGGTTTGACAGAGGCTGATCGCCGTAACTATAAACCATCAAAAGCCGCAGATCAGGTTCGTTCATTTTTAGAATCTTCTTATGATAGTTATATCAATGTAGTTGCATTGTTAGCAGTTGCCGAAGAGGAAGTTATTCTTTTTAGTCCGCCATTACGTGAAGCGACTAAATTTGTAAATATCGATGTTGAAGGTGGTGGATATTACCATGTGCATGGTGTATCTACTGATGAAACGTCTGAAGCCGCTGATGATGACCATCAGGATGATCTTTGGTTTACGTTAGCGCAAGCAATTACAAAAGATGATTATGAAGGCTTAACTAAGCTATGTATTGATTATTGTGCTTTATGGAAGGAGTTCTGGGATGTACAAATTGCCGATGTCCACTTTATTGAAGAAAAGAAACTAGCTTAAGATATTCTGCTAAGTCCTAAGTAAGCCCATTCACAATCGAATGGGCTTTTTTGATTATAAAATCTCTAATGAACAAAGTTGTATTCTCAAAAAATGTTCAAAAATCTTATGAGTGACTGATGGCATATCAACAATCATTAAACAGTTCTATAAATCTGCTACAATTACGCCAATTTTTATTTTGATCGACTTTAGATCTTTGGCACTGCAATCTCCGCAGTAGGTGTATTTCATGAGTTTTAAAGATGAGTTAGCGGCACAGGTTGCTCAACGCCGCACATTTGCCATCATTTCCCACCCCGATGCCGGTAAAACCACCATGACAGAAAAATTACTGTTGTGGGGTAAAGCAATTCAGGTTGCAGGGATGGTAAAAAGCCGTAAATCTGATCGCGCAGCTACATCTGACTGGATGGAAATGGAAAAAGAGCGTGGAATTTCCATTACCACGTCTGTGATGCAGTTTCCTTATAAAGGTCATACCATTAACTTACTCGATACACCGGGGCATGAAGATTTCTCGGAAGATACTTATCGTACCCTCACCGCAGTTGACTCTGCGTTAATGGTGATTGATGGTGCAAAAGGTGTCGAAGAACGTACCATCAAATTGATGGAAGTGTGTCGTATGCGTGACACGCCTATCATTTCATTTGTAAACAAGATGGACCGTGAAATTCGTGAGCCACTTGAGTTACTTGATGAAATTGAAAATGTCCTCAATATTCGCTGTGTACCGATTACATGGCCATTAGGAATGGGGCGTGATTTTGCTGGTGTATACAACATTATTGAAAATAAATTGTATATCTACAAAGCAGGCTTTGGCTCAACCATTACAGATATTGAAGTACGTGATGGGTATGATTATGCTGATATTCGTGAAAAAGTAGGCGATTTGGCTTGGGCATCTTTTGAAGAGTCGCTTGAGCTCGTACAAATGGCGAATGAGCCATTAGACCGCGACTTATTTTTACAAGGTAAACAAACTCCAGTTCTATTTGGTACGGCATTAGGCAACTTTGGTGTTGACCATGTACTAGATGCTTTCATGGGCTGGGCACCTGAACCTAAAGCGCACCCTACACAAGAGCGTGTGGTTGACGCGAAAGAAGAAGGTTTTTCTGGTTTTGTATTTAAAATTCAAGCCAACATGGACCCGAAACACCGTGACCGTATTGCCTTCATGCGTATTTGCTCTGGTAAATATGAAAAAGGTTTAAAGATGAACCATGTGCGTCTTGGTAAAGATGTCCGCATTAGTGATGCTTTGACATTCCTTGCTGGTGAGCGTGAACATTTAGAAGAAGCGTGGCCAGGCGATATTATTGGTTTACATAACCATGGTACGATTCAAATTGGTGATACTTTCACAAGTGGTGAAAATTTGCACTTCACGGGCATTCCTCACTTTGCGCCAGAGATGTTCCGTCGTGTACGTTTAAGAGATCCATTAAAATCAAAACAGTTGCAAAAAGGTTTGAAAGAGTTGTCTGAAGAAGGGGCGACTCAGGTATTTATGCCACAAATTAGCAATGACTTGATTGTTGGGGCGGTAGGTGTGCTCCAGTTTGACGTGGTTGCTTATCGTTTGAAAGAAGAATATAAGGTTGACTGTGTTTATGAGCCTGTAAGCGTTAACACCGTTCGCTGGATTCACTGTGATGACGAAAAAATTCTGAATGAATTTAAGAAGAAAGCACATGACCAACTTTCTATCGATGGTGGTGGACATTTAACGTATCTTGCTCCAAGCCGAGTGAACTTGCAGATTATGCAAGAGCGTTGGCCTGATATTCAGTTCCGTAACACACGTGAACACTGATCATTTTAATGTGACAAACAGCTTCGAATAGAAGCTGTTTTGTTTTGAAAAATAAAAAAGGATGATGAAATGAATTTGAGTAAAAAGGCAATTATTGCGCTTGTGGTTGCAGTCATAATATTAATTTCTGCTATTTCTATTTTTGTCTGGAAAAGCTCTCAGTCATCATCATCTTCTCAAACGAAACTAGCGGGCGCCCAAACTCAAAATATTGAAAAAGCTGAAGTACTGCCATTTCTCAACTTGCAACAAGTAAAAGCCGATTACGCTGTGCCATTTTGTGAGAGGAAAAATTGTATTGATGTTGATATTCAAACGATAAAGACTCAAGACGCATGGTTAAATGAATGGATCTCCAAAAGTCAGGCTAAAGTGATTCAAGATCAAATTGATTTGAAAAAAGACTTAAGTTTGCAGCAAGCCATTAATGCTTATGTAAAAAAGTCTGATGAATGGCAAGATAAATATTCAAAGAATCGGGCTTATGAATTGCATCTTCATACACGTATTGCTTCACAGCGTAATCAATATGTTTTATTGCAATTGGGGCTGGATACCAAGCAAGAAGAGCTCACGATTAAAGATCGTTATTACTTTTTTGTTGCTGACCGAAAATTGCATAAAAGTTTAAGTTTGTTAGATGTTTTAAAAAAAGATCAGCAAACAGCTATGCATCAAATGGTGCAGGTAGCCTATCAAGACTGGTTAAAAAAGCAGACTGTTGAGATAAAAAAAGAAGCACCAAAAACTTTATATTGGGGGCAAGCGGATTGGTTCTTTGACGGTGAGGGCATTGGACTCCATTATCAGGCCAACCAAATTACTAAAGAGGCACCACAGCTCGATATTTATTTATCTACAGAACAAACAAAAAAAATATTACAACCCAAGGTTTATGAACAAATGTTTTAAGATGGTAGCAGAATTTGCAACCTCTATTTATATGCGCTAATTTCTTAGAAAAGGCACTGCGTAATCTCCTTAAAATAAAAGGCAAAATATGATGTTATCTTCTAAAGCTTCACTGCGATTAACTTTGCTTGCTTCGGCTATATTTTTGGTGGCATGCCAACCTAAAGCCGATCCTAAGGATTCTCAAGAACAGCAGAAACCAGCAGTCGAAGAACAAAAGCCAGTAGAGCTGACTTTGAAGGGTGAAACAATTCCGAGTAAGGTTGCTTTACCTGATTGTGATGGTAAGACTTGTCCTGAATTTACAGTTGAGCGTTTACAGAGTAATTTCCCATTTATTGATAAAATTGTAGATCAGCAAATCTTAAAGACTCTAGATCAAATTTTAGAGATTGCTGAACCTGATGCTAAAGAGAAGCAAGCTGATCAAAAAATAGAAGCTTCGGCGGCCGCAGGTGCAGAGCAAAAAAATAGCTTTGATGCCCAAGTTCAACGTTATGCAAACTCATTTATTGGTCTGGACAATGAATTAAAAGCTTTAAGTAGTAGTCATCAAATTAATCTTTTAGTTAAACCTAAGATTTTGCAGGCTCAAGGTAAAGTTGTCACTGTTGTACTTAATAGCAGTAGCTATTTAGGTGGTGCTCATGGTTCTGCTGCACAGCATTATTATAATTTTGATTTAAAAGAACAAAAGCAGATCAAGCTTGAAGACTTGTTACGTCCACAGCAAAAGGCAGCGTTAGAGAAGTTGGCGCATGAAGCCTTTAAGACTTGGGTAACAGACTCTAAACTGGCTGATAATGTCGGGGATTATGAACAAGCTTGGCCATTTAAATTATCTGATAATTTCTTACTGGGTGAGCAAGGTTTAATCCTTCAATATGGTGAATATGAAATTGGACCATATGTAGTGGGATTACCTCGATTAGTCATTCCGTATGATCAATTACAGGAAGTTTTGAAAAAAGAATATTTACCGCAGTCTAAAGTGCAACCAGCTTCAGCACCTGTTGCAAAAAGTGGAAGCTAATGCGTCTGTTTGATACGCATACGCATTTTGATGTTGCCGATTTTGATGAAGATCGGCAACAGTTAGCGCTTAACGCCAAAAAATTTGGAGTGGATGCACTGGTTTTAATTGGTTTTGTGCAGTCACGTTTTGATGAATTGCTAAAAACGCATTATCAGTTAAAGAGCTGGGAAAATGTACCGACTTCATATTTAGCTCCAGGTTTACACCCATTTTATATTGAGCAACATCAGCCAGACCATCTTTCTCACCTTGAACAAATTTTGCAGCAACAAGACTGTGTAGCTGTGGGTGAAATCGGTTTAGATACTTTTTTAAAAGAGCATAAGCATCCAGATATCTATGCGAAGCAAAAAGAATATTTCGCCCAGCAGCTTGAACTGGCAACTCAATATCGGAAGCCAGTATTACTTCATATTCGAAAAGCACATGGCGATGTACTCGCAATATTAAAAGCTCAAAAATTTAAACTGGGTGGAATTGCGCATGCTTTTAGTGGTGGAATAGAAGAAGCAAAGGGGCTCATTAAGCTCGGATTTAAAATTGGTGTGACAGGGCAAATTACCAACCCGAATGCGAAAAAGCTTCATACGGTTGTGCAGGCTATAGGTGTAGAGCACTTGGTGATTGAAACGGATTGTCCCGATATGACCCCACTTTGTTGTCAAACATCAACAGAACAACGTACCCGTAATACTCCAGTTAATTTGCCTTATGTTTTGCAAAGTTTGGCAGAAAACTTAAACATATCAGAGCCAGATTTGGCCGTACAGCTTTGGGAAAACTCGCTCTTGGCGCTGAAATTATCGTAATAAAAATCAAAGATTAGAAATATTAACTAAAACAAAACACAGCGATTAAAAAAGAAGCTTAAAGTAAGAAAACAACATGTAAAAACGTGAAAAATAACATTGCCAGATATGGGAGGATAACCCGATGGCTAAGTATAGCAATATAAATAGTTTTAATGCTTTACAGACGCTAACAGTAGGTTCCAGCAATTATCAGATTTTTAGCTTAGCCCAAGCAGAGAAAACGCTAGGGGACATTGCCAAACTACCGAAATCTTTAAAAGTATTATTGGAAAACTTATTACGGTTTGAAGATCAACATAGTGTTAAAACAGAACACATCCATGCTTTAGCAGAATGGTTAAAAAATCGAAGCTCAGATCAGGAAATTCAATATCGGCCCGCGCGAGTTTTAATGCAAGATTTTACGGGTGTTCCTGCGGTTGTTGATTTAGCGGCTATGCGTGCGGCTATGGCTCAAGCGGGGGGCGACCCTGAAAAAATTAATCCGTTATCTCCTGTTGATTTAGTCATTGACCATTCGGTGATGGTTGACCATTTTGCCGATGACCATGCTTTTGCTGATAACGTACAGATTGAAATGCAGCGTAATGGCGAACGATATCAATTTCTACGTTGGGGACAGTCTGCATTTAATAATTTTAGTGTAGTGCCGCCAGGTACGGGGATTTGCCATCAGGTCAATTTAGAATATTTGGCCCAAGCAGTATGGTTGGGAGAAGATGAAGACAAAACTTTTGCATTTCCTGACACTTTGGTAGGGACAGATTCGCATACCACCATGATTAATGGTCTTGGGGTTTTAGGTTGGGGTGTAGGGGGTATTGAGGCTGAGGCAGCTATGTTGGGCCAACCTATCTCGATGCTTATTCCTGAAGTCATCGGTTTTAAACTCACAGGAAAATTACCAGAAGGTATTACGGCAACTGACTTGGTGCTTACCATTACTCAAATGCTTCGCCAAAAAGGTGTGGTGGGTAAATTTGTAGAGTTTTACGGGGATGGTCTGGCAGATTTGCCACTGGCTGATCGCGCAACTATTGCCAATATGGCACCGGAATATGGTGCGACTTGTGGTTTCTTCCCGATTGATGAAGTGACATTGGGTTATCTAAGACTAACTGGCCGTCAAAGTGACCGTATTGAATTGGTTGAGGCTTATAGCAAAGCACAAGGTTTATGGCGAAACGCGGGTGATGAACCTGTGTTTACAGATACTCTAAGTTTAGACATGACCACGGTGCAAGCAAGTTTGGCAGGCCCGAAACGCCCGCAAGATCGTGTGCTTTTATCAGAAGTGCCTAAAACCTTTAATGCACTCATGGAGCTAACTTTAAAACCAGCAAAAGAAGCTAAAGAGCGTTTAGAAAATGAAGGCGGTGGCGGTACCGCGGTAGAAGCGAAAAAAGCAAATATTCAACATGAAAGTCCATCTTGCGTGATTGAAGGGGAAACCTATCCACTCAATCATGGGGATGTTGTTATTTCAGCAATTACCTCTTGTACTAATACCTCTAACCCAAGCGTGATGTTAGCGGCAGGCTTGCTTGCTAAAAAAGCTATTGAAAAAGGCTTACAACGAAAACCATGGGTGAAAAGCTCTCTCGCACCCGGTTCTAAGGTCGTTACCGATTATTTACTGGCTGCTGGGCTTACGCCTTATTTAGATGAGTTGGGTTATAACTTGGTGGGATATGGTTGTACCACTTGTATTGGTAACTCAGGTCCACTACCGGAACCAGTGGAAGAAGCAATTCAATGCCATGATTTGAATGTTGCATCTGTACTCTCTGGTAACCGTAACTTTGAAGGACGCGTACATCCGTTAGTTAAAACAAACTGGCTTGCTTCACCACCTCTTGTAGTGGCTTATGGTTTGGTTGGTAATATTCGTACTGATTTGACCACACAGCCTCTTGGGTTAGGCAAAGATGGACAACCTGTCTATTTAAAAGATATCTGGCCAAGTCAGGCAGAAATTGATGAAGCTTTGCAGAAAGTAAATACAGAGATGTTCCACAAAGAATATGCTGCTGTGTTTGATGGTGATGCAACATGGCAAGCGATTCAAATTCCACAAAGCAAAACTTATGAGTGGGCTGATGACTCAACTTATATTCGTCATCCTCCCTTCTTTGAAGGTATTGGTGAACCCCCAAAACCAATTAAAAATATTGAACAGGCAAATATTTTGGCAGTGTTGGGAGATTCAGTAACGACAGACCATATTTCCCCAGCCGGTAATATCAAAAAAGACAGCCCAGCAGGTCGATATTTACAAGAGCAGGGCGTTGAACCAAAAGACTTTAACTCTTATGGTTCTCGACGTGGTAATCATGAAGTCATGATGCGCGGGACTTTTGCCAATATTCGTATTAAAAACGAAATGCTGGGCGGTGAAGAGGGTGGTAATACTATCTATATTCCAAGTGGTGAAAAGCTTGCCATTTATGATGCAGCGATGCTTTACCA
The DNA here is from genome assembly GCF_900520355.1 of Acinetobacter calcoaceticus. Taxonomy (NCBI): domain Bacteria; kingdom Pseudomonadati; phylum Pseudomonadota; class Gammaproteobacteria; order Moraxellales; family Moraxellaceae; genus Acinetobacter; species Acinetobacter calcoaceticus. The sequence continues at coordinate 3,330,530 of NZ_LS999521.1, read as the reverse complement.
ACAAGAACATACACCACTTGTGATTATTGCCGGTAAAGAATATGGAACAGGATCTTCACGAGACTGGGCTGCTAAGGGAACAAATTTATTAGGCGTGAAAGCAGTGATTGCGGAGAGCTTTGAACGTATTCACCGTTCAAACTTGGTGGGTATGGGAGTGTTGCCCTTACAGTTCGTCGATGGTCAAACTAGACAATCTCTGAACTTGACTGGTCATGAGGTGATATCAATCCGTGGTTTATCGGATGGAATTGAACCTCATCAAATTCTTGAAGTTGATGTAAAAGGGCCGGATGGAGTCGCTAGCCATTTTAATGTGTTATGTCGAATTGATACATTAAATGAGGTTGAGTACTTTAAGGCTGGTGGTATTTTGCATTATGTACTTCGGAATTTGATTGCTTCATAAATCAATAAACTTAGCAGAGCCTTATAATGAATGTGTATGAGCTAATGTTAGATTTATAGGCGTATCTTTACTTTTTAAGAGGATAAAAAGTAACAAAAATCCTTTGTCGGGCTGATGGTATGTCCTTATACCACAGCCCAACTGGGCGGCATCCATGCCGCCTCACGTTAGTAAATGATGACTTAAATCTTAAATAATATAATTTGACTTATAATGACAAGACTTACCGTGAATTCAAATATCCCAATCTCAAGTTTTCTTTGATATGAAATACACTTTCTTCTGAAAAGCAGTAAAATACACACCGTGTTTTTATATCCCCCCAAAGAGTAGCAATGACCGATCTCCAACAAGATGAATATGAACGTCGTTTTGCAGGTGTAGCCAAAGTTTATGGTGATTCATCGTTCCAGCACTATGAAAAAAGTCATGTGATGGTGATTGGTATTGGTGGCGTCGGCAGTTGGGCGGTTGAAGCTTTAGCACGTACAGGTATTGGCGAGATCACGTTGGTAGATATGGACGTGGTAGCAGCATCAAATGTAAATCGTCAGTTACCTGCAATGACATCAACGCTGGGCTGTGAAAAAGTTGAGATTATGGCGGAGCGTTGTCGCCAGATTAACCCGCGCATTAGAGTAAATATTATTGATGACTTCTTAACACCTGAGAATGTTGTAGAGCTTTTAAATCCCGTACCGGACATTGTTCTAGACTGTATTGATGACGTTAAAGCGAAGTTGGCTTTAATGCTGCATTGCCGTTTTAACAAAATTCCTTTGATTGTGTCTGGTGGGGCGGGTGGCAAGCTTGATCCTCTTAAAATTCGCGTGGCTGATTTATCAAAAACAGAACAAGACCCAATGTTGGCAAAGCTACGTAGTCAGCTTCGCGCTCGAGGCATCTGTAAAAAGCCAAAAGAGAAATTTGGAATTACTTGTGTTTACTCAATCGACAATCCATTTTCTAATGCAGATGTTTGCCCATCGGCTGGGTTGCGCTGTGGTGGTTATGGTTCCGCAGTAGTGGTGACTTCAAGTTTTGCCATGATTGCTGTAGCTGAAGTTTTAAAGAAACTCGATTTAAAGAAAGCTTAATTTAAATATAAAAAGGCATGCTTTTATGTTTGGGCATGTCTTTTTCTTTTTTAATCATATAACTCTATTGTGTCGTGTTTAGGCTGTGTTGGAAGCTGCTGATCATAAAATTTAAAGCACCATAAAATTAAAATAATGACAGTGAATATGGCGAAACTT